>CAYWSQ010000198.1:0-7610 GCA_964460925.1 uncultured Flavisolibacter sp. | reverse complement strand
AGATAGACCTGGAAAAGCTGCAGCCCTCCTGAAAAGAACAGGGGAATGAGAAGGAAAGCCAGGAAGGCAATTGCTATGGTTTTTCTTTGGCGCACAGGATGCCACAAAGTATGAAAACATTTTAAGCAATCAGAATATTACCGGTCATCTCTTCCGGAACCGGCAATCCCAGCATGGTCAGTATGGTTGGCGCCAGGTCACCAAGTTTGCCGGGATGAATGGTTCCTCTCCAGTTCTTATCAATGATGAAGAAAGGAACCGGGTTAAGTGTATGTGCTGTATTGGGTGATCCGTCCTCATTGATCATATAGTCGGCATTTCCATGATCTGCAGTAAGAAATACCGTGTAGCCATGGGCCAGTGCAGCCGTCGCCACCCTTTGAACACAGTTGTCAACCGTTTCAACAGCTTTGATGGCGGCCTGCCAGATCCCGGTATGCCCAACCATGTCGGCATTGGCAAAATTCAAACAAATGAAGGCTGCTTCTTCTTTTTCAATTTCGGGGATGATGGCATTGGTCACTTCTACTGCGCTCATTTCCGGCTGCAGGTCGTAGGTGGCCACTTTAGGTGAAGGGATCATGATCCTGGTTTCTCCTTCAAATGGTTTTTCACGCCCGCCGCTGAAGAAAAATGTTACGTGGGGATATTTCTCTGTTTCAGCGATGCGGATCTGCCTCATACCATTTTGTTCCAGCACTTCGCCGAGTGTGTTATTCAGGTTATCCGTTTCAAATATAACATGCACCCCTCTGAAAGTGGCATCATACTCGGTCATGGTGGTGTAATGCAGTACAAGCGGTTTCATTTCCTGCTGCGGAAATTCCGTTTGTGTGAGCGCCCTTGTGATCTCCCTGCACCTGTCGGTGCGGAAATTAAAGCATAAAGCTGCATCACCATCCTTAATGGTAGCAAGCGGAATCCCGTTTTCCGTGATCACGGCAGGTAAAATGAATTCATCACTTACCATTTGTTCATAGGAAGAGATGATGGCTTCGCGTGCTCCCTTGGTATAAATTCCTTTTCCATGCACCATGGCATCGTATGCCAGCTTTACTCTTTCCCAGCGGTTGTCGCGGTCCATGGCATAATATCTTCCGCAGATGGTAGCGATCTTGCCGGTTGAGAGTTTGCAGTGTTCTTCCAGTTCCGTGATGAAAGCCAGCCCGCTTTTGGGATCGCAGTCGCGGCCATCGGTAAAAGCATGGATGAAAACATTATGTAGTCCCTGTTCAGCACATACATCAAGTATGGCTTTGAGGTGGTTGATATGTGAATGCACGCCACCATTGCTAACCAGTCCCAGTAAATGGAGCGGTTTGCCATTCTCTTTGGCATAGGCAATCGTTTCCATCAGTTTTACATTCCGTGCCAGTTCGCCTTCCCTTATCGCCACATTGATCCGCTGCAGTTCCTGGTACACGATTCGACCTGCACCCAGGTTCAGGTGCCCTACTTCTGAATTACCCATTTGACCATCCGGTAATCCCACGGCTTCACCACAGGTTGTTAAGGTAGTGTTAGAGTAAGTTTTATAAAGGGAAGAAACAAATGGAGTATGTGCATTAACAATTGCATCAGAAGATGCAACCTTTCCAAGTCCCCATCCATCCATGATCACGAGAATTACTTTTCTTTTGGACATAACAACGTTTAAAAGAATTGCAAATCTATTAAAAGGTGAAGGTTTTGTTTAATTTAGTAATGCAGTACCACAACCCGCCCTGTGGCACATTTTTCGATCAAGGGCGCCAAATCGCTTTTATGAAAAAGATCCTGCTTTATTCCTCCATTATCCTGTTCACGCTGGCATCGGCTTTTACCCCGCTCAGGGGTCTTGATGAAGTGATCAGTGCTCTCCGTGACGGGAATGCCCAGGAACTGGCCAAACATATTGATGAAAGCGTGGAGATCGCGCTTCCTACCAAATCTGACAGTTACAGCAAGGCCCAGGCTGTGATGGTGCTGAAGGATTTCTTTGCAAATAATGGTGTGCTTGGATTTGATAAACAACATACCGGTGAAAACGGGGGCAGCCAGTTCTGCGTGGGAACACTCAGAACAAAATCAGGAAGCTACCGCACCACGGTCTTCATGAAAACGAAGAATGGCAGGCAGGTGGTGAAGGAGATCAGGTTTCAATCGAATTAGCGCTTAGCCTTTGGCTATTGGCAATAAAAATCCCGGCTGTAAGCCGGGATTTTTATTTTTGCGTGATGAAAGATTTTGATGCGCAACTGATCCGGCTCATTGATGCAGCATTGCAGGAAGATATAGGCAATGGCGATCACTCCACGCTTAGCTGTATTCCTGCTGAAGTAAAAGGAAAAGCGGTATTAAAGATCAAGCAGGATGGGATCCTTGCCGGGCTTGATGTAGCGGAGAAGATCTTTTTATACAAAAGACCCCAGGCAAAATTCACGCGGTTCAAACAGGATGGAGAGGCTATGAATGCAGGTGAAACGGCCTTCGAGGTGGAAACGAATGTTCATACCATCCTGCAACTGGAACGGCTGGTGCTGAACTGCATGCAGCGCATGAGTGGTATCGCCACCCTTACAAAAGCATATACAAAAAAACTGGAAGGCTACCATACCCGTTTGCTGGATACCCGCAAGACCACTCCCAATTTCCGGCTGCTGGAAAAAGAAGCCGTCCGCATTGGTGGTGGTATCAATCACCGTTTTGGATTGTTTGATATGATCATGCTGAAGGATAACCATATTGATTATTGCGGCGGTATTGAAGAAGCAGTGAACAGGGCTTATGATTATGTTCAACGATACCATCCCGAACTCAAAATAGAAGTGGAAACAAGAAGCATTGATGATGTAAAAAAGCTGATGCAGATGGGACAGGGTAAAGTATTCAGGCTGATGCTGGATAATTACAAACCCGCGCAGGTGAAGGAAGCGGTTAACATCATTGGAGGTGCATTTGAAACAGAAGCCAGCGGTGGTATCACGCTCGATAATATCGAGGAGTATGCGGCTACGGGTGTTGATTATGTGAGCACAGGAGCTGTCATTCACCAGGCACAGAGTTTGGATTTGAGTTTGAAAGCGGTCATTGGTTAGTCGGTAGTCAGTAGTCGGTAGTCGGTAGTGAGTAGTCGGTAGTCCTTAAATTTCAACAATGAGTAAAAAAAATAAGCCCGATAAAAACGGTTTCGTTTACAGCACCGATCCTTCTTTCAGGTTCGAAGAAGAGCAGCAGGATCTGTCTGAAACATTGCCGCCTAAACAGCAAAAGCTGAAGATCCGCCTGGAGACCAAACACCGGGGAGGAAAGGCGGTAACCCTGGTGGAAGGATTCACAGGGAAAGAGGAAGACCTGCAGGACCTCGGTAAAAAATTAAAAAATTATTGCGGCACAGGCGGCTCTGCCAAAGGCAATGAGATCATCATCCAGGGCGACCAGCGAGAAAAAGTTCTGCAATGGCTGGTGAAGAACGGGTATGTGAATGCGAGGAAGAGCTAATAGCTAATGGCCATTGGCTATTGGCCTTGCGCTAAACTATACGCTCTCTTTCCATCCCACATATTCAGGATCTCGATCGAGCAGATCTTGTAATCTGCACTCAAACTTACATACAAACCGATCACATCCTGCTGGTTGAGCGGTTGTTCATTCAAAGCTTCAAATCGAAGATTGTACTGGTTTACCAGGTTGGTATATTTTGAGCCTGTTGGCCATACCTGAGTACCCCTGTTGCTGATATTTATGAGTTTGAATTTTACACCGCCATGGTGCTGGCAGATCTGCGCGATATGTTCTGGTTGCTCAACACTTTCAATGAACATGTCAACACCCACGATCTTTTCTTCCTGTGCCTCTTTGGAAACGAGCATGGGATTTCTTTCCAGTTGCGCCACTTCCGTTGTGTCAGGATCGTTGGCAATAAGAGGTCTTGAATTGAGTTGTGGGGTTTTGCCAAAGTTTCCAATAATGGCATCGGCAAATTCCGTAGTATTCAAGGCCGGCTTTGAACGGTCGCCGAAATCGCCGGTCCTGATGCCCTGCTCAAGCGTATACAATAAAGCATTTTCAATGACAGCGGCATTTTCCGTGAATCCAAGGTGACGCAGCATGCCCAGTCCACTCAGGAGAAGCGCAGTGGGATTCGCAATATTCTTCCCGGCAATATCAGGGGCGGTTCCGTGAACAGCTTCAAAAATGGAGATATGGTCACCGATATTGGCTGAAGGAGCAAAGCCCAGGCCCCCTACAAGCCCGGCGCATAAATCTGATATGATATCCCCCTGGAGATTGGTCATCACGATCACATCATACTGATCGGGTTTGATCACCAGTTGCATGGCCAGGTCGTCAACGATCTTGTCATCAGCTTTCAGATCGGGATAATCCTTGGCTACTTCGTAAAAGCATTCGAGAAACAGCCCATCAGTGAGCTTCATGATATTGGCCTTATGCCCACAGGTAATGCGCCGGGCCTTTTTCTGCCTGGCCATTTCAAAAGCATATTTGATCACCTGCATGCTACCCGGCCTTGTGATAAACCTGCGGCTCAGGGCTACATCGTGGGTGAGCATGTGTTCAATGCCTCCATAAGTGTCTTCAATATTTTCACGTACAATGGTGATATCGATCGGGATGCCTGCTTTGCTGAAAACCGTATCAACACCGTGGAGGGTCTGGAAGGTCCTTTTATTGGCGTAAGTATTCCACGTTTTTCTTGCGGTAACATTCACACTTTTAACGCCCTTGCCCTTAGGAGTTTCCATTGGCCCCTTGAACAAGACCCCTAATTCCTCGATCTTTTGCTGTGCCTCGGGTGTCATACCATTGGAAAAACCCTTATCGAAAACCCATTTTCCCATGTCAACAAAATCATATTCAAGACCTAGTTTATTGGCATCGAATATCTTAAGTACGGCCTGCATGATTTCCGGCCCGATACCATCTCCCTTCGCTACAGCTATTTTCATATCCTGAGGTTTTAGTGCCGCAAAAATAGATGATGTAGAAACTTTTTCTCTAAATAAATCGTTTATAAATTGTGGCAGCAACTTTGATTTATTGAGGTTGTAACAAAAACGAATTGTATGGTCAGCATGATTTCGGAAGGCGTTAAGGTTAGCGTGGAAACATTTTACCAGCAGGATTATTCAAACCCGCTCCAGTCAGAGTACATGTTCGCCTACAGGATTACCATCGAAAATCATAATCCTTTTCCCGTAAAACTGCACAGCCGCCACTGGTTCATTTTTGACAGCGATGGCAGTTACCGCGAAGTGGAAGGTGAAGGAGTAGTGGGCATGCAGCCTATTATCAGTGCCGGGGAAGAATACCAGTATGTAAGCGGGTGTAACCTGCACACGGAGATCGGCAGGATGCATGGTACCTATGTAATGGAAAACCTGCACTCAAAGGACCAGATGGAAGTGGCGATTCCGGCTTTTGATATGATCGCGCCGTTTAAGTATAACTAAAGGCTAAAAGCCATTGGCCATTGGCTTTCTCACATTATTTCGGTTTATACTTCGCTTCCTGGAAGATGCGGTTGGCTGGTGCCGCCAAAACCTGCTGAACTGTTCGTTCATCATTGTTTTTCGCGAATTTTTCTACGATCCTCCAGCCCACCCACTGGCCAATATTGCCGGGTGAAGCATTGGATGCTTCCATATTCTGGGTAAAAGGCGCTTCTCCCAGGTAGTTTTCGATACGCTCATTATCCATGGTATAGAGGTCTGGTGTATTCTGAAGAATGGAACCCCAGATATTTCCTTCATTGGCTTCTACCCATTCCATTTGTCTTTTTGTATAACCTGTCTTAACACTATCGGGAGCATCCGGTATAAATTTATTGAGCAGGTACCATTGTTTTCCTTTTTCAATCATCAGTTCGATCAGCTTCCCGGTCTCAGGTACCTGGTAGATATCATCCACCACTGCTTTCATGCAGGCCGCGGTCAAAAATTCTTTGTCAAATCTTCTTGAGATAAACTCAGGATACATCTGGCGGATGACCGGTGCGCTGTACGCTGAAAAATTTTTACCTGCGAACTGGTGCAGGCCGATCGCCAGGTGTTTAGGCGTGAGTACCACACCGGGCGCATCAAAAGTGCCGATAAAGGTGAGCACTCCCGGTACCGTATAATCAGGATAATAATATTTTACAAAGCGGTAGGCTTCTTCCAGTTCATCTTCCAGCCAGGAAAGATTCCTGTATTTATCCTGGATGGTATCAGACACTGCTTTATAACCACTGATAAAACTATTGATGATACTGTAACCTGCAGGTGTGAGTCCAACCTCACCGTTCTGGATGATATGGTCCTGGTTCATCAGCAGGATGTCGTTGGTGAATACCGGATAGAATCTCGGGTATTTTTTATTAAGTCCATTAAGCCCGGCCAGGATATTGCTGGTGTCAATGGAGAAAAAATCCTTTTCAAACCGGTCAATGGACAGGTCCACTTTTATATGGGAAACATCCGGGTGATTGCCACGGTTGGAACAGGAAACAATCAAAAAAAGAAGGAATATAAAACTGGTTGAACGCATAGTCGGTAAACGGCTTTATTGCTGATTTATTTCTGAACTTTGGCAGCCTATAGCTTAATTAACGAAGATGAAGATTTTTTTAGCGCAGCAGAACTATCATATTGGAAATTTTGAAAGGAATACGGAAAAGATCATTGAAGGCATCCGCATGGGCAGGGAGGCAGGCGCAGACCTGGTGATGTTTTCCGAGCTGAGTGTGTGTGGTTATCCTCCGGGTGATTTTCTTGAATTCAATGACTTCATAAGACTGTGTGAAGAAACTATTCAGCGCATCTGCGAACACACTTCGGGTATAGGTGTACTGGTAGGAGCTCCTTCGCGGAACCCACGAAAGGAAGGCAAGGATCTTTTTAATTCGGTTTACCTGCTTCATGATAAAAAAGTGGAGGCGGTGGTGCACAAGACATTGCTGCCGAACTACGACATATTTGACGAGTACAGGTATTTTGAACCGGCTTACGAATGGAAATGTGTTGACTTCAAAGGAAAGAAGCTGGCCATCACCATTTGCGAGGATATCTGGAACCTGGGCGATAATCCCCTGTACAGGATCACTCCCATGGAAAAACTAATTGGTGAGAAACCTGATGTGATGCTCAATCTTTCAGCCTCACCCTACAACTATGCGGCTGATGTGGTCAGGAGAAGTATCATGGAAGCGCATACCCTCAAATATGGACTTCCCATGTTGTATTGCAATACAGTGGGGGCACAGACTGAAGTGGTATTTGACGGTGGAAGCCTTGTGTATGACGCGCAGGGAAAGATGGCCAGGGAAATGAAATATTTTGAAGAAGACTATGCTTTGTTCGACCTTTCCCAACTGGGAAAGAAAGAGCAATCGGTTATTTCACCGTCGGAGGGCCCTGTTGGAGTTAAAAGCGATGAAGAAAGTAATCCTTCCACAGCACGGAAATATTTTTACTCGGCCGCTGAAGTAGGCCGTGATGCAGATATCATTAAATACCTGACGGAAGAAAAAAATATCGAAGAGATACACAAGGCTCTTTTGCTGGGCATCAGGGATTATTTCTCCAAAATGGGTTTTAAAAAAGCAACCCTTGGTGCCAGCGGCGGCATTG
>CAYWSQ010000197.1:0-7637 GCA_964460925.1 uncultured Flavisolibacter sp. | reverse complement strand
TCTCTTTAGCCTTCGCGATGAGGTCTTTTTTGTAAGGCTCACTCATGTCGGGGAATCGTGGACCCATACGCTCATCATTCTTACCGATAAGGGGGTTCACAATGTCCATTGAAATATGGTCATTGATGATCATAAGGTCACCAACTTTGAGTTTGGGATTAACGCCGCCGGCGGCATTGGATAGAAAAATAGTTTCCACTCCCAGGAATTTCATAACCCTGATGGGAAATACAACTGCTTCTGAACTGTAACCTTCATAAAAATGAAAACGGCCGGCCATGGCTATGATATTTTTGCCTGCAATGGTTCCGAATATCAGTTTTCCCTGGTGGCCTTCCACGGTGGAGACGGGGAAATGAGGAATGTCCTTATATGGAACTTCATGATCAACCCTGATCTCTTTTACAAAATTTCCAAGACCGCTACCGAGCACCACGCAAATTTTAGCGTTGGAGGTATTGTAGCGTTTCAAAAAAGCAGTGGTTTCCTGTAGTTTGTCAAAATTTTCCATCCCGACAAAGATAGCCTTGCGGTATTAATATGGGTAATTATAGAAATCACAATATTCCTCATCGCACAGAAGGCGCTTCAGTAGAGGGTCGGAGAGGATTTCCCGGTAATCTTTCCACTGCCCATTCACCTTGATCTTCCGGTAAACAAGACGGATTCCCTGGCTGTAATCCACCCACCAGTATACATGACCGGTATAAAGCGGTTGTATGGGTTTACCATTGGGCTGGTGCCATCCATAAATGGCAACGCGTGGCTCCCGTTTGGCAGTGAGCCCTTCCTGTATCAGCCTGCCGCTGATTACCACATCTTTTTTGATGCCGGCGATCAGACCTTTCCTGCCTTGTCGCTGTCCTTCAATGATGAGGTGGTGATGGTACATGGTAGGCGTGCTGTCGCGGTAGGCATACAGGGGAACAGGGGCAAGTTTCACTTCTGCCGCCCGGTAGATATCATCCACCATTTTTTTTGTGGGAAGAAAACAATCCAGGCTGTCAGCTATTTTCTGTGCTGCCTGTGGACTAATATTCACACGGGCCCAGTCATCATTGGTGCCGAGAGAAAGATAATCGGGTGCTACATAATAAACGGCCTTGATTTTTTTTCCAGTAGCTGAATCAGTGATGGAAGTTTCGATGGTTTTGAATTTTTTGAGGAAGTCGGGCATGTTGCCATCTAGGATTTCTTTGACAACCAGGGAATCTCTTTGTTTCCAGTTAAAAGAGGCTGCAGTTTGGTAGAATGCTGAGCCGGTGAGATGGGATTGGCGTGGAATAGGTTTTGGCTGAATGCTTTTGCAGGATATTAGAGCGGCCATTATCGGCCATATTAGCAATTTCATAATGTTAAGTTCATAATTTTTTTTTACGTAATTGGCAAGGCCGGGAAGACGGTAAGGCGGTAAGTAGGGGCTGAAAATAATAACTGTAATACTGATTGCGAATTATACACAAAGATCTTTTTTGTATAGGAATAGTCTCCATTCTCTGAACAATCTACTTACCGCCTTCCCGTCTTCCCGGCTATTGCTTTTACACAATAAGAATTTTGTGATTTTACTGGCTATGAATGCCCATTGAAAAAGCTTAGGATTAGCTCACTGGCTTTACTTATTTTTGCGCCACTAAAATTTTTACCATGAACCTGCATGAATACCAGGCCAAAGGACTATTAAAAAAATTTGGCGTTCTAACCCAGGAAGGCATCGCTGCCAGCACTGTCCATGAAGCGGAAGAGGCTTATCGCCAGATCAAAACACAGTACGGAAGCAGCTTTGCCGTGATCAAGGCCCAGATCCATGCAGGTGGAAGGGGTAAGGGAAAGATCAGGGAAACTGGTGTGAATGGTGTGAAAGTGGTGAAATCACTGGATGAGGTTACTGAGATCTCTTCAAAGATCCTGGGCGGTACGCTGGTGACCATCCAGACCGGTGAGACCGGCAAAGTGGTGAATAAGATCCTCGTAGCACAGGATATGTATTATGATGGGCCCAACGAAAGAAAAGAATTTTATCTCTCCATATTGCTCGACCGTGCCAGGGGCGAGAATGTGATCATGTACAGTACCGAAGGTGGAATGAACATCGAGGATGTTGCGCATGATACACCAGAAAAGATCCACAAAGAGTGGGTGCACCCGGGTGGCGGACTGCAGGGTTACCAGGCGCGCAAGATCGCTTTCAACCTCGGGCTGAAAGGTGATGCGTTTAAGAACATGGTGAAGTTTGTGACCAATCTTTACAATGCTTACGTTGGACTGGATTGCTCCATGCTGGAGATCAACCCGCTATTCAAAGCTTCGGATGATAAGATCGTAGCGGTGGATTGCAAGATGAACCTGGATGATAATGCGCTGATGCGTCATCCCGACCTCGCCAACCTGCGTGATATCAGTGAAGAAGATCCGACTGAAGTGGAAGCAGGGCAACACAATCTCAATTTTGTAAAACTCGATGGCAACGTGGGTTGCATGGTGAATGGTGCCGGTCTTGCGATGGCAACCATGGATATGATCAAACTGAGTGGTGGCGAGCCGGCCAACTTCCTGGATGTGGGTGGTACTGCAAATGCCCAGACAGTGGAAGCAGGTTTCAGGATCATCATGAAAGATCCAAAAGTCAAAGCCATCCTGATCAATATATTCGGAGGCATCGTTCGTTGCGACCGCGTGGCACAGGGAGTTATTGATGCTTATAAGAATATGGGCAATATTGATATCCCTATCATTGTAAGATTGCAGGGAACCAATGCCGAAGAAGCCAAAAAGCTCATTGATGAAAGCGGGCTGAAAGTGCAGTCAGCTATTTTGCTGAGCGAGGCGGCGGATTTGGTGAATAAGGCGGTGAATTGAGGGAGCTGCAAGCTGCAAGCTGCAAGCTGCAAGCTGCAAGCTACAAGCTGCAAGCTGCAAGCTACAAGCTGCTAGCCTTCCTATGCAGACATTCATCACAGATATTGAAAAGCTACATACAGTAGCTTTTTTTATTTTTCAGTATGTCAAAGAAAAGATCCAAAGAGAGTTATAAGGCGCTGATATCTGATTTTACTGATAAGGTGCTGGTGGAGTGTCCCACTTGCAAGAGGCAGGCACAACTGGTGGTGGTACCCAGCAAGGTTTATACCTGGACAACTGCTATGGCAGGCAGTTGCGGTCATTGTGGTTTCAGCAGGATATATGAAACGCTGAACCTCCCACTTCCTGTTTGGCTAAAGATCAACTGTGAGGGTCATACGCTGGCAGCGCTGAATTACGAACACCTGGCTGTGATCAAATCTCATGTGCAGGCTTTTCTAAGGGAGCGCAATAATGTACCCAACCGCAATCAAAGTATCGGCAGCAGGCTTCCAAGATGGATGACAGCAGCCGGCAACAGGCAGAAAGTATTGAAATGTATTGAGAAGCTTGAGAAGTCGATGGACCATAGACCATAGTCCATAGACCATAGTCCATAGTCCATGGACCATGGACCATGGTCTATCCACTAATTTCCGCAAATCAAAACCAGAAATCTCAATTCATACATCCCCTCAACTTTTGAGCTGTCGCGGTAAATAGTTTTGTTTCAAATCATAACAAAAAACGAAAAACAATGAAAACAAAACTATTGATCCTTCCGGCCCTTTTTATTTTGATGTTAACCCAGAAAACTTCCGCGCAGAATTCAGGTGGAGTAACCGATGTGAAAGGAATGAATTTTCTCAACGCGGGTATTGGTCTTGGTACCTACGGTCTTTCAGGTACCGGCGGCCTGCCCATCACCGCTTCTTTTGAACATGGATTCACAAAAAACATCAGCGCGGGTGTTGGCATTGGTTATGTGCAGAAAAAATATGCGAGCAGTTGGAAATACACATATTTTCTTTTTGGTGCCAGGGGATCTTATCACCTGAATGAAACCCTGAAACTTGCCAATGACAAACTGGATGTGTACGCGGGACTGGGTTTACTGTACAGGAATTACAGCTTTAAGTACCTGGAAGATAATCATGAAGACCTGAGTTCCAGTGGTGGTGATGTGGATATCGAGATCCATGCGGGTGCCCGTTATTTCTTCAATGAAAAACTGGGTGGTTTTGCTGAAGTGGGTTATGGTATTTCACCGCTGCAAATTGGACTTGCAGTGAAACTTTAAGGTAGTCAGTTAGTTGTAATAAAGTTTAGAAAAGGAAGAAGCTCTTTATAATGGAGTATTCTTCCTTTTTTTTAAACGTTTCGTTATATAATTAATTTGTGTAAATTGTTAATAGTGTTTGTGCAAAGTGCCGCGTGTTTCTTTTAACCGGCTTTCCATGATTTTCAGGAGCTATAAACCATCAATAGTATTGCATAATTACGTTGAGGTGATCCACCTCAGACATTTTATTTTTCATCCCGATGGAAAGATCCCATACAAGCCTTATCCGCCCCGGCCCGAACATTGCATCACTTTTTATGTTCGCGGATTTGAAACCACAGAATATAAAGCGGATGGGATCAGGATACAGCGACCAAGATCAACAATTTCCGGCCAGTACACACACCAGATCAACCGCAATATTTCAGCAGAATTTCTAATGATCCTTGTTGTTTTCAAGCCAGGTGCTCTCAACCGGATAATAAAAATCCCATTTTCCGAGTTTATCAACCAGGCAGCGGATGCCGAAGCTGTTCTTGGACAAGATGTGAGATGTCTTAACCAAAGGTTAGCCAGCATGGAATCTTATGAGGACATGATCAGCCAGGTGACTTTGTACCTGGAAAATCTTGTCAGAAAATCATCTCATGAAGTTTTGCCTTTTGATTCGGCTATGGATTTGTTATTGCATAATAAGCGAATTACTGTAAAAGAATTTTCAGCATTAAGTTGTTTATCAACTCGTCAACTGGAGAGAAGGTTTTTAGAAAGGATAGGTACCAGTCCAAAAACTTTTCTCAGGATTTTCAGGTTCAACCACTCTTATTTTACTCATTTGCGTTTACCTTCCATAAACTGGCAGACACTTGCTTCGCACTGTGGATATACTGATTACCAGCACATGGTGAAAGATTACCGTGAGTTTACCGGGTCAACCCCGGCTCATTTATTCGCTAGTGAATCACAGGCCCCTGAAAGAGTGCTGGGCCTTACCAAATGATAGTTGAGCCCTTCTTGTTATTTTTTAAAAGGCAATGCAGTGATCCGGTTACCCACATGCCTTCCTAATAAATTACCATCGGTAATGGAAAAAACATAATTCAATCCACTGTGACTTCTGCTTTTTCCCACATCAGCCAGCAACTGGTTAAAGTTTGAATAACTGAAGTTTCCATAAAACTGATTTTGAGTAGAGTCAGTAAAAGCATATGAATTACCGAAAGATTTTTCAAGTACCACCACGGCGGATGCGGCTGCAAGAGAAGCCACAGAAGGATAAGCCGGGTGTTGGGGTGTGGGATATAATGAATTCCAGCCTGTATGTCCCAATACATTATGGATATAGCTCACGGGCCTTAGTAAAGTAAATTCGAATTTTTTATCGAAAGCCACTACGATGGCATCGTGTAGAGCCATTCCTTCTTTGGCGAAAATGACTGAAGCTTCTTCCAGATTTTTGTTTTCTTTTTCAATTATATGAACAGTTAATCTTAGCAAATGCCCTATGGTGTTGAGGTTAGTACCAAGCAGGTCTCTCCATGACTGGCTAACCTGGTTGTCGGCAGGAGTGGCGGTATTATAAAGCTGGTAAGCAGATTGGGCTGCCTGGTAAAAAGCTGATCCCGGATCTGTTGAATACGCAGGTGGCGTAACAGTGGGAAGCGTGTTGAAAAGGTTGGGCGTGAATGTCCGCAATTCTCCCTGGCAAGCACCAGCCGCAGGAAAAAATCCGGGAGGTGTGGGCGTCCATTGACCGGGGCCGTTTGAAGGTACATAAGGAGGACAGGGAGCAAGAGTTCCGGCTGAAGTAAGTGATCCGTCGGTAGCGCTCCATTCGTAAATGATATCAGCAACCTGCCTTCCAAATTCAACCGATTTTTGAAGTTGCGCGGGAGTGACCAGCGTGGTGAATTTTGCTGTGAAAGAATCCTCAAGATTATTAATTGGTGCCAGGTCGGGATTGGGATAGTTTGACAACAGTCGTGAGGCTATGCGTGCCATGGCTGCATTCGCGGTTGCAGGCCAGAAGTAATCCTTTTTTTTATCCACTGGAATGATATTGCCGGTAAGATGCGTGTAGATGGATTGATAGGAGGGCATGCCGGGAACTACAGATTCATAAAGGGCCAGACCGGTGTAGGAAAGGATCCTGATTGATGGCGGGGGAGGATAGGGTTTGGTGCGTGTAATCTCCGTCAGCTTTTTATACCAGGAGGTAGCCACCTCGGGTCCGTATTTTTTCGTGTGAGGGTAAGCGTTTTCGGGATCTTTTTTTGTACATGAATGCAAAGCTACCAATGTGATCACGGAAAGTAGGTGAAGCATGTTTCGGATTCTCATTGTTTCGTTTTTTTAGTGAAGAATAAATGACAGGTATAAAATTCAATGCTGAAATGCGTGATGAGTGGTAAGAATGCGACTTTTTAGGGAATGGCAGGAACCAAATTATAACAGATGTGTTATCCGGTAATGGGGATCCGGAAATTCCACTGTAGAAAATATCGTGTGATTAATGAATTATAGTCAGTGGATCGAATTATTAAATTGACAGTCAGCAATAAATTGTCGTGTTTGTACCACCGGTGTGTGGGGCATGTGTTCAATTTTGATAAAAATCTAAAATCATGATGTATGTCAAAACCTGCCTGGTACTAGGCCTCTTCATTTTATATGGTGGTTCAGTGAAGTCTCAGAAAAATATAACCCTGGTCCTAAAAAGTGAACATAAACAATTGTATCATGAAAGTGGAATATTCAACGATATTTTAGTGGGTGAATTCAAGTCTAAAGTTATTGAATTAAATAAGGGTATAGCAGATGTCATTCGTAAGGAAATAAAAGATATGACTGGTCAGACCATTCATGCAGATAAGATCACGCATTCAATTTTTCCATATGTTAGATTAACTAACTCGGGAGAAAAAATATTCCTATCCTTTTTTGCTCCTTCCAACCACATATATTTCAAGGTCACAACACCTGACATTGCTTATGGAGTAGGCATTGGAAAATATAACGATCCGGCAGTGTCTATAACCTATGATGTATGTGCTGATTTTGAGCTGAAGCAAGGCAGTAGTATCGAAATGATCAAATTCATAAGTCCTGTATGGACTGTGAAAGGAACACGTTTGAAAGCAAGTAACCTGCAGAAACACTCACTAGAAAAAGATGAACTGGATATTTGGTATAAATATACAATGGGATTTTCTTTTAAGCCAGTGTATAATGCTCTATACGATGTGAAGGATGAGTTGAACAAATACATACAGGAAGTTTTGAAGAATCCGGAACTGCAAAAGGAATTTGAAATCGATGAAAACCGGCAGATAGAAGTGATTGCGGAAGAAAAAAATTTCCGGCTAGTCTTTCAACATAAATACAGTGAAACAGGTATCGTTAAACGGTCAGTTAACAAAAATGCAGATGTATTAATTGACAGTAAGGTAACTAATCGTTCAACAACACCTGTCTCAAATTCTCCCAGCAAACTCAAAAAGAAAAACCAGGTGAT
>CAYWSQ010000196.1:0-7650 GCA_964460925.1 uncultured Flavisolibacter sp. | reverse complement strand
TGAAACATGATACCCTTACCGACATCATCAGTTTTGAACTGTCATCGAAAGGGGAGGATATAGAAGGGGAGATCTACATAAGTATCGATCGCATCCGTGAAAATGCCTCAACCTTTCGAACCAGCTTCATCAACGAACTCCACCGGGTGATGATCCATGGTGCTTTGCATCTCTGCGGATACAAAGACAAATCAAAGAAGGATCAGGAGGTGATGAGAGCCATGGAAAATAAATACCTGGGGCTGCTTAATGTTTCACGTGGAACATGAGGCAGCCTTCCACTTTAACAAGTTCCACGTGAAACAACGAATAATTTTGCCCCATGTTCCAGGAGTATGATGTTATTGTAGTGGGCGCAGGCCATGCAGGATGTGAAGCCGCCGCAGCAGCTGCCAATATGGGCTCAGAAGTCTTGCTGATTACCATGAATATGCAGACCATCGCCCAAATGAGCTGCAATCCAGCTATGGGCGGGATAGCCAAGGGCCAGATTGTAAGGGAGATTGATGCCATTGGCGGCTATTCCGGTATCGTATCTGATGCCTCCATGATCCAGTTCAGGATGTTGAACAGGTCAAAGGGGCCAGCCATGTGGAGTCCAAGGGCTCAAAACGACCGCATGCTCTTTGCCACCAAGTGGAGAGAAATGTTGGAGCAGACACCCAGGGTTTCCTTTTACCAGGATATGGTACGCCAGCTCATTGTCGAAAAAGGAGTGGTAAAAGGCGTAGTTACTGGGCTTGGCCATGAAATCAGGTCTAAAGCAGTGGTTCTGACCAACGGCACCTTCCTGAATGGGGTGATCCATATAGGAGAAAAGCGCTTAGGTGGGGGAAGGGTAGCTGAAAAAGCATCAGAAGGACTCACGGAACAACTCGTCAGCCTGGGATTCGAAAGCGACCGGCTCAAAACCGGAACACCGCCAAGGGTGGATGGGCGTTCTCTTGATTATTCTAAAATGGAAGAGCAGAAAGGTGATGACCATATTGAAGGCTTTTCCTTCCTCGAAGTTCCAAAACCCAAAGAGCAAAGGAGCTGCTGGATCTCCTATACGAGCACTGAAGTTCATGATATCCTCAAAACAGGCTTTGACCGCAGCCCCATGTACACAGGAAGGATAGAAGGTACAGGACCCAGGTATTGTCCCAGCATAGAAGACAAGATTAACAGGTTTGTAGAACGCGACCGTCACCAGCTTTTTGTAGAACCTGAAGGCTGGAACACGGTGGAGATCTATGTGAATGGCTTCTCAACCTCACTTCCCGAAGAAGTACAATATGCCGCCCTCAGGAAAGTACCTGGGTTCGAGAACGTAAGGTTCTTCAGGCCGGGATACGCGATTGAATATGATTTTTTCCCGCCTACCCAGCTTCATTACAGTCTTGAAACCCGCCATGTTCAAAACCTGTTCTTTGCTGGGCAGATCAATGGGACGACCGGGTATGAAGAGGCAGCCTGCCAGGGTTTGATGGCCGGCATCAATGCCCACCTTAAAACAAAGCAGGAAGCTCCACTCATCCTGAAAAGAAGTGAAGCCTATATCGGTGTCTTGATCGACGACCTGATCAGCAAAGGAACCCAGGAACCTTACCGCATGTTTACATCGAGAGCGGAGTTCCGGACACTTCTGAGGCAGGACAATGCAGACCTGCGATTGACTGAATTGAGTTACCGGCTGGGACTTGCTTCACAAGAAAGAATGGACCGGGTACTCCATAAGAAAAGCAATGTTCAGGAAATCAAACAACAACTTTCCTCGATGCAGCTCGAAGGGCAGGAGATCAACCCATTCCTGGAATCTATCAAGAGTGCACCTGTCAACGAAAAACAAAAGGCTGACAAGATCCTGCTGAGACCAGGCATCAGCCTTTCACAGCTTAGTGAACAGGTACCGAAAATCAAATCTGCATTGGAGGCTTATGACAGGGAAACGATTGAGCAGGCTGAGATCCAGATCAAATACCAGGTTTATATAGACAAGGAAAGGGAACTCGTGGACCGCATGAAACAGCTTGAAGAGCTTGAAATCCCAGAACAATTTGATTATCAACGTATTGTATCGCTTGGGGTGGAGGCCAGGGAAAAACTGAACCGCATGAGGCCTAAAACCCTGGGGCAGGCCAGCCGAATCTCAGGAATCAATCCCAGTGATGTTCAGATCCTAATGGTTTTCATGGGCAGATGACTTGTGAAGGGAATTGACCCAAGCCTGCACCATCCTGATTTCGCCGTAACTGATATCATTACCCAGTTTTTCCTTAACAGGTGTAAGTGAAGCCGGGCCCGGCGATAACAAAGGCCTGATCCTGCTGATCTTTTCTTCACTCACCAGGTCATCAATGGCCAATTCTCCCAACAAAATAAAATGGCAAAGGTGGCCTTCGACTGTTTGGGGAGACAATTTTCTTTCCCTTGCGATATCCGCGATGGTCCTTCCTTCCCGGTACATTTTAAAGCTTTCCTGTTTGGTATCCACTTTTTTGGTGGCTGCTGGTTTTCGTATGCGCTTCGGCGTTAGATCGGCCATGTTGGATTCCAACCCGTGCTGGTCGCAATACTTCCTGATCAACTCAAGAAATCTTTCACCGTAAGATTCAACCCGGGAACTTCCGAAACCGCTGATCTGCCGAAGCGATGTTTTATCAACAGGCAAATAAGTGGCCAGCTCTTCGAGCGACTGGCTACCCGCCACCATAAAAACAGGAAGATTTTTTTGGGAACAGATCTGGTCGCGTAACTGTTTTAACTGCTGGTACAAAGGAGCATTGGCCATTGCTTTGTTTACTGTTTTTACACCAGCATAAACATTCACACTAAAAGAGGGAACCTTGAACTCTTTTCTTCGCTGGTGATAGATGACTGGATCGAATTGATCAGCGATGCCCTCCATTAAAAATTGCTGCATGGAAAGAACGCCAAAAAGATTTCGCAGCATATCATTGAATTCCTTCGCCTGCATTTTACTGTCTGTCACCACCGGGGTTTCCTTCAGCGTATGAACCAGGTGCCCGATCTCTTTTATAAAATACCCGCAGGCCGCTTTGATCCTTTCCTGGAGCGCAACCGGTGAGAATTCTTCTTTTGATTCATTGAAATATTGCCTTAGCTGTGACTGGAACTTTGCCGCCGTAGTTTGCAAACGAGATAGCGCAGAACTTATTTGTTCTGACCAGGACACGGCCTCCTCATTGAATCCCGTTATTTGTTCTGCAAGAAAACCTGAGATCTCTTCACAAATAGCAAAGGGTTTATTGAAATCGAAAAGCCCGGAAAGAATCCTTTGCCTGTAATGTTTGCCCGCCACCTCCAGTTCCCGGTTCAGCGCTTCCTTGTCAGACGTTCTCTTTGCAAACCTGATGATGCGCTCATCGTTCAACAGTCTCCGGCTATCGATCTCACTATGCAGTACCATGCCTTCAAGACTCGTGCAGCGGCTGAGTGCAACATA
Source organism: uncultured Flavisolibacter sp. (assembly GCA_964460925.1). Classification (GTDB taxonomy): domain Bacteria; phylum Bacteroidota; class Bacteroidia; order Chitinophagales; family Chitinophagaceae; genus Flavisolibacter. Next base: position 4,202 of record CAYWSQ010000196.1, on the reverse strand, counting down.
AACCTGCCCCGGGGCAAAAGCCTTGCCCGCGTCGATTATGGCTTTTTCAAAAGTCAGTCCCTGGCTTTTGTGAATGGTGATGGCCCAGGCGAGTCGAAGTGGATATTGCGTGAATGAGCCCAGCACTTCTTCCTCGAGTTGGCGGTTTTGCCTGTTAAGCGAATACCTGATGTTTTCCCATTTCTCTTTCCCTACCTCGATAGGCTCCTCCTCATCCTTACAATGTACGAAGATCTTATTCTTTTCAAGAGCAGTTACGATACCAATCTTCCCATTAAAGAATCTTCGTTCAGTATCATTGCGGATGAACATTACCTGGGCACCTATTTTCAATTGCAGGTTTAGATCCGCGGGATAGGCATTCTCCGAAAATTCATTTTCAATTTCAGCCTCATAGCTGAAAAGCGGTGCATTAAGACTTTGCAACATCTGGGCATTGGTGCTCCTGGCCTTCTCATTATGTGTAGTGAGAATAATATAACCATCATTCTTAGCTGCGCGGTAAGATGGCTGATAACGCTGCTTTAATAATTCAAGTCCTTCCTCATCCAATTCATTATTCCTTACCTGGTTCAATACCCGGATGAATTTTTCTTCTGTCTGTCGGTAGATCTTTTCAAACTCAATACATACAGGAGGTTCATCACGCAGAACATGGCTGTCAAAAAAATAAGGGCTTTCATAAAATGCCGAAAGCAGGTTCCACTCCTGGTCTTTGGCCACGGGCGGTAACTGGAACATATCACCAATGAACAGAACCTGCACTCCGCCAAATCTTTCATAAGGCCGCTTCCTGATATGGCGCAAAACAAGATCGATCGCATCAAGTGTATCACACCTGACCATGCTGATCTCATCGATCACCAGCAATTCCAGCTCCTGGATGATCTGTCTTTTCTGGCTATTGATGCGCAACCGGCTTAAAACGGTATGTGAAGAACCGGCACTGCCATTACCAGGGATAAAAGGTGAAAAGGGTAATTGAAAAAAAGAATGAATAGTAACACCACCGGCATTAATAGCTGCAACACCTGTGGGCGCCACAATGGCCATCTGCTTAGGGCTATGTGAGCGGATGAACTTCAAAAAAGTAGTCTTTCCCGTACCCGCCTTTCCCGTCAGAAAAATATGACGGGACGTATGGTTGACCAGCTCAAGCGCCAGCGAGAATAAAATATTGGAAGAGTCGATGTTTTGCATTGAGCAATAAAATTACTCTCAATAGGAGGAAGGCAAGGGGAAAAAACACATAAGAAAATGAGAATAACAACAAGTAAGAAAGAGAAACAGAGCGGAGAAACAGTGCGCCGCACTCCGCCCTGTTCCTCCGCACTAACGAAAAAGCCCTGGCATCACTGCCAGGGCCTTCGTGGTGTGGGCCGGAATCGAACCGGCGACACAAGGATTTTCAGTCCTTTTCCCGACCAAGTCGGGATACCGCACCAGGAAAAGAAACAGTGCGGAGGAACAGAGCGATCGCACTCCGCACTGTTCCTCCGCACTAACGAAAAAGCCCTGGCATAACTGCCAGGGCTTCTGTGGTGTGGGCCGGAATCGAACCGGCGACACAAGGATTTTCAGTCCTTTGCTCTACCAACTGAGCTACCGCACCATTTATTTTTTAGTCCTTTTCCCGACCAGGTCGGGATACCGCACCATTTTATTTTCAGTCCTTTTCCCGACCAAGTCGGGATACCGCACCAAGGAAAGAAACAGGGCGGAGAAACAGAGCGATCGCACTCCGCACTTTCTTGGGGTTGCAAAAATAAGGAGATGGGGTCAAAAAACAGGAAAACGGCGAGAGTTTTTGAAAACTAAGCGTTTAACCCGTTTCCCGGTCTAGTTTCCATACACGCTCAGGAATTTGATCCGCATGATCTTGAGCTGCTCCCAATTGTAATTACTTTCGGATAATTCCTGCCTTGCTACATCAAGAGAAGAGGTTTCACAGCCTTTGAAATAATCAATGATCTCTTCCTGCTCGTACTCGTCCAGCATCTGGTCAATGGCATAGTCCAGGTTCAGGCGGGTACCGCTTGCAGCAATGGTTTCCATTTCTTCCAGCAGGGCATCCAGCCTTAATTCTTTATTCTTCGCGATCATCTCCAGGGGGATCTTTTTATCAACCTGCTGAATGATGTGTACTTTGTTCCCACTCTTGTTCACCACGCTCTTCATCACGAAATCATCGGGCTTCACAATATTATTCTCTTCCACATAGGTTGTGATGAGGTCAATGAATGGTTTGCCATATTTAATAGCCTTACCCTTGCTCACGCCCTGGCACTTAGCCAGTTCGTCAGTAGAAGTCGGGTACATGGTGGCCATATCCTGGAGGGAAGATTCAAGGAAGATCACGAAAGGTGGCAGGTTCTTTTTCTTTGCTTCCTTTTGCCTCAGCTCCTTCAGCATCGTAAACAATTTCTCATCCGTTGATGCGGCCGGCGCCTGTTCGGTGCTTTCCTCATCATCCTCATTCGCGTCTTCAAATAAATTATTCATCACGATCTTAAAGGACTTCGGCTTTTTGGAAAACTCTTCTCCTTTCTTCGTGAATTTCAGAACACCATATTCTTCTATATCTTTTTTAAGCAGCCCCTCCAACAGCATCTGCCTGATCAGTGAATTCCAGAAATGATCCGGCTGGCCCTTGCCTAAACCGAATTCGGGCAACCCGTCGTGGCGGAACATTTTGATCTGCGGGGTAAGATGACCCGTAATAATTCTCACTACGTAGTCGGTCGCGAACCTTTCATCCAGGGCCCTGATCACTTTGATGGCTGTAAGTACATCCTCTTTTGCTTCGATCCTTTCCTTAGGATGTTTACAGTTGTCGCAGTTACCGCAATTCTTATCACCATAATCCTCTCCAAAATAACTAAGGAGCACCTTACGGCGACAGACACCACTCTCCGCATAGGCAACAGATTCATTGATCAGTTGCGCACCCACTTCTCTTTCGCTGAGCGGCTTATCACGCATCAGGTGTTCCAGTTTGGATACATCCTTGTGCGAATAATATAAAATACATTTTCCTTCCAGTCCGTCACGGCCTGCACGGCCGGTTTCCTGGTAATAATTTTCGATAGACTTTGGAATATTGTAATGAATCACAAATCGGATGTCCGGCTTATCGATCCCCATTCCAAACGCAATAGTAGCAACGATCACCTGGGTATCTTCGTTCAGGAATAAATCCTGTCTTTCCGCACGCAGCTTTGAATCGAGACCCGCATGGTAGGCAACAGCTTTCACGCCATTGGCTTTGAGAATGTCGGCCAGTTCCTCGGTGGTCTTGCGGTTCAAAGTATAGATGATCCCGCTCTTGCCCTTATTGTGCACAATGAACTTCACCATATTCCGGATGGTGTCTTCCTTGTTGATCTTGGGCTGTATCTCGTAATAAAGGTTGGAACGGTTGAATGAAGAAATAAAGATCTCCGGCTTGCGCAGGTCAAGATTCTTCACAATATCGCTCTGCACTTTGGGGGTAGCGGTTGCGGTAAGCGCGATCACGGGAATATCAGGGTTGATCTGGTCCATCATATCACGAAGTCGCCGGTATTCGGGACGGAAATCATGTCCCCATTCCGAGATACAATGCGCTTCGTCAACCGCGAAGAAGGAAATTTTCAGATCGCTGAAAAAGTCCAGGTTATCCTGTTTGGTCAGTGTTTCGGGTGCCACGTAGAGCATCCTGGTCCTTCCGGACTTCAGGTCGTCGTGCACCACTTTTATTTCTTTTTTTGTAAGTGTTGAATTGAGAAAATGGGCTACATCGTCATTACTGTTATAACCCCTCACCAGGTCAACCTGGTTTTTCATGAGCGCGATCAAGGGGCTTACAATGATCGCGACACCGGGAAGGATCATTGCTGGCAACTGGTAACAAAGACTTTTACCGCCACCGGTTGGCATGATTACGAAAGTATCCCTTCCGCTCAGCAGGGTCTGGATGATCTCTTCCTGTTGTCCTTTAAAATCAGTGAAACCGAAATGTTCCTTTAGTGCGGCTTTAAGGTCGGTTTTAGGTTTGATCCCGGCTTTGCTTGTTTTGCCGGGGGTTTTTCTTACGCTAGGCATTTTGATGAATATTTTGGGCTTGCGAGAAGCTTATAAAAAATGATCGGCCTTTTATGAATACAACCCTGGGATAACCGGGCTTGGACCGTTTTGAGGAAAAATCATCCTGGGGGCCGTAG
>CAYWSQ010000195.1:0-7702 GCA_964460925.1 uncultured Flavisolibacter sp. | reverse complement strand
TGGCTGGAAAGGATCCAGTTCCTGCTGGATGAAACCGAGCATTACGCTTCGTATCCCTGATAACGGTGCTGTTTTTGCAGCACTCTTCACATGAAATCGTATGTATTATCCTTCGTAGCTGCCGCTATGTTTGCCGTAGCTGCCATCATGGGATTTATGAGCCAGTCCCATGCCAGGGGTGTAATCGGGGCTATTGGCTGTATTTCATTCCTGCTGGCTGGAATTCACTGGAAGCGGAAATCTCAGAACAGGCCATAAAGCTGCGCATCTACCTTGTTGATGATCTTTCCAAGGTCTTCTTCTTTTTGCGGGAACCGGTTGTCATCCACATTAATGATCAGCAAAGGGCCTTCCTTGTAATTTTCTATCCATTTATTATAATACTCGTTGAGACGCTTGAGATAGTCAAGCCGGATATTTTCCTCATACTCCCTGCCCCTGCTCTGGATCTGGCCGACCAGCGTGGGCACTGAAGCCTGCAGGTAGATCAGCAGGTCAGGGGGCTGCACCATTCCTTTGAGGGTCTGGAAGAATTTGAAATAATTATCAAAATCCCTTTTGCTCATGAGACCCATCTCGTGCAGGTTCGGCGCAAAAATGTGGGCATCTTCATAGATGGTACGGTCCTGTATCACGGTTTCCGTGCCATTATGGATCTCTACGAGCTGGTTGATGCGGCTGTTAAGAAAATAGATCTGCAACTGGAAACTCCAGCGTGGCATATCCTCATAAAAATCATTCAGGTAAGGATTGTGGTCCACATCCTCAAAATGAGGGATCCATTTATAATGTTTGCTAAGGAGCTCCGTTAACGTGGTCTTGCCTGCACCAATGTTCCCGGCGACAGCAATATGTTTGGGTTTTTTTGATTTAGCCATCCGGAAAAGAGAATAAATAAGTGTTGCTAAAAATAGAGTTTATTTTCAATCTGCCAACTTCCTTTGAAGCAACAGATCAGATGCTGTAATTTAAACCGATCATTTCTCTCGCAGCCTTTATTGTAAGCTGTGCGCTTTCCCTTGATCTTTCAGCACCCTGGCTGATGATCTTTTTCAGATAATTACGGTCTTCGTAAATGGCTGTTGCCTTTTCCCGGATAGGTGAAATAAACCTGACCATGTCCTCGGCCAACTGTTTTTTCATATCTCCGTAACGGATGGAAGCTTTGTTGAAATCATCCCTGAATTTAGCCGTAGTGCTTTCTTCACTCACAAGTTGCATTAGCTGGAAAAGGTTCATGATATAATCAGGCATCTGTGATCCGGGTTCTGTGGGACCCGCATCCGTTTTAGCCTTCATCACTTTTTTCCGGATCAGGTCATCATCATCGGCAAGGTAAAGAGTGGCGAACTGGTTTTCACTTTTGCTCATTTTACCCGCGCCGTCAAGACCAGGAATTTTTACCAGGTCTTCACCAAAATTAAAAGCGGAAGGCTCCGGGAATAATTCACCATAACGATGATTAAACCGCTGGGCAAAATTGCGGGTGATCTCCAGGTGCTGCTCCTGGTCTTTACCCACAGGCACATACTTCGCCCGGTGGATCAGGATATCAGCACTCATGAGCACAGGATAAGTAAGCAGGCCGGCGTTCACATTCTCAGGCTGCAGCCTCACCTTGTCCTTGAAGGTAGCGGTCTTTTCAAGTTCACCTTTATAAGCCAGCATATTGAGAAGCAGGTACAATTCCGCGATCTCCGGGATGCTGCTCTGCACATAAAGACAAACCTTTTCAGGATCAAGTCCCGCAGCGATATTTTCTGCCAGCACCCTCATCACACTTTCCTTAAGGGCTTTTGTATCGGGATGCGTAGTGAGCGAATGCCAGTCGGCCACAAAAAAATAACAGTCATAGGCTTCCTGCATGCGCACATAGTTGCGCATGGCGCCAAAATAATTCCCGAGATGCAGAAACCCTGTGGGCCTGATGCCACTTACAACGATCTCTTTTGCCATAAGGCGGCAAATATACCTCCTTCCCTCAAAGGCTTTTCCAAATCGTTTGATTTTACCCTTTCCTGAAAGTCTGCACGGGGTATCTTTGTCTCATGCAGGAAAATGAACAATTGCTTGAAAAATTATCAAAGCTCTCCATGTTGCGGTTCACAGAAGCCGAAGCAGCGGAGATTGGGGCCGACCTCGAAAAAATGATCGGCTTTATTGATAAACTCAGGGAGCTGGATACTTCCGGGGTAGAGCCTTTGCTTCATATGAGCCATAATATGGACCTGCTTCGTGAAGACGAGCCTTCAGGCATGATCAGCAGGGAAGAAGCATTGTTGAATGCACCGCATCACGATGGCATTTATTTCAAGGTACCACAGGTGATCAAAAAACCCAGGTAAACATGGAGCCCATCATTCATCTTGAAGATATCAGGAAAAATTATTTTCTCGGCCGGCAGGTCATAGAGGTGCTTAAGGGGATCACCCTTGACATATTTAAGAATGAATACGTGGCCCTGATGGGTCCTTCCGGTTCCGGAAAGAGCACACTGATGAACATCCTGGGTTGCCTTGATACACCTACGGCCGGAACTTATGTGCTGAACGGGAAAGATGTAAGCAGCACCACAGATAATGAACTGGCCGAAGTAAGAAACCATGAAATCGGGTTTGTGTTCCAGCAGTTCAACCTGCTGCCACGGCTGACTGCCGCTGAAAATGTAGCCCTGCCACTGGTGTATGCAGGCGTGTCGAAAAAAATAAGAACTGAAAAAGCCCTCGCGGTACTGGAAAAAGTAAATCTTGCCGACAGAAGTCATCACCGTCCCAATGAATTGAGCGGGGGGCAGAACCAGCGTGTAGCCATTGCACGGGCACTGGTGAATGACCCGGCGATCATCCTGGCCGATGAACCCACGGGAAACCTGGATTCCAAAACATCCTATGAGATCATGGAAATCTTTACAAGGATACAGGAACAGGGAAATACCATCATCCTAGTAACACACGAGGAGGACATAGCCAATTACGCCCATCGCATTGTAAGGCTGCTGGATGGTGTGATCAACAGCGATCAGGTTAGGATTCAACATAAAACTCTTCATGAACAATAACCTGATCGTACTAATTTACCTTGCGCCTCCGCTATAGCTTCAGCCTTCGCTGAGGCTTCGGCCGCACGTGGATGGCGGGCGCATTCACCCCGCCTTCGCTAAAGCTATGGCGGGCGCAGCATTCACTATTCACCATTGACAATTCACCAATTCAACTAATCATGGCTAACAAAATCTATACAAAAACAGGCGACAAAGGCACAACTTCCCTCATAGGTGGCACCAAGGTTCCCAAGAATGATATCCGCATTGAAACTTACGGAACCGTTGATGAGCTGAACTCCTGGATCGGCTTGATCAATGACCAGCTCAATGGTATGGAATCAACAGAATTAAAAGAGATCCAGGACCGCTTGTTCACGATTGGTTCGGCACTGGCCACCGACGGGGAGAAAGCACCCAAAATGAAACTCCCCGACCTGGTGGAAACCGATATCGAATTCCTGGAACAGAGAATTGATGCCATGACCTCGGAACTTCCGGAGATGAGGTCTTTCATTCTTCCCGGTGGTCATACCACGGTATCATCCATTCACATCAGCAGGTGTGTGTGCCGCCGTGCTGAAAGGCTGGTGGTGAATATGCAGCAGCACGATCTTTTTGTTGATGAAAAACTGGTGCGTTACCTCAATCGCCTGAGTGATTACCTTTTTACCCTGGCGCGATATGCTGCCATGAAACTGGGTGTGGATGAAATACCCTGGAAGGCCCGCATGTAAATTTTTACGATGATCTTTCTTTCAACTCATCCTGCCATCTTTCATGGTAAGCATACGGTCGCTCAGCCTCGCCAGTTCTTCATTGTGGGTTACAATCAAAAAGGTCTGGTTGAATTCCTTGCGCAGGTCAAAGAAAAGCTGGTGAAGTTCACGTGCATTGGCGGTATCGAGATTACCGGTTGGTTCATCAGCAAAAACAATATCAGGATTATTGATCAGGGCCCTGGCAACTGCCACTCTCTGCTGCTCTCCACCCGACATTTGGCTGGGTTTATTGTGCAGGCGGTCCTTCAAACCCAGGATCGTTAGCAGGCGGATGGCTTTTTCTTTCACTTCTTTTTTATTGGAATGGATCCAGCCGGCGATGCACACATTTTCAAGAGCAGTGAATTCGGGCAGGAGGTGATGAAACTGGAAAACAAAACCAATCCTCTTATTCCTGAAAGCCGCGAGCTGGTCAGGCGAAAGTCCTTTCCTTTCCAGGTAAGAGAGTTTTGAATCCGTTACAATGGTGCTGCCCAGCTTATCGTGCCAGCCAACCGGCCTGGCATTTAAAAAACTGAAGATCTCAAAAGGGATCAGCCTTGCAAGTGAGCGGTTGACGATATTAACAAAGGAAGGCCTAGAAAAATCACGTGCCATCATCACTTTGGAGCCGGTGAGAAATTTGGCTGGTGATCTTCCCAACAAGGCTTCAGTAAGCGTGTAATAAAGAAAAAGAATGATGATGGTAAAAAGGGCAAGCCAGGCAATTCCATCGTAATCCGCAAGAGCAGGGATGGTTTCCACCAGGAAATAAAATAGCAAGTTGGAGAGAAAAGAAACAATGGCCAGGTCAATGATCACATGCACCAGCCTTTTCCACCAGTGTGAAGGCTGCACATTCACAGCCGGTCGGCTTTCAATCCTTACCCCGCTGATATCCACCATCCCCTGGTCAGCCGCATCGAGGGTACCGAGGATGTGGAGGAGGGTTGACTTGCCCGAGCCCGAGGGCCCTACAATGCTGACGATCTCGCCGGCACTGATATCGATATCCACGCCTTTAAGTACTTCAACTGGACCGTATCTTTTGTGAATATTCCGGGCTGACAGCATGACCTTTTCCTCTTTTGAACGGCTCCAAATATCCTTAAACAATACCGCACAGCAAAGCCTGTCAGGAGCTTTTTAAACAACATTTGGAAAATTGAGTAATAAAACTACATTTGCGAAAAATTTGAAGGGAAGGATTTGTGAACTGGCATAGAAATTATTCTTCAACTTTTTCAATAGTAACAATAAAAATTAAAGCACGATGTTTTGGACGTTAGAATTAGCATCCTACCTGGAGGAAGCGCCCTGGCCGGCTACTAAAGATGAGTTGATCGATTACTCCATCCGTTCCGGTGCTCCTATCGAGGTAATTGAAAACCTTCAGGAACTGGAAGACGAGGGAGAAGTGTATGAGAGCATCGAGGATATTTGGCCTGATTATCCCTCGCAGGAAGATTTCATGTTCAACGAAGACGAATACTAATAAGACCTTTCGCATAAAAAGCCCCCGTCTTTCAGCGGGGGCTTTTCTATTACCGGGGTTTTTTATGTGCATCCAGTCCGCAGCGAAGCCATTCCACAAATTCTCCTGGGTGAGGAGTATAGGTCTTGGTTTTGGTGAGGGCTACCTGGTCGGGACTGATAATGGCATATTGAGGCTGGGAGGTCTTGTAAAAATTCTCAAGCTGGAAATTTGTCCACTTATCTCCCACCGTGATGATCTTTTTCATTTCTCCGTTGCTGGCTTTGAACTCAAACTGTTCTGTTACCGGAAGCCTTTTTCTTTCATCCACGTAAAGGGATACCACGATGAATTCATTTTTCATCAGGTTGGCCACTTCCGGGTCGGTCCACACATTTTCTTCCATCCGCCTGCAGTTCACACAGGCCCAGCCGGTGAAATCAATGAGCATGGGTTTATTGGTTTGCCTGGAAAGCTGGAGCGCTTCTTCGTAATCATGAAGCGGCTGCACATTGCGGATGCAGTTCACCGGCTTTGCATAAACACTGTAACAAAGAGGTGGCGGAAAACCGCTGATCAGGGTAAGATTGGCGGCCGTGGTATTGGTAAGGCCGGGAATAAGATATACCGTAATGAGGGCAAACAAGGCCGTAAAGCCCCAGCGCATGCGGGTCATCTTTGGCTTCGGTGTGTTCCGACTTCTCAATATTCCCAGAAGATATAAAACAGTAAGCACTCCTATCAGTACCCAGATGCCGATGAATACTTCTCTTTTTAAAACATGCCATTGCTCCACGAGGTCGGCATTCGAAAGGAATTTAACGGCGAGGGCCAGTTCTAAAAACCCCAGCACCACTTTCACCGAATTAAGCCAGCCGCCTGATTTAGGAAGCGATTGCAGCCAGCCGGGGAACATGGCAAAAAGTGCGAAAGGCAATCCAAGTCCCACACCAAAACCTGCCATGCCGAAGCTTAACAGGGTAGCCCCGCCTGTTCCTCCCCCGCTTGAAACACCGGCCAGCAGGGATCCCAGGATCGGACCAGTGCATGAAAACGAAACAATGGCCAGGGTAAGGGCCATAAAGAAAATACCCCCGATATTCCCGATGCCTGATTTGGAATCAGCCTTGTTGGCGAAATTACTCGGCAGGGTGATCTCGAATAAACCAAAAAATGAAAGAGCAAATACAATGAAGATGGCAAAGAATACCAGGTTCACCCACATATTGGTGGAAATATTATTCAGGATCTCCGGATTGGCTGAATCCACCAGGTGAAAAGGAAGACTGAGCAAAACATAGATCAGGAAAATACTGAAACCATAAAGCAGGGCATTGGCGATTCCCTTTCTCCTGTTGGCCGCCCTTTTCGTAAAAAAAGAAACAGTGAGCGGTATCAGGGGGAAAACACAGGGAGTGATCAGGGCAATCAGTCCACCAGTAAATCCAAGAATGAAAATGGTGAAAAGGGATTTGTCTTCCGTATCATCATCACCACAATCATTAACAGGATTGCGAACGTCAATGGAAGCGATCTTTATTTCCCTGGCAACAGAAGTTCCGCCTTCAAGGCTGGCCGTGAATACAAACATTCCCTGGTAATATTCTTCTCCTTTTCCATAGCTGAAACTCAGTGTATCCTGCAGGGTTTCCGGTATTGTACCATTAATGGTGACCAGTTGTTTCCAAACAACCGGACCTTCATACATGGCCACTTCCTGCCCGAAGATGGGGCTTTGAATTTTGATCAATTTGCCGGAGTCCCTCACTGGCCCTGAAGTTTGAATGGCACTGTCGGAAAAATCAATTACGGTAGTAGGAACATCCAGTAAAACCTGTGGAGCATATAATTGCCAGCCTTCAGCGCCTTCAGAAGTAAATACCAGTTCATACTGGTTTGGGGCAATCCTGTTGCCGGTTGCCTTCCATTTGAAAACATCTTTTTCCTGTGCTGCTGCGTCCAATCCTGCCATCAATAATACCAGGCATAATAGCAATCCGGCTTTCTTCATCTTAATCCAATTTAAAATACAAAACGAGTTCCCAGAGAACTCGTTTGCAAAAAAACACTAAATCATTTTATTATAAGGCTATAGATAGATTAACGGTTTTGGCAGGAAGGCATTTTTCATCGGTACACACCTGGTATTCCAGTTTGCCGGTTACATTGGTCTTAGCCTTTCCTTTCAGTTTAACCTTTTGTACAAAGCTCACTTCATTACTGTACTGGAAAGCGGAAACATCCAGTTCCTTGTCAACGAATTTTTCCATTTTGCCGATCTCCTTCACATTGCCGTCAAATTCCAGTAAAGGATTTTTATTGAAGCTGAAACTTGTAGGAATGGCGATCGCATCCTTGGGCTGGTTCTGGCTGTAAAGATGCCAGCCTTTATTAAGGGTAGCGGTCATCCTTACTTCGTAAACATTA
>CAYWSQ010000194.1:0-7703 GCA_964460925.1 uncultured Flavisolibacter sp. | reverse complement strand
TGAGAGATTGGTATTGTCAAGCAGGAGTGCATCTTCTGCCCTTCTTAAAGGGCTTACTTCGCGGTTGCTGTCAATATAATCACGCATCTCCAGGTTGGCCTTTACTTCATCGATGGTGATGTTGGGATTTTTTTCATACATCTCCGCAAACCTTCTTTGTACGCGTACGGCATTATCCGCCGTCATAAAGATCTTCAGTTCCGCATCAGGGAACACCACCGTGCCAATGTCTCTTCCATCCATCACGATTCCGCGGTTCTTTCCAAGTTTCTGCTGTTGTGCCACCGCGTATTTCCGCACTTCCCTGATGGCAGCCACCTCGCTCACCTTTTCAGCGATCACGAGATCCCTGATCACATACTCCACGTTTTCACCATTCAGAAAGATCTCCGATTGCTGGCTCTTCTCATTGTATTCAAAATCCAGAGAGATATCCTTCAGTGCTTTCTTCACCTGGTCGGTATCGGTCCAGTCAATGTGATTCCTTAGAAAATGTAAAGTGATGGCGCGGTACATGGCGCCGCTGTCAACATAGATATAACCGAGTTTCCTGGCCATCTGTTTGGCCAGTGTACTCTTTCCACAGGAGGACCACCCGTCAATGGTGATGATAATTTTTTTCATTCGAGACTACAAAAATGCCAACTATCGGGCAGACAGAAAAATGCATTTACGTGTTGTAAAGTATCAGCAAAAAAAATCCCATCCGCGGTCACGGATGGGATGTGGTATCAAAAATTGATTTAAGCTTTTGATTCTGTGGCAGCGCCCTGCTTCATGGTGAATACCAGCTTGCCATTTTCCTTGTCAAGTCCTGCTATCAATACATCACCAGGTTTAATATTCATGTTCAGGATCTCTTCTGCCAGGGGATCTTCAAGGTATTTCTGGATGGCCCTGTGAAGGGGACGGGCACCAAACTGCTGGTCATAACCTTTGTCAGCGATGAAGCTTTTTGCTTCTTCGGTCAGTTCCAGGCTGAAACCAAGATTGATGAGTCTTTTCATAACACCCTTCATCAGGATATCAATGATCTCGAAGATATTCTCCTTGGTGAGGGAGTTGAAAATGATCACATCATCGATACGGTTGAGGAACTCGGTTGAGAAAGTACGCTTCAGTGCTTTTTCAATCACTGCCTTGTTGTTCTCATCGCTGCTCTGCAACCTTGAATTGGTGGCAAAGCCCACACCTTCTCCAAAATCCTTCAACTGGCGCACACCAATATTCGAGGTCATGATGATGGTGGTGTTTTTGAAGTCCACCTTGCGGCCGAGGCCATCCGTTAACTGGCCGTCATCCAGCACCTGCAAGAGGATGTTATAGATATCCGGATGCGCTTTTTCAATTTCATCGAGCAGGATCACGCTGTATGGTTTACGGCGTACCCTTTCGGTGAGTTGTCCGCCTTCTTCATAACCAACATATCCCGGAGGAGCTCCGATCAATCTTGACACGGTGAATTTTTCCATGTATTCACTCATATCAATGCGGATCAGGGCATCTTCGCTGTCGAACATGTGACGGGCAAGTGCACGTGCCAGCTCTGTTTTACCCACACCGGTCGGACCGAGGAAGATAAAAGTACCGATCGGTTTCTTGGGATCTTTCAGACCCACGCGGTTACGCTGGATGGCTTTCACCACTTTTACAATGGCTTCATCCTGGCCAACCACCATTCCCTTCATTTCTTCAGACATCTTGCGCAGCTTCTGCGTTTCCGCTTCCACCATCCTTTTCACAGGAATGCCGGTCATCATGCTGATCACTTCCGCGATCTCTTCTTCACCTATAGGATAACGTTTATGCTTGCTTTCTTCTTCCCACTGGCTCTTAGCTTTTTCAAGGTCTTCAGCCAGTCGTTTTTCATTATCGCGCAGGGCAGCCGCTTCCTCAAATTTCTGGCTCTTCACCACCCTGTTCTTTTCAACCTTGATATCCTCAATCTTCTTTTCGAGATCAAGAATATTCTGGGGAACGTTGATATTTTTCAGGTGAACCCTGGCGCCCACTTCATCCATTACGTCGATAGCCTTGTCGGGCAGCAAACGGTCGGTGATGTAACGGTCACTCAGCTTAACACAGGCATCAATCGCTTCCTGGTCGTAGTTCACGTTGTGATATTCCTCGTACTTGGATTTGATGTTGTTGAGGATCTGGATAGTATCATCAACGCTAGGCGGTTCAATCATCACTTTTTGGAAACGCCTGTCAAGAGCGCCATCCTTTTCGATGTACATCCTGTATTCATCAAGTGTTGAAGCACCAATGCACTGCAGTTCTCCGCGGGCCAGTGCAGGTTTGAAAATATTGGAGGCGTCAAGGGATCCTGAAGCGCCGCCTGCACCCACTATCGTATGGATCTCATCGATGAAAAGGATCACATCACGGTTCTTTTCCAGTTCGTTCATGATGGCTTTCATGCGCTCTTCAAACTGGCCGCGGTACTTGGTACCTGCCACGAGGGCGGCGAGGTCGAGAGAGATCACTCTTTTATCGAAGAGCACACGGGAAACCTTGCGCTGAACAATACGGAGCGCAAGTCCTTCCACGATGGCGGTCTTACCCACACCGGGTTCACCAATGAGGATAGGGTTATTCTTTTTACGGCGGGAGAGAATCTGGGAAACCCTTTCAATTTCTTTTTCCCTGCCCACGATCGGATCGAGCGTGCCGGTCTCGGCGAGTTTGGTAATATCACGTCCGAAATTATCCAGCACCGGGGTTTTGCTTTTGGTAGCGCCCTGGCGGGGTTTTGACTGGGAGTATTTTTTCTCTTCATCAAAATCATCATCATTCTCTTCCTGGTATTCGGCACGCGGGTCATTTGATTTCATAACGCCCAGTTCCTGTCTGAAAAGATCGTAATCCACGTCAAATTGATTTAGAATTTGGGTTGCAATATTTTCTTTGTTCTTTAAGATGGAAAGCATCAGGTGTTCGGTCTCCACCGTGGGGCTTTTCAGCGCCTTGGCTTCGAGTACGGTAACACGGATCACTTTTTCTGCCTGCTTGGTCAGCGGCAGGCTGTTGATATTAGCGATGTTCTTCCCGGTCTTATCCTTAACGGCCAGCTCTATTTCCTTTCTTAATTCGTAGAGGTCAACATTAAAGCTCTTCAAAATGCGAACAGCCGTATTATCTCCCTCACGAATCAGTCCCAGCAATAAATGTTCCGTCCCGATGAAATCATTACCCAGCCTCAGGGCTTCTTCCCTGCTGAAGGAGATGATTTCTTTTACTTGTGAGGAAAAATTATTATCCATTTGATTCGGTATGCTTTATACAATAATAAAAAATATTTTTGGTCGATTCCAAGACCCTCAGGCTTTAGTCTTACATTAGTCAGTATGGAAGTCAAAACTGATACCAAAGAGAAATTTCATGTCATCCGGGTGGAAACATCGGAATTGCCTGCTAATCTGGCAGCAGAATTGAACCGCCAACTGTTAGAACTGCTTAAAGATACAATAAAGAATGTAGTGGTGAATTTAAGGACTGTTAAGAGTATGGACCAGGAAAGCGCTGAAATGCTGGTGCGTACACAGCAGAAATTTTATGAAGAGAATGCCTCTTTTGTTTTCTGTGAATTGCAGCCCGACCTGGAGCAATATCTTGATGTGCAGGAATTGCTGGAGCTGATGAATGTAACACCCACGGAGAGCGAAGCCTACGATATTGTACAGATGGAAGAGATCGAAAGAGAATTGCTGGGAGGTGATGATTTTGATGATGCTGAAAAGCCCTGACCTCGATGATGCGTGGACTTCCTGGAATAGTTTTGCAAAGGCTTGCCAGCATCACGGCACAAAATATCACAAAGGTGAGCAGCCTGGGAGGTGACAGCATCAATCAATGCTTCAGGCTGGAAGCAGGAGATGAGCATTTTTTCTGTAAGATCAATTCTGCTTCCAAATTTCCCCAATTATTCCTGAAAGAAAAGAAAGGCCTCGAAGCACTTGCATTGCCCCCTTTAAGGACCCCTGGAATTATTGACCAGGGTGAAGAAGGTGACTGGCAGTTCCTGGTGCTGGAATTTGTGAAAGAGGGAAAGAGGACTTCATCTTTCTGGGAAGATTTCGGGCATCAACTGGCAGCGTTGCACCGACACACATCAACACATTTTGGATGGGAAGAAGATAATTACATGGGTGCCGTGCCCCAATTGAACAGGCAGTCGGCTGACTGGACAGATTTTTTCATGTTGCAGCGACTGCAGCCCATGGTAAAACGCTGTTATGATCTTCAACTGATGCAACCGCGGCACCTCCGCTCATTCGATAAACTGTACAGAAGGCTATCCGTTTTTTTTGATGACGAAAAACCTTCACTGCTCCATGGTGATCTATGGAGTGGCAATTTTATCTGTGATGAAAGATCCGCGCCGGTACTAATTGACCCGGCGGTTTATTACGGACACCGCAGTATGGACCTGGGCATGACCAGGTTGTTTGGCGGTTTTGCCCCCTCTTTCTATGATGCCTATAATGAACAATACCCAGTACCCCCGGCATTCGAAGAACAATGCGAGGTTTGTAATCTGTATCCCCTGCTCATCCACCTCTTCCTTTTTGGTGGCAGTTACCTGGACCTGATCGAGGAGAAGCTTTCGTCTTTTGATTAGTGAAGGATGAGGGCCATAAGGCCCTGGCATCCTAAATTTGTTGTCATGTTATCAGTTACCATACTTGGAAACAATTCAGCCGTACCAGCATTCAACAGGCATCCAACCAGCCAGGTGGTAACTCATGACGGTAACCATTTCCTGGTTGATTGTGGTGAAGGCACGCAGATCCAAATGATCCGATACCGGATCAGGAGAGGAAAGATCTCGCATATATTCATCTCCCACCTGCATGGTGATCATTATTTCGGACTCGTAGGACTGCTCAATACATTCGGACTGCTTTCGCATAAGCAGGAACTGCATGTATACGGACCGGCACCGCTCCAGCAGATCATTGAAATGCAGATGAGGGTGGCTGAAACCGTACTACCCTATCCTTTGCATTTTCATACACTCACCAAACCGGAAGTACTGGTGGATACTGAAAAGATCAGGATCTCCGCATTTCCCACTACACACCGCATAGAATGTTATGGATTTTTGTTCGAGGAAAAAGAAGGTAAAAGAAAACTGTTGATTGATAAGGTGAAGAAGTATAACATTCCCGTTAGCTTTTATTCGAGCCTGCAGAATGGACTCGATTATATCACCACACGCGGGCAGGTGATAAAAAATGATATGGTGACGGCAGCACCAGAAAGAGGGAAAAAATATGCTTTCTGCGCAGATACCCGTTACGACGAAAATTTGATACAGTATATCTATGGTGCCGATATGATTTATCATGAAACCACCTATCTCGATAATATGAGGGACAAGGCCGGTGAAAGATTTCATTGCACAACCAAACAGGCTGCCGAGATTGCAAGAAAGGCCATGGTAAAAAAATTACTGATCGGGCATTTCAGTTCTAAGTACGATACACTTGAAATGTTTGAAAAGGAAGCCCGGGAAGTTTTCCAGAATACCGAACTGGCGATGGAGGGTACGAGTTATGAAGTGAATTGAGAGAAGCGGGAAGCGGCAAGCTGCAAGGTGCAAGCTACAAGACCTCAATTCGAAATTTTATTTTTTAGTTAAACTTGTTGAATAAAATAATTACATTTTAAAACTACAACATCAAGGAAAGTATGAGCCTGTAAGCCTTGCAGCTTGCACCTTGCACCTTGCACCTTGCAGCTTACAACACTATCGTTCAATCAACCATTTGTAAAATACCGGAAACTCTGCTCTCCACGTTGGTTCGTCGTGCCGGCCTTCACCGCGGATCACTGTTTCCATTTTGGCTTTGGAATGTAACTGCATTTGTTCAAACACCTGCAGCATGTCGGGTACCATGGAATCGCTTTCCTGCTGACCCGCATAGAAGTAAATTTTCCCTTTTACTTTTTTTGCCTGTGCCGGATCTACCTGCTTTAGCTGCGGTGTGATCCAGAAGGCCGGTGAAAAAACACCGGCGGCTCCAAATACTTTGGGGTAATGGAGAATGGCGTAAAATGAAATGAGTCCACCCATGGAACTTCCCGCAATAAAAGTATTGTCCTTACATTTTTTGGTTCGGTAATGTTTATCAATAAAGGGCTTGAGTGTTTTTACAATGAACTCCATATACTGCGCCCCTTCCCCTTTTCCATATTTCTCCATGTCGTAAGGAGCATATTCATTCAGTCGCTTATCACCTCCATTATCAATTCCAACTACGATCATTTGCCTGTGCTGGGGTCCCAGCGTATCAAGAGCTTCATCCACACCCCACTCTCCAAAACTGGAGGTAGCCTCATCAAACACATTCTGGCCATCGTGCATATAAAGCACAGGATATTTTTTTCCCGAGGTAGAATAATCCGGAGGCAGGTAGATCCAGATCCTCCTGTGTCTTTTTAACTGGGGCATGTAAAACACGGAATCCACAATATGAACATTGGGGCTTGCCGTACTTTTTTTTGCCTGCTTGGGGAAATGATCGGACCAATGCCGGATCTCGGCGCTCACTGTATCTTCTCCCGGCACACGCACGATCCTGTTGGCGCCGGGAAATCCATTTTCCAGTGATTCCACCTGGTCCCAGCTACCTTTTGTGAATTTGTACTCAAACATGCCGGCAGGTAATTCAATTGTAATGCCGGGTTTGCCGCCCATATCTTTCAGCACAAAACGGCTGTCATGCGGGTTCCAGTTATTGAAGGATCCTGCAAGGAAGATACTGTCCTCCTGCTGGTGATAAGAAGGCAGCGAGGTAATTACAAAGCTGACCTTCTGCTGTGCAGTAGCAAAGAACTGCAGGAAGAGCAGGCATATGACCAGTACAAAATGCAAATTATCTGTTTAGCGTGGAAAGGTATTCGCGAACCTGCTGATGCAGCCCGCTGCTCAACGGAACCAGCGGAAGCCTGAGCTGGTTTTCGATTATACCCAGTTCTGCCAGGAAAGCCTTGACACCTGCCGGATTATTTTCCGCAAACAACAGTTCATAACCCTGCAGCAGGATATTATTCAGCTTCCGTGCATTGTGAAAATCATCTTCCAGGGCAGATTTCACCATGGAAGCAAAATCCTTGGGGAAACAATTAGCCGCCACGCTGATCACCCCACGCATGCCACTGGCGATCTGGCCGAGGGCCAGGTTATCATCCCCACTCACCACCAGAAAATCCTGGGGTTTGTCGCGCAGGATCTGCAGGCACTGGCTCAAATTACCACTGGCTTCTTTGATGCCGTTGATGTTGCCGATATCATTGGCCAGCCTGACCGTGGTTGCAGCGGATATATTAGATCCGGTACGTCCCGGTACATTATAAAGCAGGATGGGTTTTGCAGTTGCATTGGACAGCATTTTATAATGCTGGTAAATACCCTCTTGGGAAGGCTTGTTGTAATAAGGGCTCGCGGAGAGAATGGCGGTGGCTTTCTCCAGCGGGAAGGTTTCAATATCCTTTACCACTTCAGCGGTATTGTTACCACCGATACCCACCACTACGGGTACACGTTCAGCAACAAATGAATAAGTAGCCCTGATCATCTCCAGTTTTTCGTCATGCGAAAGTGTGGGTGTTTCTCCGGTAGTACCAAGGGTAACAACATAGTTCACGCCATCCTCGATCACAAAATCGATCAGTCGCTGGTAAGCGTTGAAGTC
>CAYWSQ010000193.1:0-7777 GCA_964460925.1 uncultured Flavisolibacter sp. | reverse complement strand
CTCGAGATGACTGCATCCACTTCTTCTTTTGTATTGTATTTACTGAAAGAAAAACGGATGGTGATATGACCATCGTTTTTATTGAGCGCTTTCATTACGTGCGAACCCGCATCTGCTCCGCTGCTGCAGGCCGAACCTCCGGATGCGCATACATTATGAATGTCGAGGTTCATGAGCAGGAACTCTGTTTTTTCGTTGCGGGGAAAACAAACACTCAGCACTGTATAAAGTGAATTGGGTCCGCAGTTGAAGCTCACCTCAAAATTCGCTTTTAGCTGCGCGATCATGTAATGTTTGAGATCATTGATATAGTGGCTTGCTGTTTCGTAATCACGCATGGCGATCTCCAGCGCTTTCGCGAAACCAACGATACCATATACATTCTCAGTGCCAGCTCTCATATTCCTTTCCTGTCCGCCACCGAAAATGAAGGGTTTGATATTCACATTCTCATTCACGTACAGGATACCGGTTCCTTTGGGACCATGAAATTTATGCGCGGCGCCACTGATAAAGTGAACGTACAGTTCTCCGAGGTTCAACGGATAATGACCTACCGTTTGCACGCAGTCTGAATGAAAAATAGCCGCGTATTTCTGGCAGATTTCCCCGGCTTTTTTAATAGGAAGCAGTACGCCGATTTCGTTATTGGCGTGCATCAGGCTGACCAGGCATTTTTTGCCGGCCATTGTATATTCTTTCAGTTGGTCTTCCAGGTTTTGAAGGTCCACATGCCCGTCTTCTTTCAGGGCTACAAAACTGGTGGACACATGGCGGTCAGCACCATAATGCTCCACGGTATGCAGTACGGCATGATGCTCAATGGCAGAAGTGATGATATGCGTACAGCCCAGGTCACGGATGGATGCAGCGATGGCTGTGTTATTGCTTTCTGTGCCCCCGCTGGTAAAGAAAATGGAACCGGGTTTTACACCCAGGTTTTTAGCCACTGATTTGCGGGCATTCTCGATGGCAAGCCTGGTCTCACGTCCATAAGAATAAATAGAAGAAGGATTGCCAAAATGTTCGGTCATATAAGGCAGCATGGCATCCAGCACTTCTTTATCCAGGGCAGTTGTGGCAGCGTTGTCAAAATAAATCCGCTGGCTGGCAGCAATGGGAGCAACCGGTTCTTTCACCTCGTTCATAGTGGCATTGTACATAGCAAAAAATTTCATGATGCAGCAATCGCGCAATAGCAGAGCCTGTGCAAATTAATAAGAACTTTTCATCCCTGCTACTCCCCACCCTCCACACTCTTTCTCTTTCTCTTTCTCTTCCTGTTCCTGTTCCTGTTTCTGTTTCTCAACTACATTCCCTTATATCCTGCATCAGCCTCTTGGCGATATTATTGGCCGTGGTTTCGAAATTACTTTCCGCGTAGATCCTGATAATGGGCTCAGTATTGGAAGTACGCAGGTGTACCCAGTCAGTATCAAATTCGATTTTCAATCCATCCTCGGTATTGATCGGGTTATTCTTATATTTTTTCTGGATCTTTTCGAAAATGGGTTTTACATCCACACCATTTTCCAGCTCAATCTTATTCTTTGAGATAAAATAATCAGGATAATTTCCGCGGAATGATTTCAATCCTTTTTTGAAACCTGCAAAATGGGACAGGAATAAAGCAATGCCGATCAGCGCATCCCTTCCATAATGGAAATCAGGAACGATGATGCCGCCATTTCCTTCCCCTCCTATCACAGCCTTCACTTCCTTCATTTTTTTCACTACGTTCACTTCTCCTACGGCGGAAGGATGATACTGGCCTCCATTCTTCTGCGTGATCTCTTTCAGCGCCTTGGTACTGCTCATGTTGCTGACCGTATTTCCCACCCTGTTGGAAAGAACATAATCCGCAACAGCCACCAGTGTGTATTCTTCTCCGAACATGCTACCATCCTCACAAACAAAACAAAGGCGGTCCACATCTGGATCAACAGCGATACCGAAATCCGCTTTTTGTTTCACCACTTCATTACTGAGGGTGTTGAGATTTTCAGGAAGCGGCTCGGGGTTGTGCGCAAACTTTCCATTGACTTCACCATTCAGGACGATCACATCGGTTACACCCAGTGCTTCGAGCAATTGGGGAACAATGAGCGCGCCGGTGGAGTTGATGCAGTCAACCACTACTTTATAATTCTTTTCCGCGATCGCTTCTTTATTGATGAGCGGGTACTGCAGTACCATATCAATATGTCGCTGCATCCAGCTATCATTCACGGTTCTTTTACCAAGTTTGTCAACGGTAGCAAAGCCGAGTTCTTCATTGGCTGCTCTTTCAAGTACCTCAGCACCTGTTTCTGCATCTATGAATTCACCTTCACGGTTGAGCAGTTTGAGTGCATTCCATTCCTTCGGGTTATGGCTGGCCGTGATGATGATGCCACCATCCGCATTTTCAGCTTTCACTGCCAATTCCACCGTTGGTGTGGTGGAAAGACCAAGGTCCACTACGTTCACGCCCAGGCTCAGCAGGGTATTGATCACCAACTGGCTCACCATCTCCCCGCTGATGCGGCCATCCCTGCCTACTACAATACTGGGCGACTGTGATTTGTCCTCCCTTCTTTCGGCAATGATGTTGCCGTAAGCCGCGGTGAATTTCACAATATCCAATGCTGTTAAAGATGCCCCGGGTTTGCCCCCTATTGTCCCCCTGATACCGGAGATACTCTTGATCAATGCCACAATACAGTATTTAGTTCCAAAAAATTTCGGGTAGCAAAAATACGGTTTTACAGTTGAAGCCTCCCCGGCTATTAACAGTCGAATGCCTTTACTTTTGCTAAAAACTGGCAATGAAGGATTGGTATAAGGACTGGTTCAATTCGGAATTCTATCATAAACTCTATTTTGAAAGAGATGAGGCGGAAGCTGAAAAATTCATTGACCGGCTGATCGGGCATCTTGCACCCCCGACCGGTTCAGTCGTTCTCGACATCGCCTGCGGAAGAGGGCGCCATAGCAAATACCTTTCGGAAAAAGGGCTGGACGTGACGGGAATCGATATTTCTTTCGACAGCATCATGCTGGCCAAAAAAATGGAGAACGAAAGACTTCATTTTTACCAGCACGATATGCGCCTTCCAGCATGGATCAACTATTTTGACTACGCCTTCAATTTCTTCACCTCCTTCGGATATTTTCATACGCAAAGGGAACACGACGATGCCATCAGGACACTTGCCAACAGCCTCAAACCAAAGGGAAAGATTGTATTTGATTACCTGAACGTGCATTTCGTGGAGGACCGCCTGGTTCACGAAGAAGTGAAACAACTTGGTGATACCAGGTATGAAATCCACCGGTGGATGGACCAGCATCATTTCTATAAAAAGATCAGCATCCAGGATCCTTCGCTTGATCATCCAAAAGAATTCACGGAAAAAGTAGCCAGGTTCAGCCTCGGAGATTTTACCGACATGCTCTCCTTCCAGAAAATGCAGGTGGTGGAAGTTTTCGGAGACTACGAACTGAATGCTTATGATGTGAGAGCTACCCCGCGCATGATCATTGTAGCGCAGAAATAATCTATTTTTTATTATGTACCAGCAGCCATTTGGCTGTTTCATAATAGGCACTGGTGATGATGGTCATTTTCTTTTTAATGGAATCCTGCTCCTGCGGGGTGAATTTAATGGATGGATCCATCGGGTGTAGCTCCTCCCGGTTGAAATTGATATTCTTGGTGAAATAATACTGGTCGGTAACCATCCCTATTCTTCCTTCATCGTGGTAGATGATGAAGGCCCCGTTATTGGCTGCTGTCCCATTAAGCAGATCGCGGCCCAGCGTAGTATTGGTATAAGTAATTCCTGAGAGACCGGCAACAGTGGGCAGCACATCAATCATGGATACCACTTCCTTTCTTTTTTGCGGCTGAAGCAAACCGGGAGCATAAAACACAAGGGGCACGTGCTCTTCCGTAAGCCGCTCGTCGGTCCAAACCGCAGGATACATGCTGTTGGCATCACCGGATACGCCATGATCGCCTATGAAAACGAAAATAGTATTGCTGAAATATTTTTCTTTTTTCGCGGCCTCCAGGAAGGTCTGGATACAGAAATCTGCATAACGGAATGCATTGTATTCCTGCAGCGATTCAAAACCATATTTTTTCAGTTCTTCCTTACTCACTTCCTTCAGTTCAAACTCATCGCGGTCTTCCCGGGGAATGGTAAAGGGCCTGTGGTTATCGGCCGTCTGAACAATGGCAAAAAAAGGCTGGTCCTGCTTTGCAAAAACCTCGTTGGCTTCCAGGAAAAGGTCCTTGTCAGATATACCCCAGACATCAACGGGCTCCTGTTCAAATTTTCCTTCCACATGCATTTCCACGCCATTGATGTTTTTCACCAGGCCTTCGAAATTGTTGAAGCTGGGACTGCCGCCCAGGAAATAATATTTTTTATAGCCTTCAAAATCATTGATGATGGTATGCTGGTCGAGCGCATTGGGATTGCGCGTTGAAAAAGTGGAGCGCTGCACATCGGGTATGCCGGTAAGCGTGGCAAACAGACCGCGGGCCGTAGAGAAATGCGGCGTAAAACACCTTTCAAATAATATACTGCTGTCAGCAACCGATTTGAAATAAGGCGTGGTATTCAGTTTGTTTCCGCTCAGGCTGCTTTTGTACATGCTGAAGGACTCACACATCACCAGCACCACATTGGGCCTTGTAGTGATGGAACCCGGTGCAGGGGTCACGGTTCTTTTGTAAGAAAATTCATTTTTACGGAATCCCATCCAGTTCTGCATTACAGGGAAATAAGCCCTGGCCGCCGACTCATCATAGTCTGTTCTTCTCAGTTTAAGCGTATAGAAAAAATTCTGCAGTGGGTTAAGGGCCAGGAAGGATTTGAAACTGTTGTTGAACCTGAAAGCCGTATTCCATTTGAGCGGCTCGGTACCCACATTGCCATGTACAAGAAATGCAAAAAAGAATATAGCGCCTACAAACCATTTACGGCTGTAACGGATGCCTTTACCATCAGTTTTGGTCACAACGTTTACATGCATTTTGCGGAACATGTGGCGGAGCAGGAGTACCGCAACAAATAGCCCCAGCAGCATCCACATGATGGGATATGACTGCCATAACATTTTGGCGGAAATACCCGGGTCTTCCACGAAATTGAGAGCACTGGCTCCCAAACGGGTGCGGTTATAGGAAAAAGCACCGAAGTCGGCGGCAAAGAAAAAGATAACGATAAAGGTCATAACCGCCAGGTACCAGGTCCATATCTTCCGGTTGCGCAGGGAATAAAATGGCGAAAAACCGGGGATCAGGCTGGCTATGATGATCGGCAGCAGGATCATGCTGATCCAGCGGAGGTCGAAACGGAGGCCAAGGAATAACGAGGGAAGCATGTCTGTCCATCCTTCGTCCGCGGGCATGAAAGCCATCAGGGTCACCAGCCTGTAGGTGGTAAACATCATCACGAAGATGATCAACAGGTTAAAAACCCAGAGTAAGGTCTTGGGCATGCGGTAACGCAGGAGCATGAACGGGTAAAATGTTTAGATGGAAAAGTACATGGCAAAAAAACTAAATTTTACTGTGAAAACCGCCATTTATTCGCTAAAGAAGGCTAGTTCTTCGCTTACTTTTGCCCCATGGTTTTCCTGGCGGATGGTGGTTCTTTAATGCAGGGTCTGGTAGAATGGGATCAAAACCTGTTCAAAATTCTGAATAGCGAGCTTACAAACCCGGTTTTCGACAAGGTTTTTCCATATTTGCGCAACTCGGTTTTCTGGGCTCCCTTATACATTTTCATCCTGGTATTCATGACCCTCAATTTCGGTAAAAAGGGCTGGTGGTGGAGTGTAGGTTTTATCCTGACGGTAGCTGTTATCGATATGACGGGATTCAGGATCAAACTCCTCGTTGACCGCAACCGTCCCTGTTTTGACCCCGATATGATTGAACATGTGAGATTGTTGCTTAAACAATGTTCCGGCAGTTCCAGTTTTGTTTCCAATCATGCCGCGAATCATTTTGGCATAGCTACATTTGCTTTTCTCACTTTCCGGGGAATTTTAAAGGGGTGGATGTACCTGGGATTTGCCTGGGCCTTTTTTATTGCCTACGCACAGGTTTACGTGGGGGTACATTACCCGCTTGATGTTGTTGGTGGCGCCATGCTTGGCATCATTGTAGGTATTTTGACCTCCTGGGCTTTTAACCGGAAATGGGGAAGTTTTAAACTGGATCAACAATTAGCATAAATGGAAATTTTCATACTGGTAGGTTTGATTGTGTTGAATGGATTGTTTACCATGTCGGAGATCGCGCTGGTTTCGGCCCGTAAGGCGAGGCTGGAATCGATGGCGGAGAAAGGAGATAAAAAAGCCGGTGTGGCCCTTAAGCTTTCCAATAACCCGGAGATCTTTTTGTCAGCAGCCCAGATCGGCATCACGCTGATCGCGATCCTTACGGGTGTTTACTCAGGCGATAAATTCAGCAATGACCTCAGGCCGGTGATTGAAAGAGTGAGTTTTCTCCATCCTTATGCGCAAACCATTTCAACGACCATCATTGTTATCATTGTGACTTTTCTTTCCATCGTTTTTGGAGAACTGATTCCGAAACGGATCGGCCTGCTCAATGCAGAAACCATTTCCAAAGCTGTAGCCGGACCAATGAAAGGTTTTGCACGCTTCACCCACCCGATTGTATGGCTGCTGAACCGCACCAGCAACCTGATTTTTAAAATATTCAATATCCGCAATACTAAGGACGATAGTGTAACGGAAGACGAGATCAAGGCCATCATTATTGAAGGAACGGAATCAGGTTCCATTGAAGAAGAAGAAAAAGAACTGATTGAAAGAATCTTTCACCTGGGTGACCGTAACATTACATCGCTCATGACCCACCGGAGCGATATCATCTGGTTTGACCTCAATGACAACGAGGAAAAGATCAGGGAAAAAATTGTGAGGGAACCCCATTCAGTTTATCCCATCTGCGACGGTAATATTGATAATATCAAGGGCATGGTTTCCATCAAGGATCTGTATATCATTGATGATTTTATGCTGTTCAGGGATATTGTTCAACCAGCCATGTTTGTACCAGAGAACAATACCGCCTACCAGGTGATGGAAAAGTTCAAGGAAACCAAGAAACATTCCTGCTTCATTGTGGATGAATATGGAAGTCTCCAGGGTATGATTACCCTGAATGATATCCTGGAAGCCATTGTGGGTGACATTCCGCAGACGGGTATTGAGGATTACGAGATCGTAGCCAGGGAAGACGGCACTTTCCTGATTGATGCCCAGATCCCTTTTTATGATTTCCTGAGCAGGTTTGGCAAGGCCGACTGGGCAAGTGAAGTGGAATTTGATTTTGATACACTGGCAGGCTGCATACTTCATGAACTGGAAAGAATACCCCAGACTGGCGACAAACTCACCTGGAGAGGTTTCGAGATAGAGATCATGGATATGGACGGGCACCGCATTGATAAAGTATTGATCAGGCCCAGCCAGGAAATCCTGGATGAAATGGATGATGAATGATAACGGCGGGTTATGTTCTCCTAATTAAATTTAAACTGACTGCATGAAGCCAGCGCGCAAGAAAGGATTACGACTATTCATTATTACACTTCATGTCTTTATCGTTTTTGTTTTTTTGCTGGTGGCGCTTGTTCCCTTCCTGAATGCCGCTCGTTTCTGGTTCATTGCCTTCCTTGGTTTGTCATACCCGTTTTTATTGCTAGCAGTGGTTCTTTGCCTCGTGATTTGTCTTGTAATGAGATCA
>CAYWSQ010000192.1:0-7796 GCA_964460925.1 uncultured Flavisolibacter sp. | reverse complement strand
ATTGCATCCTGGTGTATTGATCTTTAAACTTTTAAAAAACGGAGGTTTTTATGTCAATCATCAGAAGAAATCAATTGTTCCCTTCCATGCTTTTTGACGACCTGTTTACAAAGGATCTCTGGAACATGGGTTTGACTAACAGTTCTGACACCAACACCACGATTCCCGCTGTAAACATCAGGGAAAACCCTGAAAATTTTGAAGTGGAAATGGCGGCACCAGGCATGAGCAAAACCGATTTTAAAGTGGAGCTGGATGGCACTACTCTTACCATTAGCAGTGAAAAGAAATCCACTGAAGAACAGCACGAGGTTAAATACGCCAGGAAAGAATTCAGCTACCAGTCCTTCACCCGTACTTTCCAGTTGTCGAAGGATGTGGTAGATGTTGAAAAGATCCAGGCCCGTTACGAGAACGGCGTTCTTTACCTGCTCATTCCTAAAAAAGAAGAAGTAAAACAGAAAGCGCCCAGGACCATCGAAATCCAGTAAATCTCACGGGATTGCATAAAAAAAGGAGGCAAGCGCCTCCTTTTTTGCACTATGGGAAAAATTAATCCCTTTTCACCTTACGCTCACCGGTTTCACCGTCGATCTTGATCTTGGTATCACCGTTCTTGATGGTTACATCACCATCTTTTTCCACTTCTTTCTTGTAATCACCGTTCTTGATCTTGTACTCCCCGTTTTCTCCCTTCACTTTGTAATCGTCGCCGGATTTGATCTTGTATTCATCCCCGTCAACCTTTACTTTGTAATCATCTCCTTTGTATTTCCATTCACCATCTTCGGTTCTTACCAGGTTACCATTAATCACCTTACCGCTTTCTCCCCAGATCGTATCCTTTGAACGCCTGTCCACATAGATCTTAACGGGTTTGCCTGTTTCGGCATTCACCATCAATCCGGTTTTTTCATCTTTTTCCAGTTCTACAGCTTCCCCGGAGCTAAGATCCAGGTACCTGCTTTCATTGTTGTCGCAGGCAAATAAGCCAAAACTTACCGCGCCTGCCAATAATAAAAATCGAGTTTTCATGTTGTAAATTGTTTGTTCTACACCTGAGTTACAATTATCAGACCATCAAAATGATCTTATTTTAGCATAACAAACATCGTATGCCTACAACAGAAGAATTATTGCTGAAGCTGCTATATGTAGTGGCTGTTGGCGGACTCATCGGGGCTGAAAGAGAATATTTCAGCAAGTCTGCCGGCTTCCGCACCATGATCCTCATCTGCCTGGGGTCTTTTCTCTTCACCACCTTTTCCAAGCAGTTTGATGATGTGAGCGCCGGCCGTGTAGCTTCCAATATTGTTACCGGTATCGGTTTCCTGGGAGCAGGCGTGATTTTCAAAACCGACAACCGGGTAAACGGAATCACCACCGCGGCTACCATCTGGGCAGTGGCCGCCCTGGGCATGGGTATCGCCAACGATGCTTACTGGCTGGTGGGTGTATCAACCCTGATTGTACTAGCCTCTCTTGTTTTTCTTACCAAACTTGAATCACTGATTGACCAGGTAAACCAGACGCATACCTACACCATCGTGAGTGATTATAACGAAGACCTGCTAAAGGATTATGAACGGATGTTCCGCGAATGCAAACTGCATTATAAAAGGATCAAAAGAACCAAGAAGGGAAATCATATCATCGGGACCTGGCATGTGCAGGGACCGGAAAAAAATCATAACCAGTTCACCAAACTGCTCCTTCATCACCCTTCGGTAAGAGAATTTGAATTCTGAATTTTTGAGAGGATGGTTCCCAGCTTTTCCATCAGCACCTCCTTACTGAATTTTTTGATCACCGCGTGCGGGGGTGTTTTCATAACATCCGGGTCCGGGTAGAATGGCTGCATATCCGCAAGTGGAAAATTACCCGTCCACATACTGATCACCGGCTTGCGTAAGGCGCTGGCCATTGCAATCATTCCCTTGTCATAACTGATCAGGACCTTGCTCCTTTTTACCAGGTCACCGGTTTCGCTGAAACTGAATTTACCGCTGGCATTGTAAATCTTCACCGGGTCGGCCGAACTGATCTCCTCACCGGTAAACCTGCTGCCCTGGTCACCCAGCAGGATCAATGGATGATCCAGTTCCTGGCAGAACTCCCTGATCTTTTTGACCGAAATCCTTTCGGTGGAGGAAAGTCCCCCAATAGCAAGAGCTACATATCCCAACTGGTGGGATGCAGGAATATCTTTTTCAGTAATCATCCCGGCTGTGGGAATAAAAAAATCCAGTCCTTTACCGTCATAGGCGCAAAGAGCAGAAACCGTATTGATGAAGCGGGCCGCTTTATGTTTTCCACGGTTTCCGTTTTGGAAATTCCTGGCAAACCATGAGCTTCCCATTACAAGAAAAGTTTTGACTCCTAGCTTTTTCCTGATCTCCCTGCTATCCTTATCATCCTGCAGATCAACTATCATGTCGTAGTTCTCATCCTTCAAACTTTTAATCATGCCTGCATCTCCATGGTACAGGAACAGGGCTTCAATATATGAGTTGGGCTTGAGCAGTTTTTCATTTTCCGGGTTGGTAAGGTAGTGAACCGAAGCCAGGGGAAACTGCTTTTTGATACAACGGATCACAGGTGTGGTAAATATTACATCGCCGGGGTCGTAGAACCTGATCAGCAGAATTTTCATAATGGTAATTTAAGTACACCAGAAATCTTTTCATAGACCAGAACAGGAGATATCATCTTCATGCAAGCGCCCTTGTTGTGGCAGGTCTTGTTGCCGAATACACTGGATGGCCTGCAGTCCAGGTTTACCTGCACCGCATTGGCCGGGTCCTGCCCCCAGCCATAAAATCCCAGGTAGGGATGCGTACCTCCCCAAACAGAAACCACGGGCACTCCAAATAGCGAAGCCAGGTGCATGTTGGCGCTGTCCATACTCACAACAACATCAAGCATGGCAATATGCTGCAGTTCATTTTTGAGATCCATTTTCCCTGCCCACGATTCCACATGAGTGAATTGGCCGGACCATTCTTCCAGTAAGGCTGCTTCCCTTTTACCTCCCAGCAAAAATATTTTTAACCCGGGGTTTGTTGACAGCATCCTGATCACTTCCTTCATCTTTTCCTGCGGGTAGGTTTTTTCCTCGTGCAATGCAAAGGGAGCGATCCCCACAAGATGAAATCCCTGTTGCTTCCAGTTGAATAAGCCTGGTTCTGCCGGCTGCTGCACTATCACCTTGCCGGGCTGCAGATTAACAGGATAACCTAGCTGCTCAAATACATCTGCATACCGCTGGAAGGTTGATTTCAGCGGTCGCAGTAATTTATTATGTTTCCTGGTAAGTTCTCTTTTTTCCGCACGGCCTTTATCAATTACGTGTATGGGTTTCCGTGAGAAGGAAAGAAAAAAACGGAGCATTTTGGTGCGCAGCACATCGTGGAGGTCAGCCACTGCATCAAAACTGATCGTTTGTTTCAGTTCAGCGGCAAGTTTCCTTAACCCCATTAAACCTTTGTGACGGCCACGGATGTCCGCTGCAAAAAATTGCAGCCGGTCGATATCCTCAAACAAGGGGCGCACCCACTCCACTGAAACCATGGTAACAACGAGGGTTGGATGCTGTTGTAAAAGCTGGCGGATCACAGGTACGGTCATGGCGATATCACCAAGGGAGGAAAAGCGCAGGATCAGCAGGTGACGCGGTTTCAATGACCTTTCTTTTTTTGTGCATACAGAACCGGGTTCAGGGTCTCATCATTATACATTTTCATCTGCCGGTAGACCTTCATGTATTTTTTCCCGGAAGCAATATCTTCCAGCAACTGGTCGATGGCGGAGGAAAGATCGGTTCTTTGCGCCAGCAGGATTTCCAGTTTTTTTCGTACCCCTTCCAGGTGCTCTGTGCCTGCATCGGTCCTGCTGGCTTCCACCTGCATGTGAAAGATCTTGAGGGCAAGGATCGAAAGGCGGTCGATAGCCCATGCGGGACTTTCCGTATTAATGGTGGCATCCTGCTGCACCTGCACATCTTTATATTTTTCCAGCAGCCAGCTATCAATATATTCTACGGTATCGGTACGCTCCTGGTTTGAATGATCAATCCTGCGCTTGATCGCCAGGGCTTTCACCGGGTCGATGGCCGGATCCCTGATGATATCTTCCAGGTGCCATTGCACTGTATCGATCCAGTTCTTGAGATATAATAAATGCGGCAGTTCCCCTGCCGCGTAAGGATTGACCATCACCCCATCCACATCATCCTTTTTATGATAATCCGCTATGCATTGTTCGAACACGCGGTTACAGGTCTCACTAAACATTTCTTTACTCATTCTTCAACGTAATTAAGGTCTTTGCCAAAGGTTTCCTTTGTGTACAGGGCAGCTACAACGGTAATGATCATGATCACAAGCGCTGTGAGCCATCCCCCTGTATAATAATCCGTAAGGTTGCGAAATCCCTGGAACATGGGCAGGATCAAAACAGTGAGCATGCCGCGGACCATATTGGGAATGGTGGTGGCCGCAGTGGCTCTCAGGTTGGTCCCGAATTGTTCCGCTGCCATGGTTACAAAGATGGCCCAGAATCCCGTTCCAAAACCCAGGCCTGCGCAGATCCAGTACATCTGGCTGGCACTGCCGCCCCATTGCACGGTAAAGAACAGGATCATGAATACAGCCGTGATGGCATAAAAAAGATACAGGGCTTTTTTCCTGCTTCTGAACCACTGGCTGATGAAACCTATCAGGATGTCGCCAATGGAAATAGCAGCGTAAGCATACATGATAGCTTTACCGGGATCGATCGGTTCGGTGATGCCCATCTGTTCTCCAAATTCACCGGAGAAAGTTACCAGCACACCGATCACGAACCAGGTAGGCAGGCCGATCATAATACCGAGAACATATCTTTTGATCCTGTCCGCATTATTGAAAAGCATCAGGAACCTGCCTCTCTTCACATTCATTTTTTTCACCTCATGGAACATGCCTGATTCAAATACGGAAACACGCAGTACAAGCAGTGCCAGCCCCATACCACCGCCAATAAAATAACAGGTACGCCAGTGAAAATTTTCTTTCATCACGAATGCCACTACGGCACCGGTGAGCCCCAGCCCTGCCACCATGGAAGTAGCAATACCCCGTTTTTCTTTGGGCGTCATTTCAGAAACGAGCGTGATACCAGCGCCCAGTTCACCTGCCAGACCCAGTCCCGCAATAAAACGGATCC
This sequence comes from uncultured Flavisolibacter sp., assembly GCA_964460925.1. Taxonomy (GTDB): domain Bacteria; phylum Bacteroidota; class Bacteroidia; order Chitinophagales; family Chitinophagaceae; genus Flavisolibacter. Next base: position 2,591 of record CAYWSQ010000192.1, on the reverse strand, counting down.
ATTTGTACTGGTCCACGGTTTCCACGAAACCATTGGCGATATTGGCGAGGGAATAAAGTATGATGGAACCGAATAAAACACTGAGCCTTCCTTTTTTATCACCCATCACACCCCAGATGATACCACCGATCAGCAGGCCGGCCATCTGCCACATAATGATAGCCTCCCCATCCGTGGTGATCTGTTCTTTTGAAAGTCCGAGTGACTGAAGGCTAGGCACCCTGATGATACTGAACAACAGCAGGTCATAGATATCTACAAAATATCCAAGTGCCGCCACGATCACAGCAACATTCAGCAAGGATTTTTTTGAATGAGGGGAAGTAAAAGTGGCCATGCAGTTATGGGTTGGGCTTTATTTCTTCTGCTATCTTTTCCACCGGCACCACTTTCTTCTTCGCGAAAAAAAGTTTCCAGATCACCGGAAGTGTGGTTACCAGGATAATGGTGAGGGTGATGGGTTCGATATAATCTTTCAGATTGAATCCGAATTCACTCATCATCCAGCTTTGCAGGTAATAACCACCCAGCATCATGCTGCACACCCAGGCAAGGCTGCCCAGTACATTATAAAGAATGAAAGTAGAGCGGTCCATCTTTACGATACCGGCCACGATCGGCGCAAACGTACGTATGATGGGAAGGAATTTTGCCAGGAAGATGGTGGCCTTGCCATACTGGTTGTAAAATTCTGTGGCCTTGATCAGGTGCTTTTTCTTGAAGAGCCAGGACTCTTTTCTTTCATAAAAAAGGGGGCCGGTCTTACGGCCAAACCAGTAACCTACCAGGTTGCCAAGAATGGAGGCAATGATCACCAGCAGGATGATGGACATATAATGAAAGCCGAAAAATTCCTCCGTAAGGCTGTCGAGGTAAATGCCGGCAGTAAATAATAAAGCATCACCCGGCAGGAAAAAGCCGACAAACAATCCTGTTTCCGCGAATACAACAAACAACAGAAGGTAAAGTCCGCCATAGTTTATGATCCACTCAATAAAATTGTGAATGAAACCTCCTTCGAGAAATATGGTATACAGCAGTTCGTTCATTAATTCAGAATTCACTTTTCTATAGCAGCCCTACTCATTAATTATTCTCCCAGTTCTCCCTCCCATTTACTAACAACACTTGTAGCAAGTGCGTTCCCGATAACATTGGTAGCCGTGCGGAACATATCGCAAAAATGGTCGATAGGCAGGATGAGCGCCACACCTTCCGGAGGAATATCGAACATGGCGCAGGTGGCCAGTACCACTACCAGTGAAGCCCTTGGCACACCGGCGATGCCCTTGCTGGTAAGCATCAGCACCAGCAGCATGGTTAGCTGGGTGGCCAGCGGCAGGTCAATGCCATAAGCCTGCGCAATGGCAAGGCTGGCAAAGGTCATGTACATCATGCTTCCATCAAGATTGAAGGAATAACCCAGCGGCAGCACAAAGGCTACGATCCTGTCGCGGCATCCGAAACGCTCCAGTTCCTCTGTCAATTTTGGAAACACGGCCTCGCTGCTGGTGGTGCTGAACGCGATCAGCAACGGGCTGCCGATGCGGCGCAATAGTTCCCGCATTCTTCCTTTGAGAATGATAAAGCCCACACCCAGTAAAAGGATCCAGAGAATGGCGATACCAACCAGGAAGAAGAGGAAATATTTTATATAAAAATCGAAAATGCCCAGTCCTTTTGCAGCCACTACCGCAGCCAGTGCGCCAAACACACCAACGGGTGCAAAATTCATTACATAGTTCACCATCTTGAGGATGATATGAGAAGCCACTTCAAGTGCTTTGATCAGGGGTTTAGTGTATTCACCGATGGCAGCGGCAGCCACTCCAAAGAAAATGGAGAACACCACCAGTTGCAGGATCTCGTTGGTAGCCATGGCTTCCACGAAACTTTTAGGGATCACATGCTCCACAAAGTTCTGGATGGAAAAACTTTGTTTTTTAGTCATGAGGTCACCCAGTCCCTCCACATCACGCTGGGAAAGATCAATGTATTTGCCAGGCTGGAAATAATTCACGAGTACAAGCCCTATCAGCAATGAAATAAGTGAAGCTGTAATGAACCAGAGAATAGCCTTGCCTCCCACCCTGCCAACAGTCTTGAGATCCCCCAGTTTTGCGATGCCCACTACGAGCGTAGTAAATACAAGGGGTGCGATGATCATCTGTACGAGGCGGATAAAAATGGTGCTGAGTAATTTTAAAAGATCAGCCGCTTTTTTGATGGAGGTAACCGTGGCGCTGCCATGCCTGGCGGTGGGATTATCCTGGATCCTTCCTTCTCCCTCAACGGTAACCGTAGTGCCTGAATTTTTCAAAGCCATGATGACGCCCGTTCCCAGGCTGTCTTTTTTGGTTTTGATATCCGCAGAGTCTTTCGCGATGTAAATGATTTTCGTGTACTGCTGGCTCCCTTTTCCAACCAAAAGGGTATCGTAACCTGTATAATCTTTGGCCGGAGTATAGGTTAACTTATTTCCGGTTCCGTACTGGTTGTATAAATAACCCACCAGGATACCAAGCACCATTGAAACCAGGATCCAGAAAGTAAGCTTGTTGCCCTTGATCATATATAAGCTTTATTGAAAG
>CAYWSQ010000191.1:0-7842 GCA_964460925.1 uncultured Flavisolibacter sp. | reverse complement strand
CTCCTTTCAGCGGGAAGATGCTGGTTACAGTTGAAACTGATCATGTGATCTCTTACCAGTATGTGGATGTTTCCAAACGCACGGCTACGCTTGATCTTAATCTTGAAAGCAAACACGTACCGAATGTGTATGTAACGGCTACACTCTTCAAGCCACATGCTGTTTCCGACATTCCCCTTACCGTGGCGCATGGTTATAAAAGCATCACGGTGGAAGAGCCGGGCCGACACATGAACGTGGAGATCACGAGGCAGGAAAAAGTAAGATCACGCAGTCACCAGAAAGTGAGAGTGAAGGCCAGTCCCGGAAGTTATGTAACCCTGGCGGCGGTGGATAACGGTGTGTTGCAGGTAAGTGATTTCAAAACGCCTGATCCTTATGCATATTATTACCAGAAAAAAGCTTTGCAGGTGCAGGCTTTTGACATGTACCCGCTTTTATTCCCCGAACTCAGGGCAGGACTCAGCAGCACGGGTGGTGATGGTGAGGTGAGCCTGGATAAAAGAGTGAATCCCATGCAGGCGAAACGTGTGCGTATCATGTCGTACTGGAGCGGGTTGAAGAAGGCTAACGGCAGCGGTTATGCGGATTTTGAATTTGACATACCCCAGTTCAATGGTGAGATCCGCCTGATGGCCGTTGCATTCAGGGATAACCAGTTTGGTTCTTCCGAAAAAACAACCATTGTGGCCGACCCGGTAGTACTGAGCACGGCATTGCCGAGGTTTATGAGTCCGGGCGATACCGTACTGGTGCCGGTAACGGTATCGAATACCACGGGCCGTGCCGCCAGTGGTAATATCGGTATTACTGTTTCCGGCCCGGTGAAAATTGTAGGCCAGTCAACTCAAACGATCAATATCAATCCTAACGGTGAGGCCAGGCCGGTTTTTAAAGTGGTGGCTGATCCTTCGGTGAATATTGCCAGGATCAATGTAACCGTAAACGCGCTGGGAGAAAAATTCACAGAAGAAACCGAGATATCCGTGAGGCCGGCTTCCACCTTGCAGAAAGTTTCAGGAAGTGGTTCCCTAACCGGAGGCGCCAACCAGGTTGTGACCATTCCGCAGGGTGATTTCATGAAAGCAGGTTTTGATTATGAACTTATCATCAGCAGGTCTTCCATTGCTGAACTGGCAGACCAGTTGCGTTACCTCGTACAGTATCCCTATGGCTGTACTGAGCAAACGGTATCAGCGGCGTTTCCGCAATTATATTTCAGTGATTTTGCGGCAGTGACCGGCAAAGGCAACCAGGTCAATAATGCTAATGCCAATGTGATGGAAGCGATCAGGAAGATCAGGATGCGGCAACTGTATTCGGGTGCTGTTACGCTTTGGGATGGAGGCGGCAGGGAAGACTGGTGGACGACAGTGTATGCCGCGCATTTTTTGCTGGAGGCAAAGAAAGCCGGTTTTGATGTGGACAACAGTCTTCTTGAAACCATGCTGGGTTATCTCGCCAACAGGTTAAAGACAAGAGAAACGATCAGTTATTATTACAACAGGGACCAAAATAAAAAGATAGCGCCCAAGGAAGTTGCATACAGTCTATATGTGCTTTCACTGGCAGGAAGAAACCAGGTATCAGTAATGAATTACTACAAAGCAAATGCGCAGTTGCTGGCGCTCGACAGCCGATACCTTTTGTCGGCGGCCTATGCTGTGGCAGGTGACAGGCGTTCTTACCAGGCCATGCTTCCCGGTTCATTTGCAGGCGAGGAATCGGTACAGCAGACAGGCGGAAGTTTTTACAGTGCCCTTCGTGACGAGGCCATTGCGCTCAATACGCTGGTGGATGTGGATCCCGGCAATGCACAGATACCGGTGATGCGAAAACATGTGATGGACAAACTCAAATCAGACCGGTATGCCAACACGCAGGAACGTTCTTTTTCCTTCCTCGCATTGGGTAAGCTCGCACGAGCCGAAACAGGTTCGGATGTAAAAGCGGAAGTTTATGTAAAGGGAAAAAAGATAGCTGATGTAGAGGGTAACTGGAAGGGTACGGCCGCCATGCTCAATTCAAACGAGGTGGAGATCCGGGCAAAAGGTAAAGGCAGGATTTATTTTACATGGGTTGCGGAAGGCATCAGTGCGGGTGGAAATTACAGGGAAGAAGACCAGTACATCAAGATCAGGCGCAGGTTTTTTGACCGTTTTGGCAAGGTTATCAATGATAATCATTTCAGGCAAAACGACCTGGTTATTGTTGAACTCACACTGGATAAGTCTTTCAGTAATTCAATTGAAAATATTGTGATCACAGATCTGCTGCCGGCAGGGTTCGAGATCGAAAATCCAAGAACCAAAGAAATCCCGGGTATGGATTGGATCAAAGATGCTACCGAACCCACTGCATTGGATGTAAGGGATGACCGCATTCATTTTTTCGTAGATGCAAATAATGACAGGCAGAAATATTATTACGCGGTAAGAGCTGTGTCACTGGGCAGTTTCCGGCAGGGACCTGTAAGTGCTGATGCCATGTACAATGGAGAGATCCATTCCTACCATGGCGCGCAGGTTGTTCGGGTGCTGCAACCTTAGGTTCGGTGGGGGTTGGGTGGTGAAGCGTGAGTCGTGAGTCGTGAAACGTGAGTTCAAGTTCATAGTTGAAAGTTCAAAGTCGGAGGCTGAGCGGATGATGCGGGTTATTGGTGCCAGTTGAAGTTGTGGCTAGAAATTAAAAGTCAGAGGAAGCAGAAGCTATCCATTTCTTTAGTTCACCGACTTTGAACTTTGAACTCCCGACTTCCGACTCACGATTCACGAACTATCTTTATTGGCCAAATGTTTGCACCTCGATTTAGATGTTAATGGCCGGAAAGCATATCGCCCTGGTTTGTAATCCTACCCGGGAGAACGAAAAAGCCTTGCGCATTACCAATCATGTTTCCAACCTGCTGGGCCTGAAAAATATCAGGCATGCCAGTTTTATTTCCGACTGGCCTGGATCGCTTGCTGATTTTACCGAAGCCTGGATCATGGGAGGCGACGGCACACTCAACTATTTCATCAATAGCTATCCAGATATTGAGATACCACTTAGTATCTTTTGCGGGGGAAGTGGCAATGATTTCCATTACATGCTCTATGATGATATCCCCATTGAAGAGCAGGTTGAACTGCTATTGAAGGCCAGTCCTAAAAAACTCGACGCTGGCATCTGCAACGGCCGTCTTTTTTTGAATGGCCTGGGAATCGGATTTGACGGGGCCATTGTAAAAGATTTACTGGGTAAGAAAAAATTATCAGGCAAAGCTTCCTACCTGTTATCGATACTTAAGAATATCATCAATTACCATGAAACTCCATGCACTATTGAAATGAAGGGTGAGGTGCTGTCGCAGGATTGCCTGATGATCAGTGTAGCTAATGGAAGGCGTTATGGTGGTGGTTTTTATGTTACCCCAAGAGCATCACTTACTGACAGTCTACTTGATGTGAATATAGTAGGGCGTATTAATCCATTCAAAAGGATCAGGTACCTTCCTTTAATTGAGAAAGGAGAGCATCTTGATCTTCCTGTAGTGCAGTACAGGCATGTGGACCAGGTAAAAATTTCTGCACCTGTTAAAATGCACGCACATCTTGATGGCGAATATCTTTTCGATACCGTTTTTGATACGAGAGTGTTACCTGAAAAGTTTTCTTTCCTCTATTAAGGCCCTTTTGTTGGCAAAGACTTTCACCAGTACCAGTCCTGCTATGAAGCCGCCAATATGTGCAGCGTAAGCAATGCCGCCTGCCTGGTCGCCACCGAGAGTTCCCATACTATTGATCACCTGGAAAACAAACCATAGTCCTACAGCGATGAACCCGGGAACAGAAAAAATTCCAAAGAGGATCCATACATGCACCGATCTTTTTGGATGCATAATCATATAACCACCAAGCACACCCGAAATAGCACCGGAGGCACCCAGGCTGGGTACAAACATGTTTTGTCCGAAATAGTAGGTGCTGAATATATGGCATAACCCTGCAATGACACCGCAGAGTAAATAGAACATGAGATATTTGAAATGTCCCATGTCATTTTCAAGATTATCCCCAAAGATCCAGAGGTACATCATATTGCCGGCGATATGAGCCAGGCCTCCATGCATGAACATGGAACTGATCAGCGTGAGATAGACCGGCATACCGGTAGGAGCCAGCCCGGGGATGCGAACCAGTTCTCCGGTAACAGGGTGCTGGAAGATCTTATCACCGGAAACCAGGTCATCGCCGGTAAGGATCTCCGCGGGTACGGTGGAATAGCCATAGGTAAATGCTTCATTATTCCCCCATTGCTGCAGCAGGATGTAGACAAGAGCATTAGCGAGAATAAGAAGGTAGTTGATGTAAGGAGTCAGATGCCTGTCACGGTTATCATCACCTATGGGAAGCAGCATGTATTCTTTTTAGGCTTTTTATGCAAATGGTATTCCTTGAAAATGAAAAGACTCCCGGTAGGGAGTCTTGAATTATTTACAGTAGTTAATTATTGAAATTAATAGTTATCCCTGTATCCGCCGCTGCTGCCGCCGTTGCCGCCACGGTATCCACCGCCGCCGCCACTGCCGCCACGGTAACCGCCTCCGCCGCCGCCGCCTTTCTTAAAGCCGCCGCCGCCTCCGCCGCCAAAGCCGCCTCTTTTCTTGAAGCCGCCGCTGCCTTCTTCTTTCGGACGCGATTCATTCACCACCAGGTTTCTGCCTTCAACTTCACTGCCGTTCAGTTGGGCAATCGCTGCTTGTGCCTGTTCGTCGTTCGGCATTTCCACGAAACCAAAGCCCTTGCTTCTTTGCGTGAATTTGTCCATAACAATTTTAGCAGAAGAGACTTCACCATAGGGTGAAAACAGGTTGGCCAGGTCCTGATCTTTGAGACCCCAGCTAAGGTTTCCAACGTAAATGTTCATTTTGAGAAAAAATTTAAAAGAAAATAAAGGTGTTAACAGCCCTACGGAAACCATGAACATTAGCAACGTTCAATGTAATCGTGCAACTGAAAGAACACAAATCATAACGAATATAAGGAAAATTAATACAAATACTTAGGGGCTCAAAAAAAAGAAAACTGCCTCCCGGGGGAGGCAGTTTTCAGTAACTAAACCTAAAAAATTACTGTTTTACGAACGTGGTTGTCTCCACTTTTCCGTTGCCATTATCAATTTTCAGCACATAGGTTCCTGCACTCAGGCTGCTGATATCGAGCATGGTGTTGGAATTGCCCTGGCCGGGAGTTACCATTTTCACCATACGGCCGTCAATTGTGCTTACTGTGATCCTGGCCTTGCTTTCCAGCCTGCTGTGTTGAACAGTGATCTGGCTTCTGGCCGGGCTTGGGTAAACCTTAACGTCAGTGGTAAAGCTGGTATTATCCTTAAACCTGATAATGCCGCTGTATTTGGTTTTTCCATCAATGTCTACACTTTTTACACGGTAGTAGATCTGCTCAGCTTTGTTGTTTGGATCAACATAGCTGTACATGGTATTCCTGCCATTGGCATCTACTGTACCTACTGCCTGGAAAGAGAAACCATTGGTGCTCTTTTCCAGTTGGTATTCTTTAACGTCGATTTCATCGGCGATATCCCATTTCACTTCAATACCGCTGGCTACTTTGTTGGCAGACAGTCCAAGGAAGTTAACAGGAAGCGGAGCTGCAACTGTACCACCGATAGACAGGTCGTCGAACACGGTGAACAGCGGCTCAGCCACTTCATAAGTTACCTCAACCCTGTAAGCTACACCGGGAGCATTGGTAATGTCCTGGTCGATCAGGCGGATACATACATATCCCTGCTGGCCAGCGATCTGTGGAGCACCACCTGCATACGGAGTGGGAGGGGTGGAATAAGCAGCGAAAGTCCTGAAGTTAGAGCTTGCCTCTACATTGTACACAGTGAACTCACCCTGGGGAGTGGCACTGATGATCCTTACCTGGAAGCGGTTTACTGCAGGGTTAGGAACCACGTAGTAAAAACCTACATCAAAAATGCCAACCGGGTTTGGATTGGTGTACAAGGGAGAAATGATGGATACCAGCCTGGCACCGCCACCACCTGGAACAGGAGGAGTTGCGCTTACGCCATCCACTTCAGACCACCAGCCCTGGGCAGTGTTGAAGTAAAAACGGCTGTTTCCATAATAAATAGATTCGGAATTGTAACCCTGGTCGCCTGAATTGAAATTGGCAGATACATTACTGCAATCTCCGCTGTTGGACACGGTTGTAACTCCCAGGATCTGGGCATTCGCAATGCCCGCCACGGTCAAAAATGCAATCAACATTAGGGTTCTGGAATAGAACGAGTAAACATGTTTCATAGTCGCTAATTATAAGTGATTAATAAGAAAACACAGATTTATGGAGTTCTCCGACAGGGGGACTTAATTGTGTTTTTCGCGACTGAAAGGAAGATGGATACGGTAGTGGTTACAAAAACTGTTCCTCAGAAGATTGGGGGGAAGGAAATTCAATGGATGAGGACAAAACAAAACAATTTTTGTGGAATTTCATAGCGTTTTAAAAAAAAGCCTGCATTTTTTTTGCAGGCTTTTCAAAAATATTGTGGTAATTATTCAGCAACTACTTCAAAACTTACTTCGGCATGTTGTCCATTACCGAAATCGATTGATGCTTTATAAGTTCCCAGCTCTTTAACTTCATCAGTAATGTTGATCTTCTTGCGGTCGATCTCGTAACCTTTCTGATCCCTGATGGCACGGCTGATCTGCAGAGGTGTAACACTTCCGAAGATCTTTCCACTGGTACCGGTTTTGGCACCCACTTTCAGCGGAGCTTCGTTGAGTTTCGCGATCACACTGTTGATCTGGGCCAGCATCTGGTCTTCTTTCTTTTTAGCTACTTTGAGGCGCTCTTCCAATTGTTTACGGTTGGAAGGACTGGCTTCAACTGCAAGACCCTGGGGGATTAAAAAATTACGGGCATAACCGTTCCTGACTTTTACAGTTTCGTTTCTGCCGCCGAGGTTATCTACATCCTGAATTAAAATGATTTCCATTTGATTGTTTTTAGATCCCAGAGCCCAATCTGAGATTGTGACTGTCTCCGCCTGCGGCGGATTAGGGAATGGTACTAAATGAGTTTTCTATTGTTGAACTTCTTATTTCAGAAGATCAGTTACATAAGGTAAAAGAGCCATTTGACGGGCCTTTTTGATGGCATCGCTCACCTTACGCTGGTACTTCAGTGAATTACCGGTAATGCGGCGGGGCAACATCTTACCTTGTTCGTTCAGGAATTTTTTCAGGAACTCCACATCTTTATAATCGATGTAACGGATGCCATATTTTTTGAAACGGCAGAATTTCTTCGGGCGCTTCTCCTGCTTTATGGCGGTCAGGTATTTAATTTCATTTGGACGTGCCATGATTAAGCCTCCTGTACTTTTTCAGTTCCTGTTGGTACGCCACTTCTCTTTTTTGCATTGTACTCGACGGCGTATTTATCGAGTTTCGTTGTCATGTGACGGAGTACACTCTCATCACGCAGAAGCTGGATCTTCAGCTTCTCATTGAAGTCGGATGGCGCAATAAATTCCGATACCCAGTATAAACCAGTGGTTTTTTTCTGGATGGGATACGCCAGTGATTTCAGTCCCCAGGGATTTTCAAATACGATCTGGCCGCCATTGTCGGTAACCAGGCTCGTATACTTTTTCTGCGCGGCTTTGAATTCATCGTCGCTCAGAACCGGGGTAAAAATCACCATCAATTCGTAATTGTTCATTACTGTTGTTTTGTGATTGGTTATTAAATGTCCCAACGGATTTTTTCCGAAGGGAGCGCAAAGGTAAGGCTCCGAGGCCAGATTGGGGTAAGTTGGG
>CAYWSQ010000190.1:0-7860 GCA_964460925.1 uncultured Flavisolibacter sp. | reverse complement strand
AGTATTGCTGTAAAGAAAGAAGGAACGGCTAACAATAACCCAACCAGGAAAAGGATCAGCTTTCCCCAGAAATTACCGGCACGGCCATCGCTTGTTACTGTGCTGCCTGTAGAAGCTTTTTGCTGACTTCCTGTAGCTGTGTTCCACCGGTCTTTGTCTGCCCTTCCTCTCATATGCTCGTTCCAGTCACCTCCGGGCGTAAAAGGCTTATCAAAACGACCTTCATCATAACTGCTATTTACAGGTTGATAACCTGCACTGTCGCGCTCAAAAGAATTATGCATTTTGAAAAAAATTAAAAAGGAGAAAGGACGGAACAGCGGTGCAGGTCATTGGTGGTATAGCTGTATGAATATAATAAAATATTACCTGGCATCAACTAAAAGCCTTTCAAATCCTAATGAAGGTACAAAGTCACGGCCCATGCTGTTATCTTCCTGCCCACGTTTCCTGTCCTACCCCTTCTCCTGGTACCAGGCTCCATGATATTGCCTTTCATTTCCTCCAAATCCAAAAATCTCACAAATCAAGGTTCAGACACCAAACAACCGCTCCAGCTCATTCTTCGTAAACAGGATATATCCCTCTTTCGTCGTCAGCATAATGGTGGCACCCGTTAGTTTTTTATAATGCTGCACATGCACCAGCGTGGTTCCCAGAGAAAAAGTCTTTTCGTATTTCTTGTCCTTTTTATGCTCCTGCTCAAAAAATGAAAAAAGCAGGTTACGGAAAGCTGCCAGCGTGCCCCCGCTTCCATTGAATGTGATGGAAAAGAATTCTTTCAATTCATAGCGGTCATCCCGCATCATGAGAAGGTAAGTCGTGTCCTTTCCAATCAGCATATACTTCAGGCTGGCCTTTGTGGGGCCTGCATACTTCACCTGTCCTATCAATTTCCAGTTTGCCACCGGTTCATGTTCCTTCAATTGGGCACTTGCCTGAAGCGTAAAAAGCAGGACAAAAACAATAGGGATGCATAACCTGGTGACTGCTTGCATAAATATTTTTATTAAAATTAGATTATTCATACTCGCCATACTCGATCATCCTATAGATTTTATAAGCAGCAAAGATCACAAACAGTGCGAGCAGGGCCGTGAAGATCACCATACCGGCAGATTTCCACGCACCTTTAACCGTGTTGCGTTTTGGGTTTTCAGGCAAATAATAAATATCAATCACATCGCCCTTGCTGTATTTAGGTTCCGCTATCGTGAGCATGCCGCTGTACTGCTGGGAGCCGTTCCCATAAAAGGTATAATGCACATAAAACAATTGGCGACGCATGGCCGAACGCATATCATGGTTATAGGATCGGGTACTCCTGATCTCATACACACGTGCTTTGGCTTGTTGCCCGTATTTCATGATCCTGCGCACCAATAGCACCTTGTATAGAACAATGCCCAAAGGCAAAAATCCAAATGCGGCGAGGAGTATCATGCCGATAAGTGTTCCGGACATAAACGTTTTGGTGTAAAGTAAGATGATTGGAGAGATTGGGGCAATAGCACTTTTGGGTGAATTTTTTGGGCCATTGGCTGTTGGCCTTTGGTTATTGGCTTTGGTTAATAAAAGAACAGTTAGTTCTTTTCCAGCAGAGAAGCAGCCTTAAAGATTATACCTTTTGCTTTACAACCTATGCAAGAATTTGTAACTTTTGGAAAGGTGAATCGTATGTCTACAAACAACTGCTCATGAACAAGATTCTCTGCCTGCTATTCTTGTGCTTAACCGGCTCCAGCTACGCACAACAAAGTCAATCCAAAACCCAGGTGCTGCTTCTCGGCACCTTCCATTTTGACAATCCCGGTCTGGATGTAGCCAAATTTGAGAATGCAGATGTGCTGTCGGCTAAAAGGCAAATAGAGATCCTGGAAGTGGTGAAGCAACTCAGGGCTTTCGGACCGGACAGGATCTTCATTGAATCAGAACCTGCTTACCAGAAATTTTACGACTCCCTGTTGCTGGCCTACAAAGCCGGCAAGTTCACATTGAAGGCCAATGAGGTCTACCAGCTTGGATTCAGGCTGGCCAAAGAACTGGACCTGCACTCACTCACCTGTGTGGACTACCGTGAGGCCCAGTTTCCCTTCGACAGCCTGATGAAGGTGATCATGAGTGCTGATCAAACCAGCCTGGCCATGGAAATCAAAATAGCGATCGACAGCATTGAAAAAGCTCATAACACCCAGCTCCGGTCATTGGATATCCGGAACCTGCTGCTGCAGTACAATTCAGCACATGAAAGGACTAATAGCGTTGGTTTTTATTTCCGTTTGTTACATGCGGGTAACCCTGATAATCATGTAGGCTCCTACCTGGTAAGCGAATGGTGGAGGAGGAACATGGTGATCTATGAGAATATCTTGAAACGTCTTACAGTAAAGGAGGAAAAAATACTGGTGCTATTTGGATCCTCACATACAGCCCTGCTGCATGAATTCATGAAATACAATTCGCGATTAGAATTAGTAGAGTTAGCATCTGTTTTAAAATAAAGCGACCTCCTTAGAAACCAAGGGCCAATCGCTGGTAACGATTGGCCCTTCTCCTCTGCATTATTTTCATTTCCAGCGCCAGCCAGGCATCAGCGAGGGCTGGTTCTTTGAAGTAAAAAACACCTGTTCCTTAATGCTTCCGGCCGAAGGCCAAAAGCTTCCTATTCACTGACGATCCTCAACCTCAAACCAAGGCTTGCGAATTTATGGCTGTCAAACACAAAGAATGGTTTCGCTTCATCAGCCCAGTTCTGCGCGCTCATATTGAACTGGTGGGAATAACCTCCTGCCAGCTTGATGGCCCATTTGGGATTGATATTGAAGATGCAACCCAGGTTTCCATTGAGTCCAAGGGATATGGTATTCTCGGATGTATTCCGTTTGCGGAAATTCCAGGTCTCGGGATCCGTAGTTTCACCCTTGCTTCCACTCAGCACCAGGGTATTGAATCCAAAGCCAACAAAAGGCTGCACCCTTTTCGGTTCATCAGGTGTATTCTTCAGCAGGTGAAAACCCCAGTTGAATCCAAGCACGAAGGTGGAAGCTGAAATGCCGTGAACGGTCAGCGGCATACCCATATCATCTTCTGTTTTATAAGTGTATTTATGGGAAGGTATAAACTGGATATCCCAGGACTTGAACATGCTCCTGCCATCCCTGTCCCTGCCAAATGAAACATTATAACCGAGCACATTGTCATGCCCCTCACCCATCATATAATACCGGGTACCCAGTTCATAGGTGCGTCCTTCCTTCTCAAAAAATCCGGCTTTCTTATACTGGGCCGAAAGACTGGATGATATACATAATACCATCACTGCAAAAATCAATTTTCTCATGTTCCTCATTTATTGTTTTGGTTGTAAAAGAATATACTTGAAGGTGCTGTTATAAGCTGCTTCGGTAAAGGCCATCATGTCCTTCCATTTGTCCTTTGAAACCGTTTTCTGCTTATAGACCTTGGAAATATCCAGGTAAACAAATCCTCCTTCTTCACGTGCTGCAATGGTGAATGTACCCGCCTCATTTTCTATGGTCCTGGCAATCTCATTCAGTCCATGAACGGTATATCCTTCAGGGATCTTGAAATTGATCGCCCATTTGATGGACCGGGGATACCTCAGATCTATATCATGTTTCCGCTCCTTTTCTTCCTCCTTGATTTTGAGTTGTCCGCCCATGAGACCTGCAAGATTGACCAGGATCTTATCTCCTGCCCTTCTTACAAAACTGCTGATCTCGAATCCTTCCTTCACTACAAGCGTATTCTTAGAAAGGCTTCTGCCGTCATTCACTACTTCAAAATGAATGTTGTGAACCGCTTCGCCAAATTCTGACTGCAGGGATTTTTTGACAAATTCTGTTTTCTGGTTCCTGAAATCAGTTTTAATGGTGGATACGGCATTCAAGTATTCATTCAATTGCGCCCCTGTGAGCTTCTGGTACATTGGGTCACCTCCATAATGCACATAATCCTCGAACATATAGGGTGTGAACTTCAGGGCATCCACAATGGCCCTGGATTTCTGAAGGCCTTTAAAAGAAGATGTTCTTACCACCATCAGGCTTTTGAGGTCATCACTCAATTGTGCTTTGATGGCAATATCACTGCTATTATCGGCGGCTGTAGTACCTGGAAGTTGAAAAGGCTTGATCTGTGGCTGGATTGATTTTTTTTCCGGAGGTGCAATTATATAAGCCTCATTATTCAGCAGGCTTTCCACGAGTTCACCCGGATTGGAATAATCCGTCAGATTGAAATAAAGCTTGTCCCCAACCTTGATGGCATACCTGATCTCTTCATCAAACAATACTTCCTTCATTTTGCCGATGTTGTTCCCGGTAGTGATCACGATCTCTGACTTGAAATCACGCTGGTAAAGCAGCGAACCGAAAATGTAGGCAAACACTTTATCACTCAGGTAACTGTCACGGAATACCACCTTATTTCGCAAAAGATAATAGGCTCTCTGCGTATACCGTTCCTGGTCCCAGCTTTTAGCGCCCAGCTTGGAAAGTTCCATCCAGCACTGGGTAATAAAATCCTGCACTTTCAGGTCGGCATTGATATAGGTCTTCCCTACCCTTTCATAATCCTCCCAGGCCTTTCTCGCGAGTTCCTCGGTGGTGAATCCTGACTTCAGTTCACCCTTTTCACCTATGAGCGCACCTTTCGCCTGGTCATTGTTGGAGTAGATGACCTGGAATTTGATCATGGGATACTGCAAAAGCGGGCTGATAAAATTCACATCGTTTTCCGTATCACGGTTCTTATCCGTGAACACATAACGATAGAATCCCTGCTCCGCTGCCTGCTGTTTGATGAATTTGGGTGCACCGTTAAGAGAAAGTGATTTGAAAAAAGACTTATCATCTGTTTCAATCACGATCTCATTATGCATCACCGGATAGGCCTTGCTGCAGACCTCGTAGACCGGGGCAAATTCAATATAACCAGAAGAGGCTACATTCAGCCTGCTCTTGGTATTGCTTACATACTCTAAAATATCCCCAGGCTCCAGGCCGGGAACCGGTGTTTTATAATAATTGTAACCGGCGTTGGCCACCTTATCGAAAAAGCTTTTGAAATATTCAGGCACATCACTCGCATCCTCCACTCCTACCGCATTCTTCAGGTCGATATTGACTACGCTGCCGTCATCTTTAATGATGCGGGCGATAAAACCATCCTCTTTTGAACCATAGCGGAAATAGATCTCAGAAAAAGCCTGCACGGAATATTTATCCTGCAGCTTCACGCGGAAGCGGTTTTTTTCCAGGAACCAGAGGCTTTGCTCCTTACGGGTCATGAAACCACCGCGACTCTGTTTATCAAAAAGGATGCTGCGATAATAACCAATGACCACGGCAGATTCATTATCCCATTTGGACGGGGCCTGGCTGATCCTGAATTCGGCAGGCGTTTCATCCAGCATGAAAGCTGCATTGGTCTCGATCTTATCCAGGAAATCCTCATCAATGAAATCCTGTGAGCGGGAAATCATTCCTGATAATACGAGGACTACTGCAAGAATATATTTGAGGCGGAAAATATTTGTATATGTTTTCATTACCTGGATTATTTGGAGGTGACACTAAAAAAATACCCGCTGAATTCCTTGATCGCATTGAGGAATTTAGTCCAGTCGGCAAATTCCTTTTTGGTGATCACACTGTTTTTCAGCACCAGGTTTTTCTTTAATACAATTTTATTTCCCTGGACGGTATACTCACCGATGAACTCATAACCGGGGTATTTCAGATCCAGTTTCTTAGGAACATCAGAGAATACATTACCCTCGGGTATGGTGAGGGTAAATTCATCTTCAAAGCTCATCACGTAACCCAGGTCATAACCCGCCAGCCTTTTTTCATCAGGCTTGTATTTATCAAGTGTCTTGGGGAAAAAATCCAGGTTAATGTATTTACTTCCAGATATGCTTTGGACCGCGTTGCTCAGGTCAATTATCCCGGAGATGGTGACTGGGATTTCGCGGTTGTTCAGGTCACTGGTCTGGATGGCCGATGCCTTTACATTCTCGTTATTGAATTCAAGGTAGCCGCTGTAAAATTCATCACGGGCGGTAATGGAAAGATCATGATAAACCTGGTGAAAATCTTTTCTTTCATTTCCGGTCAGACTCACCTCCACTTTACCGGTGAGTAATTCATCCTTTAAAGAAAAATTCGCCCTGGTGGAAACCTTATGTTCAGTAGCCGCTGTAACAGGCACGGTTTTGATCTCATATTTATCCCCCATAGCGATCATGGCTTCCTTACCCTGTATGCGGTAGGCATTCTCGCCAAAAGGAACATATTTTTCAGTTGGATCCAGGAAGTATTCCCTGCCGTTGAACTTGAGCGTAGTGATCGCGTGGTTATTTACGCACAGTGCAGGCAGACTTTGGGAATAAGGCAGGTCCCTGGTGCCGATCCAGGTGAAATGGGCATCGAAGCCGGAAAGTTTCAGCATTTCGGTGAGCAGGTTGGCCATGCCCTTACAGTCGCCATACTTATTGGAGAGCACATCCTGCACGGAAGCAGGGATATAACCCGAATAACCATCTTCATAAGCAATGTAACGGATCTTATCCTGTACATAGTAGTAGATGGCTTTGATCTTGTCCAGGTCAGTGGTTTTTCCCTCAGTAATTTTTGCCAGGGTAGCCTTGATTGATTCCGTTTTATTACCTGCCATATTATACAGGCGGTTGTTCCATTTGTACACATCATTGGTCTTGTCAAAACCCTGGATCAGTTCATCCTTGTGCTGAAAGGATTTGACAAGGATCACGATATGCGGATCTGTTGAAGCGCGTCCGATCTGTCTGTACTCCGATTTGATGGCAGGCAGGTTCTTCATAATGAACACATGGTAGGTATAACCTCCCTTTGTGGTCTGTTTTTTTTCAATCTTATGGCCTTCAAAATTCATGGCTTTGAAATCGATGGATAGCCACTCCGGCACCTTGAACTCAAAAACCTTTTCCATTACAGGATAGGGCTCATGGAAGAAAAGGCGGGTGAGATATTTACCATCGGTATATTCTTTCTTCACCGTGATCCTTGCGGAAGAGCCCTTGTCGGAAAACCGAACGGGGAAATATTGCACGCGGCTGTCGTCGAAGAAGATATTCTCATCGGTTACGCCACGGTCAATACCACTACGTTCGGATGTAATGAATTTATTGCCCAGCTTCACGGCTTTTTTAAAGGTCTTGAGCTGGATGAATTTGTTATAGAATTCCGGATAGGTAACGGTAGCGAATTTTTTCAGGGAGAGGAATTCGATTTCCGCATCCTGCTGAACCACCACTACCTTATCATCAAAACTGTTCTTGCCCTTGTCGAAGGTGAAATAATGGTAGGAAGAGCGGCAGACCACGGATTCGTCCTTATAGTTTTTTGCCAGTTGTTCTGCTTCCGCGCGGTCAGCGGGTGAAACCTGCGAGAAAACAGAAAGGGAAAAAAGATGAAAAAAAGAAAACAGCAAAAGCAGTCGTCCTGCTTTTAAAAGGCCCGCAGCAGAGGAACTTTGGGCTCCGGGCATAGTGGTGCTCTTCATACAATTAGTTTTGGGCCCGTAAGGTAGAAAAAAAGCTGAAAAAGTGAAACCAAAAAGGCGGTAAGATCAAGGCTGAGTTCCTGAACATTTCTCCGTGGTCACCGTGTTAACTACACTGTTCTTTAAAGAATTTCAATTCGCCGTGTCCGCCGTGGTTATTTTCTAAACACAGCGGACACGGAGGATGGAGATTTCTCATATTCTATTTGCATAACGCGGCTGGTACAGTTAGGGGCTAAGTAACTGAACATGTCTCCATGTCCGCCGTGGTTCATTTATTTCAACGAGCCTATT
>CAYWSQ010000189.1:0-7868 GCA_964460925.1 uncultured Flavisolibacter sp. | reverse complement strand
AGCGATAAACAAAGCATTCAGTATAATAAAAACAAGGATCACCGGTATGGCGCCGCTAATTTTTCCCTTCATCAGATTCACGTTTTCTTTTGGAAGTTTCCCTGACCAGTTTATAGATCATGAGCGACAAAACTAAGAAAGGAAGCAGCCAAACCATCAGCGGAAAAGAAATATCCATCCACTGGTCGGCCTTGTACCCGGCGAAAACGGCAATGCCAAGGGATACAAAGATCTGCGTCCCCAGGCCTGCATACCTTAAAAGGTCCCGGTTATTATTTGGCTTCTGCTGCCTGTTGTTGCTGTACATCCTGTTTGCCCATTGCCACCACGCTGGCTGCCGCGGCACCCATCTGGCATTTGCCATTAAAAACAGCGGTGGGGTCGATCTGGAGTTTATTGGCCATTACATTGCCTTCAATATTTCCTTTTTCTCTCAACTGCAATAATTCCTTCACCTGCACATTGCCTTTCACCCTGCCGATCACATCAGCATTGGTGCCTTCGATATTGCCTTCCACAAAACCATTGGGTCCTACAATGACCTTTGAAGAACATTTGACATTGCCCTGGATCGTGCCGTCGATGCGCAGGTCATTATCACTTTTTACATCACCTTTTAAAATGGTTCCGGGAGCAATGAGGGTAGCGCTGTTGGACAGGCCTTTTTCCCCGCTGGTGTGGTTTTTTTCTTTGAACATAGGATTGGTTTTTATAAATCAGAAAACAATTCAGTCGTTGGATTCTTCAGCCTTCGGCACCTCCAGTTGCACGGTATCCAGCTTTACATCGGTATTGCCGGCCAGCATTTTCTGGATGCCCTGGCTGTATTGCTCGTGGTAATATAGTTGTTTTTCCAAAGAATCGGTAACGTATTTTAATTCCCGGTACTCGCGGTCCATCTGCGCGCTGCCATAACCCGGGATATAATATTTGAGCGGAGTGAATACGATCAGGGCCACGGTGAGTCCGACCAGCAGCACAAAAATGGTGCTCAGCATCACATATACACTCATCCTCGACAGGCGGAAGGTCACCACCTCTTCATAGGTATCGTCATTCATTACCACCAGGCGGTACCGGTTGCGCAACCTTTGAAAAGTACCCCCGGCTTCCAGCTTGGCCATAGTCCGGTTTTGCGATAAAGGTAATAAAACGCGGCAGAGACTAATTAATTGCCAAATCCTTCCAAAAAATCGGCCTGCTCCTATACTAAAATCTTTGAATTTCAGTTTATAAGAACTTAGTTTGCGAACTTAATAATGAGAATACGAAGTAATATCCTGGTCGGCTTGGGATTGATCCTGGTCAATGCATTGATATTGCCTGCCCGGGCCCAACTGGGATTTGATCTCAAGATCGACAAACCCAAACCCTACGAAGAACGCGTACTCCGTTCGGAAAAACCCCAGACCAAACCCCTTCGTGCCCAGGGCCGCTTTTTCCAGAACCTTACCACCCATTACAACTATTTTTTCAACGCCAATACCAAGCTGAACGAGGTTATTGATGCGGCCAAACAAAGCCATAAGGACGACTACACCCTTCTTCTTCCCTTTTATAATTATACCCTTGACGCTACAGCACAAAATGCCAATGAACTGGATTCGGTGATCTACAAGGCCAGGACCGGCATCGTGATGCACGACCTGAGGAATGACTGGGCCGACAATCTTTACCTGCTCTGGGGTGCCGCCTGGTTCATGGAGAAAAAATTTGACTCAGCAGCGCTGATGTTCCAGTTCATCAACTATGCCTTTGCTGAAAAAGAAAAGGACGGTTACTACCGCTATATCGGCAGCCGCATCGATGGTGGCAACGCACTCACCATTTCCACCAAAGAAAAAAGCAAGAATATTGTGACCCCGCCCAGCCGCAACAATGCCTTTATCTGGCAGGCACGGACCATGATCGAATCGGGAAGGATGGCTGAAGCCGGAAGCCTGATCGCCACACTCAAAAATGACCCGCTTTTTCCAGGAAGGCTCCAGGAAGATTTAGAGGAAGTACAGGCCTACTGGTATTATAAACAGGGTATGTGGGACAGTTCTGCCACCCACCTGCTCAATGCACTTGGACAGGCAAAGACCAAACAGGAGAAGGCCCGCTGGGAATACCTGGCTGCTCAGATGCTGGAAAGAGCCGGCAAAACAGATGAAGCGCAAAAATGGTACAGCAAATCAATTGGCCATACCACCGACCCGGTGATGGATGTATATGCACGGCTTAATATCGTGAGGATTAAAAAAGACACAACCGCCAATTATATCGACCGCAATATCGAGGAACTGCTGAAGATGGCCCGCAGGGATAAATACACTGACTACCGCGATGTGATCTACTATATGGCCGCGCAGATGGAACTGGAGCGGAATAATTTTGACGGCGCACAAAAATTGCTGTTGAAAAGCGCCAAATACAATAACAATAATATCGCTGCCCGCAGCAAATCCTATCTCCAGATAGCCGACCTTACCTATAACCAGAAAAAATATGTACAGGCCGCGCCGTTCTATGACAGCATTCAGTCAAGAGACCTGGAACAGCGGGAAGCCGACAGGGTATTGGAAAGACAAACCCTTTTGAAAAAACTTGTAGGTTTTGATCAGACCATCCGCAGGCAGGACAGCCTGCAGCGCATTGCAGGCATGCCGGAAGATGAACGCACAGCCTATATTAACCAACTGGTAAAGCAGCTCCGCAAACAGCAGGGCCTGGATGACGTGGCTCCCATCTCCGGAGGGTCCAATACCAATAATCCCGCAACCGACCTGTTTGGCACCCAGCCCAAGGGTGAATGGTACTTTTATAATAACACGCTGAAAACCCAGGGTAACCAGAAATTCAAACAAAACTGGGGTAACCGCCCCAATGTTGACAACTGGAGAAGGTTCAGTGATGTAAGCCAGCAGCTCAACCCCAATGTGCTCAATCCCGTGAAGGGTGCCAACCGCACAGCAGAAAATAACCAGCAGCCTGACGATACACCGGATTTTGCAACGCTGCTTGGCAAACTTCCGCTGACAGAAGCACAAATGGCGGCTTCCAATGATTCGATCAGGTATGCCCTGTTCGAGGTATCGAAGATCTACCTGAACGAGATGGAAGATTTTGAATCAGCTATTCAGGTACTGGAGCAGATCAGGACTAGGTTCAGCGAAGGAGATCTCAATCATGAAGAAATCCTTTTCAATCTTTATTATGCCTACCGCAAGGCCGGTAACCAGGCAAAGGCCGAAGAGATCAAGGCTCTCCTCACTTCCCGTTATCCTGATTCAAGATTCGCTACGATACTGCGTACGGGAAAAGATCCGGATGCAAAGAACAACCGCCAGGAAGTGACCAGAACCTACGAGGATATCTATGATCTTTTTATAGAAGGCCAGTTTGAAAAAGCTTTGGCAGCCAAGAAGGTTGCCGACAGTACCTACCAGACAAAATTCTGGCAGCCGCAACTGCTGTATATCGAATCGGTTTACCATATCAGGCAGCGGAACGACAGTGTGGCCAAACAGGTGCTTCAGACCCTCATCGCGCAAAGCGAAAACGAGATGATGGCCAGTAAAGCGCAAACCATGATTGATGTACTGAACAGGCGCAATGAAATTGAAGCGGAACTAAGAGCGCTGCAGGTGGTGCGCCCGCAGGAGGATGTGGTACGCGAACCGGAAGACCTTCCGCGGCCATCCATCACCGTGAAAAAAGACAGCAGCATCAACTCAACCAGGCCAAACATTACAGATAGCCGTGTGAATAATTTACCGTCCGACAAACCTGTAACGGTAACTAATACCCACCAGCCAAAAAAGGATACGACCAGGATTATTCCTGCTGATACAATTGCCATTAAGCCGGTGAAAAAAGATTCTGTCGCCTTGCAGCCGGCACCCAAACAAGATACAATGCTGGTGGTAAAACCGCCGGTGAGCCAGCCCAGGATGCATTCATCAGGTTATATGATCGATTCCATGAACAAACATTTTGCAGTGGTGATACTCGATAAAGTGGACGCCTTGTTTGTAAATGAAGTGAGGAATGCTTTCTACCGCTATGGACGCGACAGATATTATACCCTGCCGCTTGAATATGAAGTAAAGGATTTTGATGCCGACCGCAAACTGCTTTTGGTAGGATCTTTCAATAATGCCAGGGAAGCAGCCGATTATATGAATAACGCAAGGCTGGCCTCTCCTACCGAAATCATGCCCTGGCTGAAAGCGGAAAAATACAGTTTTACTATTACAACTGCTGCCAACCTGGAAACCCTGCTGCAGAAAAAAGACCTGCCGCAGTATTTACAGTTTCTGGATCAAACTTTGCGTATAAAATAAGGGGGCTCAG
Source organism: uncultured Flavisolibacter sp. (assembly GCA_964460925.1). Taxonomy (GTDB): domain Bacteria; phylum Bacteroidota; class Bacteroidia; order Chitinophagales; family Chitinophagaceae; genus Flavisolibacter. The sequence continues at coordinate 3,530 of CAYWSQ010000189.1, read as the reverse complement.
CACAGGCATTTAAATTTTAACCTGCCATTTGCCCCTATTTTTTAGCTTTGAAACCTGGATGTCCCAACCGTGCGGACGAACAATCCTCCAGGTTTGTACTGGCCAATTAATTTGATCTCTCATGAAAAAAAGCATTCGGATCTTCTGGTATCTCCTGATCGGCGGTTTTGGCATCTTCGTATTGCTGATCCTGCTCATCATGTTTGGTGTATTCGGAAAACTTCCTTCTCTGAAAGAACTGGAAAACCCCACCATCCTGCAATCCTCGGAAGTGTATGCCACCGATGGCACATTGATGGGAAAATATTATTCCGAAAGAGGCAACCGCAGCGTGGTGAATTACCGCGATATCAGCAAACACGTGATCGATGCCCTGGTGGCTACGGAAGATGAACGTTTTTACGACCACTCCGGCATTGATTTCAAAAGAACGCTGAGTGCCATTGTATTCATGGGAAGCCGCGGTGGAGGATCCACCATCACCCAGCAGCTTGCGCTGAATCTTTTCAACGGGGAGCGTGCCAGCAATCCTGTTGTCAGAGGTATACAGAAACTGAAAGAATATGTAATCTCCATAAGGCTTGAAAGGAATTTTACCAAGGAGGAGATCATTGCTCTCTACCTCAATGCCGTGCCTTTCGGTGATAATGTGTATGGGATCCGGAATGCATCCCGCACATTCTTTTCTAAAGAACCTGACCGCCTTACTGTTGAAGAAGCAGCCGTACTGGTGGGCATGCTCAAAGGAAACTCCATTTACAATCCCCGTACCCATGCCAAACAGTCGAAGGACCGGCGAAATGTAGTGTTAGGGCAAATGGAAAAGAATGGTTACATCACATCCGCGCAGTTTGAAAAACTGAAACCCATGCCCATCGCGCTCAAATACCGGAAGATGGATGAGAACAATGGTTATGCCCCATATTTCCGTGAAGAAGTACTGAAGGATGAAGTGAGGGCCGCTCTCAAAGGCCTCGAAAAATCAGATGGTGAGGGCTATGATATTTACAAGGATGGCCTGAAGATCTATACTACCATCAATCCCAAGATGCAACAGTATGCGGAAGTAGCGATGGCGCAGCAGATGCCGAATCTCCAGAAAACATTGAACAACCAGCGCAATATCAAAACGGGAAGTGTATGGAAAACGCGCCAGAATGTACTGGATGCCGCCATGAAGAGCAGTGAACGCTGGCGTAACCTGAAAGATGAAGGATTGACGGAAGAAGAGATCAAAAAAACATTTTCCGCCAAGGTGCGCATGAAGATTTTTGCCTGGAATTCCAAGAGGGAAACCGATACGGTGATGACACCAATGGATTCCATCAAGTATCACAGGCAGATGGTGCAATCGGCCTTTATGGTGATGGACCCTACTACAGGTGAGGTGCGTGCCTGGGTTGGCGGTATTGATTACAAGACTTACAAATTTGACCATGCCAAACTTGGTGTGAAACGCCAGGTAGGATCGTCCATCAAACCCCTTCTCTATGCCAAGGCCATCAACGACCGGGTGTTCCAGCCTACAGATATGGTGCAGGATGTGCAGCAAACTTTTGGAAAAGGACAACTGGTTCCGGCTACAACAAAAACCTGTAAAGGCAATACCATTTCCATGGCTTCTGCGCTTGCCTGGTCAAAGAACTGCGCAACAGCCTATATTATGAAGGAAGTGGGTACGGAAAATTTTGTACGCTTCCTGGAGCAGGACCTGAGCATTCCTTCCGACATACCCCAATATCCTTCCATCTGTCTTGGTTCCTGCGATCTTTCACTTTACGAAATGATGTGGGCCTACACAATTTTCCCTGGTCGCGGTGTTTCAACCAAACCTACTTTCATCAGCCGCATCGAAGACCGGAACGGCAATGTTATCTACCGTCCTGATTTCAGCAAATTCCAGAAAGTGGCCATCAGTGAAGCCACTGCTTACAAAACCTATAAGATGATGGAAGGTGTGGTGACGGTTGGTACCGCTAAAAACCTGATGCAAAACCTTGGCGCCTCCGAAATGGGTGGGAAAACTGGTACCACCAACGACAACGCGGATGCCTGGTTCATGGGATATACGCCGCAACTGCTCGCAGGTGTATGGATCGGCAGTGATGACCGCTTCATCAGCATTGAAAGTGCGCAGGGTTTTGGTGGTGCGGCAGCAAGACCCATCTGGGAAGCTTTCTTCAAAAAAGTTTATGCTGATAAATCACTGGGCATAGACAAAAAAGCCACCTTCATTAAACCGGTGGATATGGAAGATGAGACCTATTCAGCCGACAGCTTCTGGTACGACCAGGAAGGTATGGATGAAAATATGGATGACGGGATGGGCGCTGATGATTACGGTGTGATTGACACAACCACTTACATTCCACCGGAATCACAATTGCCGGTTGACGAGGATGCACCGAAAAAAGACAATAAGCCAAAAAAAGATACTGCCGGCAAAACCCCAAGGATAGGGGAAGGCAACAAGGTGGAAGACAAGAAAAAAAAGGGGATCTTACGGAGGATCTTTGATAAAAAAGATAACAAACCCGAAAATGATTATTAACCATCCGGCTTTTAAAAACCCTCTTCGGAGGGTTTTTTCTTATTCAAACCTGCCCAACTGGTATTGTTCGAAACGGTAGCTGGCTGTTTCAATCACACCCTCAGAAAGGCTATGCCAGGGATCTTTCCCTTTTTTGTTTCTATTCCTCAATACATAAATGGATTGAGCGGGTGTATACCCTTCAGCAAGCCTGTATATTTTTTTACCACTGGCATCAGTAGCTTCATCAATGATGATGAAACAATGCCCGGGACTGCCGGGGTAGATCACAATGGTACCCACTGAAAAACCGGATGATTTTTTCAATTCACGCGCCAGCGAAATGGTGCCCGCATAAGTATAGACGATATCAAGGTACTGCCTCAAGGATGCATGGTTTTTTTGAACAGGCTCACGGGTTACAAAAACCACCTGGTTGCCCTTTGGTACCGGTCTTTTCCCCTGGCAGAAATCATGGAAAGAGTATAACTGTCCGCTCGTGAAATGAAAAGCAATCTCTGGTAAACGGTTTTGTTTGAATAGATATTCTGCCCGTAACCGGATGATGGCATCGGCGCATTGTTGCAAATCTTTTTTCCAACATCAAAAGGAATCACACCTGCCTGCTTGTCCTGGTCATCCACCAGCCTTCCACGGTAGTCAACTATGACTGAATCCACAACCGGCAGGTGCTGAAGAAAATATTCCCAGCTATCTTTCTCAAAACTTACCGTGACAGGACCTGTTTTGCCCGCATCCGTTTCCTGGTATGGATCGGGTAGGGACAGTATGGCAGGCTGTCCGCATTGAACCAAAATGACACAAAGAGCGATGGAGATTCTCATGCAGGGTTTTCCGGTGAGATGCCCGGATTACTGAATTCCATAAAAACATTTTACCGTTTATTCATCGCAGTTAGAAAGATTCGGGCAGGCAAGCCTTCCCGGGTCAACTGCGGCATGACATTTTCAGTATTACACCAAAATCAGTATATGTCAAA
>CAYWSQ010000188.1:0-7901 GCA_964460925.1 uncultured Flavisolibacter sp. | reverse complement strand
AGGGAATGTTACCCAGGAACACATCCTGCACGATCGTCTGGAAATCGATATGCTCTTCATCATTACAGCTCAGGCGAAGCTTTGCTTTCAGCGGAACCGCATAGGTAAGACCACGCTCCATACACTCTTCAATGGTGTAACGGGGCGGATCAATGAAATAATCAAGGAACTCGAGAACGAAAATGTTACGTGTGTCAGTGATAGGAAAATTCTCTTTGAACACACGGAACAAACCTTCAACGTTTCGCTTGTCGGGTGTGGTCTCCAGTTGAAAGAACTCTTTGAAAGACTGGATCTGAACAGCAAGGAGATCGGGTGTTTCAGCAATATTTCCAATCTTGCCGAAGTTGACCCTGTGATTCAGTGTTGTAGGCATATGATGTAAAACCGGTTTTTATGTTATTGACGGGCAAATCATTCACAGGCCTCTATCCGCCGAAGCGCGATAAAAGCTATTGTAATCGAACTATTTAAGATTGAATTGCGACGTCAAAATGTTTTTGGCCAAAACTAAAGGACAGCAAAAGTAAGGATTTATGACAGACCAGCAAGGTTTTTTTGCACACAAAGATTGCGCCATAAACCTTTTAGGATAGCCTTAATACATGGTAACTTTTTGCCATGGCTATAAAATCCCTGGTAAAGGACTACCTCAGTTTCAGCAGCCGCGACCGCACCGGCATTCTCCTCCTCACTGTCCTGGTTATACTCATTTATTCTCTTCCATTCCTGGTCTCAAAGCAACAACAGGAGCAGGTTATACCTATGGATCTGCTCGCTTTGGTGAGGGACAGCCTGGACAAGGCAAAGCCACAGCATACCACCAGGAGTTTCTCAACCCCGGGAGCCAGGAGCAGGAAAGAAGGAAACCCGGCGGGCCCTGCAGAATTATTCCGTTTTGACCCCAATACTTTGACGGTTGACGGGTGGAAGCGTCTCGGGCTCACTGAAAAAACTGCCCTTACTATAGCCATGTACAGGGATAAAGGCGGGAGATTTTACCAACCGGAGGATCTTCAAAAGATCTGGGGACTACCACCAGGATTCTATGAACGTGTGCGTTCCTATATAGATCTGCCCGTGAGAGACCAGGCCTACAGGTCAACTGGTAAATCATTCAAAACTGAGAAAGCAGTACCGAAAGCTATTGACATCAATTCTGCCGATTCCTCTGCATTTGAAGCGCTGCCAGGCATTGGTCCTAAGCTCGCCACGCGGATCATTGGCTTCCGTGAAAAGCTGGGAGGGTTTCATTCTGTAATGCAGGTAAAAGAAACCTATGGAGTGCATGATTCAGTTTTTCAGAAAATAAAAATTTTTCTCAGGCTGGAAACCATGCCCAAACGCATCAACCTCAACACCGCAACAAAGGAAGTATTGAGGGCCCATCCTTATTTCAAATGGAACATCGCGAATGCCATCATTGAATATCGCAACCAGCATGGCCTTTTCCGCAACATGGAAAGCCTGCGGCAGATAGCATTGATAGATGATGAAGTCTTTAACCGGATCAGTCCCTATTTATTTGTGGAATAATCACTGCTTCACAAAAACATACACCATGTTGGTGGGATTGATCAGTTCCATGGTATCGGGTTTGAAACTGGCAAATTCCCAGAACTCCACCAGGAAATCGCCTTCAAAAAGCGCCAGTTGCCTGCCGCCATTGCGCAATACAAAACGATTGCGGGAGGAATCAACAAGCTGTCCGTTGCGGTGATAAACATCGGTACAGGTTTGCCCACTGAAGCGAAGTGTTCTCTTGATGAGACCCTGCTGGATCTGTACGTTCTGCGGCTGGTCTTTTTTGGAACCATGGTCATAGATACGCTGTAATTTCCAGGTGCCGCTTAATTGGGACTCTTCGCTGCTGCAGGACGAAAGAAAAAGAAGGGCGATCATTAAATATTTCATAACTGGGTGCAAAATAAAAAACCCCGGCCAAAGCCGGGGTTCAATGTATTCAAACCTGTTGAATTAAGCGATTTCCACATCAGCACCAGCTTCTTTCAGCTTGGCTGCCAGTTCATCGGCTGTAGCTTTATCAACACCTTCTTTGATTGGTTTTGGAGCACCATCAACGAGGTCTTTAGCTTCTTTCAATCCAAGACCGGTAAGGTCTTTAACGATTTTCACTACGTTCAGTTTGGAAGCACCGGCAGCTTTCAGGATCACATCAAATGTGGTCTTTTCTTCAGCAGCAGCAGGACCAGCAGCAGCGGGACCAGCTACAACTGTAGCAGCAGCAGGCTCAATGCCATACTCAGATTTTAAGAAATCGGCCAGTTCCTGTACTTCTTTTACAGTAAGGCCTACTAATTGTTCTGCAAGATTTTTAACGTCTGCCATTTTGATTAAATTTTTTCCCCCTTCATAGTTTACACTCCGGAGGATGGTTTAAAAAAATTTGCCTTTGTTTACCCCCAGGCCTGGGTTATAAAAAGCCATTGGCCAATGGCCATTGGCTAATAGCTTATTCTGCTGCTGGCGCCTCAGCACCTGCCGCCTGCTTTTCGTGGTGGTGCAACAAGGCAGCCAGTACACGCTTCGCGGGTGATTGCAACAAGCCGATCACTTCACCGATCAGTTCATTCTTAGTTTTGATCTGCGTAAGAGCTTTCAGGTTTTTGTCGCCGCTGTAGATGTCTCCATTGATGAAGGCAGCTTTCAGCTCTGGCTTTTCACCCTTGCTTTCTGTACGGAAAGAAGAAATGATCAGGGCCGGTTCTTTGGGATTCTCAGAGAACATGAGTGCTGTAACGTTGTTCAAAGATTCGAACATGCCGTTATAGTTTTCGTTGCCTAAAGATTCCAGCGCTTTTTTGATCAGGGTATTCTTGGCCACTTTCATTTCAACATTCTTGCTGAAACAGGCACGGCGCAATTTGGTCACCTGCTCTACGCTCAGTGATTCGGTATTGGTAACATAGAAATTGTTGTACTGGGAGAACTTCTCCTTCAACACTTCTATGATCTCGTTTTTTTGATCTTTTGTCATTTGAATTTTTTTTAAGTACCTCTAACATCCCGCTAGGGAGGCAAGGAGGGTTAGTGAACAAAACCTTTTACGTCAATAGAGATACCGGGGCTCATGGAAGATGCCATGGTAAGTCCTCTCAGGTAAGTACCTTTTGCTGTAGAGGGTTTTGCCTTGATGATGGCATTGATCAGTTCCTGGCTGTTGGCTGCGATTTTATCAGGAGAAAAAGATACGCGGCCGATGGAAGCATGGATGATACCTGCTTTATCAACCTTGAACGCGATCTTACCACCTTTCACTTCATTAACTGCGGCCGCAACATCATTGGTAACCGTACCTGTTTTAGGATTTGGCATGAGGTTACGCGGACCGAGGATCTTACCTAAACGGCCGATCTTAGGCATTACAGCAGGAGTGGCAACAATAACGTCCACATCGGTCCAGCCGCCTTCGATCTTCTGAACAAATTCATCAAGTCCTACAAAATCAGCACCGGCGCCTTTAGCAGCGGCTTCCTGTTCAGGACCGCAAAGTACCAGTACTCTTTTTGTTTTACCAGTTCCATGAGGCAGGGTTACCGTACCGCGGATGGCCTGGTCAGCTTTTTTAGGATCTACGCCTAAACGGATATGTAAGTCAACGGAAGCGTCGAATTTGGTAGTGTTCACTTCTTTTACCAATGCGGAAGCATCTTTCAAAGAGTAAGCCTTGTTTGCATCAACCTTGCCGTTTACTGCTTTTCTTTTTTTGGGAATGAATGCCATTGTGATGATTTTAATTTTTTTCAAAGTCCCCGCTTTGCGGGATTAGGGCTTATTTAGCCGGGCCTCCTTCAACTGTCAGGCCCATGCTGCGTGCGGTACCGGCCACCATGGAAGCTGCGCTTTCCAGGGTGAAGGCGTTCAGATCAGCCATTTTATCCTTGGCGATCTCTTCAACCTGTGCCCAGGTTACCTTGCCTACCTTCTGGCGGTTAGGCTCTTTAGAACCACTTTGAATTTTAGCGGCATCCTTCAACTGTACGGCAGCGGGAGGAGTCTTGATAATAAAGTCGAAAGACTTGTCAGAGTAAACTGTGATTAATACAGGAAGTACTTTTCCCATTTTGTCCTGCGTTCTTGCATTGAACTGCTTACAGAATTCCATGATGTTGATACCCTTGGAACCTAAAGCCGGACCGATCGGGGGTGCAGGATTGGCCTGGCCACCCTTGCACTGGAGCTTTACAAAGCCCGAGATTTCTTTTGCCATTTTTTCAATTTATTGGTTCAAGCGATCTTTCATCTCAGCGACTACTTGATCTCCCAAGATTCTTCCCTGGTGGGATTTCTAAAAGAACTGATTGGGGCCGCAAAATTAGGGATTTCATTCAAGAATTAAACAATAAGGCCGGCAGGTTTTTGTTAACTCCTGCAAAAATTTATGCATGTCTTTGAATTTCAATATAATTGGCAGCTAAGCCTTTTGTCAATCTGGTACCCGGAAGGTCAGCGGCTGGGTAAAATAAGATCCAACTGCTTTATTTTTTTGAATGGCAGGGGACCAGCGTGGCGATTGAAGCATCGCATCGGTTACAATCTGGTCGGCCTCTTTGTTCAGTGATTTGATAATTTGTATTTCGCCAACACTCCCATCCTTCTGTACTATGAATCGAACCCATACGGTTCCATCCAGGTTATTTTCATTCTGCAACAATTTCCGTGAAGGGTAATTTGCCATTGTCAGTACCTTAACCAGGTAGCGTTTCCAGCCCTCTCTCCCCCCACCAGGTTGTGCCTCCTGTTCCCAGATACAATTCTTCATTTCCCTTCCACTTTCATCAAAACATTTTACCTCCGAAATAGAATCCATCCGGTACTCCAGTTCCCATTCTTTTTGATTTGACGGACTGTAGTAAACCCATTTACCGTTTTTGGATCCATTTGTATAGAGACCTTCAGCAAAAAGCGAGTCCTTATTCCGGTACAGCCTCGCCTTCCCGGATCCACTTTCATCCAGGTCATAATACTGGATAATGTTCCCCTGTTCATTCCACTGGCGCCCGGTTTTAACAAGGCGGCCTTCCTTATAAGTTAATGAATCCTTGATCCTACCGTTTTCATGCCATGATTTCCATAGCCCTTCTTGTTTATTGTTGATAAAAGTCACGGCAGAAGAAAGTTTCCCATTCTCATGATACCATTTAAATTCTCCCTGCCTGGTTTTAAATTCTTTTTCGCGATAACTGCCGGTCATATAAAGTTTGCCGCTTGGAAAATAGTGGCTTTCCACCACCCAGGCTCCTTCTTTCTGAAAATAAGCAGCCCTGGTTAAGGCGACAGATAGCACGTTGGTTTCAACATTTCCTGCCCAGTAACGTATGATCGTATCCTGTTGCGCATGTGGACTAAACCACATTAACATTAAAGAGAACAGCACTATAGCAGATTTCATAGAAGAAAAATTAATATTGAAGTGTACCCAGGCCAATTTACTGTAAACCGGCTGATACTAAAAAGCCATTTACCCTGAAGTAAATGGCTTCATTATCTTGAAATAAAAATATTAGCTGATCTTTTCCACCTGCATGTAGTTCAGTTCCACAGGTGTAGAGCGTCCGAAGATCTTAACGGTCACTTTCAGTTTTTTCTTTTCATCATTCACTTCTTCTATCACACCATTGAAATCGTTGAATGGTCCTTCAATGATCTTGATGGTCTCACCCACGATAAACGGTTCGCTCATGCTCACACCACCTGCTTCGGCCATCTCGTCCATCTTGCCCAGCATCTTGTTCACTTCAGCCTTACGCAGCGCGATCGGGTTTTCCTTACCCAGGAAATGGATCACATTGGTGGTGTTCTTGATGGTATCCCTCAGGTCATCGCCCAGTTTACCTTCAGCTACTTCAATCATCACATAACCAGGATAGTAGTTACGCTCACGCATCACTTTTTTCCCGTTCTGCACCTTGTACACCTTTTCAACGGGCAGAAATACCTGCTTCACCACTTCGCTCCAGCCACCGCGGGAGATCTCTTTATCGAGGTATTCCTTTACTTTCCTTTCCTTTCCGCTCACCACGCGCAGCACGTACCATTTGGTTTCCTGCTGCTGCGGCTGTTCGGTATTGAGGGTTGTTGCTTCCATCTTAGATGAATTTATAAATGAAATTCAGACCACCTGCAGCTACAAAATCCATCACGTACACAATGGCGGTGATCACCAGGGTAGCACCAAGCACCACCATGGTTGATTGCTGTAACTGAATCCATGAAGGCCAGGTCACTTTTTCCATCAATTCCTTGTAAGAATCGCGGAAGTAATTTGATACTTTGTTCATAAAATTGTTTTAAGGTCTAAGTTTAATTTTAAAGCTTACAGAGTCTTCCCGACTTTGAACTTTAAATTTTGAACTTTAAACTTCCCTGCACGGGCAGAGAGATTCGAACTCCCATCAACGGTTTTGGAGACCGCTATTCTGCCATTGAACTATGCCCGTAAAATCAAGAGCGGAGAAAGAGAAACAGTGCGGGGCACAATCATTCTCCTTACCTGCAAAAGAGCCTTTTCTTCCGGCAGTCATACCCTTTTTCAGGAATTGATGCCTTTAAGAAAGCTAAAAGCTATTAGCTGTTGGCTAATAGCTTTTAGCAATATTAAAGCAAATATATTATTATTTGCCAGCCTTTCGGCCAATAGCTAAAAGCTAAGGGCTAAAAGCTTTATTTTAAGATTTCAGTAACCTGTCCGGCACCTACTGTACGTCCACCTTCACGGATGGCGAACTTCAAACCTTTCTCCATCGCGATTGGCTGGATCAGTTTTACAGTAAGGTTGGTGTTATCACCAGGCATTACCATTTCAGTACCCGCTGGCAGTTCTACCTCACCGGTAACGTCAGTAGTACGGAAATAGAACTGGGGACGGTATTTCTGGAAGAATGGAGTGTGACGTCCACCTTCTTCTTTGCTCAGTACATACACCTCACCTTTGAACTCGGTGTGAGGAGTGATGGAACCTGGCTTACAGATAACCATACCACGGCGGATCTGGGTTTTCTCAATACCACGGAGCAACAGACCTGCGTTGTCACCAGCTTCACCCTCATCGAGGAGTTTGCGGAACATTTCAACACCGGTTACAGTTGAAGCCAGGGGAGCATCGATCAAACCTACGATCTCAACGCTCTCACCAACTTTGATACGACCTCTTTCGATACGACCGGTAGCAACGGTACCACGACCAGTGATAGAGAATACGTCTTCAACAGACATGAGGAATGGAAGATCAACCGGGCGTGGAGGAAGCGGGATGTAAGAATCAACCGCAGCCATCAGCTCGTCGATTGCACCTACCCATTTGTCTTCACCAGCCAGGGCGCCTGTAGCAGAACCTTTGATGATGGGGGTGTTGTCGCCATCGAAACCATAAGAGCTCAGGAGCTCACGGATTTCCATTTCAACAAGTTCCAACAGTTCAGGATCGTCAACCAGGTCAACTTTATTCATGAATACCACAATACGGGGAACACCTACCTGGCGGGCCAGGAGGATGTGTTCTTTTGTTTGAGGCATAGGACCATCAGTAGCAGCCACAACTAAGATAGCGCCATCCATCTGGGCGGCACCTGTGATCATGTTCTTTACGTAGTCAGCGTGACCAGGACAGTCAACGTGAGCATAGTGACGGTTTGCCGTCTGGTACTCCACGTGGGCTGTGTTAATGGTGATACCCCTTTCTTTTTCTTCAGGTGCACCATCAATTTCATCATATTTTTTTGCCGTTGCCAGACCTTTTGTAGCCAGGATCGAAGTGATCGCGGCAGTAAGGGTGGTTTTACCGTGGTCTACGTGACCGATGGTACCAACGTTAACGTGCGGTTTGTCCCGCTTAAAATTCTCTTTTGCCATCTTTATCGGTTTTTAGTTGTGGAGTTTTT
>CAYWSQ010000187.1:0-7902 GCA_964460925.1 uncultured Flavisolibacter sp. | reverse complement strand
AATTATATTTGAAAACCCTAACTAACAACTGGCACTAAAAAAGGGGGAGCCTACACAACAATTCATCCCTCATCTATAAATTCCTTACAAGCCAACACCTTAAAAAGTATTACTGATAGGGAGCGCACAAATCGAGCTTACCCTAATTACCTGATTCCTAAGGGCTACAGGTCGCAGGAAAGTTTCAAAATTAAAATTGGTATTATAATATACTATTATAGTACATTTGTGTTCTTAATGTATAAATATGAATTACAACCTGATTAAAGACGTCATTGGGCTTGTACAGCAGTTTGAGGCAGAAAATAGAAACACTTCCGTTTCAAAAAACGATATAGCTGATTTTAAGGAATGGATCATAGCCAACTACGACAGGGAAGGCTTGAAAAAGGAACCTGACTGGGAAGGAAAATCAAATGGGAGAAGCTCTGAAAGTGCCATCAATACCCTGATCGTTCATATGAACCGGTATGCGAGGAGTTACTCCAGGTCTGCCATTTTCGGTTCTGATTTTTCCAGCCAGGAAGATTTTATATATCTCATCACCCTGAAATCTTATGGTGAGATGACAAAAATGGACCTGATAAAAAAGAACGTCCACGATAAGACCTCAGGAATGCAGGTCATCAACCGCCTGATTGCGCAAGGTTGGGTAAAGCAAACAGGGTCCAAAACCGACAGGAGAAGCAAACTGATTAAGATCACAAGCAAGGGTGTAAAATGTTTAGAAGCTCAAATGGATAAGATCAGGGATGCTACCAGGCTGGTAGCCGGAGATCTGACATACAATGAAAAAATGGAATTAATCAGGTTGCTCAACAAGCTAAATAATTTTCACCGGCAGATCTACGACATGAATATCGATCCCGAACATTTATTAACTAAGGCATTAAAAAACAAAAATTGATCAATAAGATAGATGGAACCGAAACCGGATTGACCGCTCCTGACTAAACGTAGTTCCCTTTATTATTTATTATTAAAAGCATCTAAAATTTCAATTATGAAAAGAATGAATCAATTGCTAAGGATCTTCAGTTTCACATTTTTAATGTCAGGGCTCGTATGGCTGACCGGCTGCAACAAAGACGAGGATACTCCCAACCCCTCGAATACAATAACTGATGCTGTTGTAAACAGTTCCGATTTCAGTACCCTTGAATCTGCAGTCATTAAAGCAAATCTTCAGTCCACCTTGAGTGGTACAGGTCCTTTTACGGTGTTTGCACCCAATAACGCAGCTTTCACAGCTTCCGGAATAAGCGATGCAGTATTGAACAGCCTGACACCAGCCCAGGTCCAGGCTATTTTATTGTACCATACTTTAAACTCGAATGTTCCTGCAGCCAGTGTACCTGCCGGTCCAAATGCGAAGGTGGTCACTGCCGGCGGTGACTCAGTTTTTGTTACAAGAAACTCCAGTGGGGTTTATGTGAACGGCATTAAAGTAACACAGGCAGATATCAGTGCCAGCAACGGCACCATCCACCAGATCGGCCGTGTGCTTATGCCACCAACGGGAGATATTGTTGCTACAGCACAGGCCCCGGGTAGCGGACTGGATTCACTGGTCAAAGCCATTGTAAGGGCAAATAATGGTGCAGGCGGAGATCCGAACCTGATTGCGACTCTCCAAAGTGCTACCATCACTGTGTTTGCGCCTACTAATGCCGCCTTTACGCAATTACTCCAGGCACTGTCGCTTACTGATATCAACCAGATTCCTGTCAATACTTTATTGTCAGTATTGCGTTACCACGTGGTGGGCGGAAGAGCTTTCTCATCTGACCTTGCCAATGGCACCCTTGCTATGCTGGCGGGAGGCAACACCACAATCAATCTTACCAATGGAACGGGAGGCAGCCCTACCATTACAGGTAATGGCAATAGTGGTAATAAATCCAACATCGTTGCTACGAATGTTATGGCGCGCAATGGAGTAGTGCACCTAATTGACCGGGTTTTACTTCCATAACAGAATCTTTAGGCCTTTTTCTATGGAGGATCGGTAATTGTTGATTTATAAAAAGGGTTTGGTGTGTGTATCTCTGAAATGATCCATTCTCAACCAGAGGCATATGCCAAACCCTCTTATCTTGTTGACCCACCCTTATAATTCGCGATTGGATTGATTCCTGATCAAAATTTGATGAACAAAGGTCAAAGCTGAAATAGGCATGGCTGAAATCCCAAACTGCTTATATACTCAAAAATGTTTTGAGAACCGCATAAAAATTACATCCCGCCTGCTTGGAATGATTTTATCAAGTAGGCTTGTCACGGGTATAGTTAAATTCTCAAGAGCTACTGACAGCCTGGTTAATGGCTGGCCTTCTTTACGATGCTTAGGATTCAGGACTTTTCGAATTATTCCACATGTATAATAGCTTGCCTGGATGGGTAAAGAGCGTATTTCACTAAGGCTAAAACCATGTGGCTTCAGCAAGGACTCATAATATGAAACAGGCCTGCCTACATTGGATTCATGGCCTTTTATTTTGGCTTCAATTCTTTCGAATAGAAACACTTCCTGTGATGATACTCTGCAAATTTCAGTAACAAGTGATTTTAAATTCTTTTCATTTGGATTGTGTTGGAGAACCGTTGACGTAAAGACAATGTCAAATGAATGATCTTCAAAAGGAAGATCTGTTCCATTGATTTTAACTAGTTCAATTTGCCTTCCTTTCAGATTTTCCTTTGCCAGCTCAATCATCTGACTTGAGATATCGGCACCTGTGATTGATTGGCACCCCTTTCGGTCAATGAAATCCAGGTTGCCTCCTGGACCTGAGCCTATCTCCAGGACTGATTTACCCGTAAAATCAAGCGATCCCAATAATTCTAAAAATCGTTTTCTTTTATAGCGGTAATAGGGTTCATCATCACCAGCTATGATCTTTAATTCATTCCTGGAGGATATTTCACCGGCAACTTCATCCCAGTATGATTCCGGGTTGTAGGGCTTACTCATGATTCAAATATCTACAATTATTGGAAACTGGGTGCAGGATGTGAACAAAGCATGCTGAATGTATTAACACTCAAAAGCGGTTGTATGGGAACCATTCTCGCGCCCCACATTCAGCAAAGATTTATAGAATAGATGTTTATGTCACAGCACATAATTGTGAGGCAAATTTTTGTCTTTTAGGAAAACAAAATATGTATTACTATTCCCGTCTACAGAAATATTGATATAGGGAGCTTTCAATTTTTTGGTGGAAATTAACTGGGCAAATTTCTGTTGCGTTTTTGGTTGATATAAATGGTTTAGGGCTTTTACTTTCAAATAATCGTCATTCGATTCAAACCGCACTTCTAAAGTGTTTATCTCAGGAGCAAATTTATAACGTAGCTCAAGATAACAAATACGAATTGTGTCAGAAAATCCCAGCGTTGTGTCAATGATAATATAATTCTGTGTCAAGTCATAAATATCTTCTGGGTCTAATTTATCCTTATTAAGAAAGACATAATTATGGTAAAATTTGCCAACCCTGAATGTCACTCTAAAATTGGAAACTAGCTTTTTGAAAACCTCTTTACTTGTTACTTTTCGAATCAAACTATCTGTGCGGGATTTTATGATTATAACTCTCTCTTGAACTTTCTTGTCCTCTATTTCTCTGATGTTCGTCTGTCCATATGTGTAAAAATTACTAAGGAATAATATATTAAGAAGAAGCAGTTTCATAAAATGTTGTACAATGTGGAAGCTGTTGGTGTCAGTAATTGAATTTGAAAATAAATCTATACTTCCATTTGATGCCTAATAAAGGTATAGAGTTGCAAAATATTCCTCACATTCCATAACAGCAACATCAGTAAACAGAATTTGTTGCAATAGTTTCAAGCTTATTCAGCCTTATTGTTCCCAACTAACCCCTTAATACCGCTTCCAATGAACATACCGCTTAAAAAACCAATAGGTATCCAAATATAAGTAAGCCATTTTGGATATGATGGCGCTCCATTGTTGTCAACTTTAAAACGTAAATCCATTGTTACCCAACAGAGATAGCCCAGGATAATTCCGATTAACAAATAAACAATGCTACGTTTCATTATTGAGAGTATTGACTTTAGGATTGCTGTTCTAATATACGAGAATGATCAGCAGAATTATATACCTCAGTTTTCCTTCATCAGCCTACATTGCGGCGAGCCGTGGTTAGCCGCGTAAATTTTGAATTTCAGATGATGTTAAGTTCCATATGAGCGATAAACAATAAGAGAGAGCAAATAAATACTGCATAAGTTAGATACGCTCGGCCTTTTATATTATCAATAGTTTTGAATGATAAAAGCATAGCCAGAGCTGCTAAAATCATTACAGGAACAAATATTTTACCCAAGCCAGTCCGCATGAACCCCACCGCATAAATGTAGGTACCATCATTTGTATCTAAATATAATTTTTGAATTGCACCAGTGATGTAAGATTTATCCAAACCAATTTTTGCATCGATATTAAGCTCTGCGAAAAGAGGACCTGGAATGTCATAGGCTCGTTTCTCTGTAGTCATCGTAAAGGTTCGAGTATCGGATGTCCCCCTTCGGCCAGTAGACCTGTAGGAGGTCAAATCCTTAATAGTTTCAACTGTGTGTCTTAAAGGAAATAAGAAAGAGTCTAGATAGAGAAATAAGCAAATCAATAATGAGACAATAATTAAAGTTCGATGCTGCGTTGTACTGTTATCCATGGCATAATAAGTGAGTCATTCTAGTCGCCGCAAACATGCTGGTGCTTGCCAACGTTCCTTCGAATTTAATAAATCGCTTTAATTTAAATGATCAGCAATGTTAGCAATCGCTTGTTATAGGATTTTGATCTGTTCTGGTCTGCAAGACCGCAGGCGGCTTTGACCTTATAAACACTACGATTCTTGAGTGACTACGGATAAAATATCGGGTATTTCTGTGAAAAATACCGGGAATCACAAAACCGGCCTTTTAGCTTTGGGTGAGCTGCGGCTTCAGCTTAGATAAACAATTTCCTCACGCTTCGCCTCGGCACACCTGGGAGCCTTTTTAGACTTTATCCGCTGATCTTTTGCATGGGCAGTAGTCACAAAAGAATAGGTATTGCTGAACAAGACTGCGATTTTTTTTATGAATTTCCGTGGGAAGGAGGAATATCGCTATAACGTTAGGCATTGCACCGTTGGGGAATTAGAATTACCGTCGCCTAAATACGTCAGCCCATTAAATTTACAAATATTAATTACTTGATACTGTTGAGTAGATTATTGTTGCACCTAGCTGAAGCTGATTAGAATTACTAAAGCCGAAGTATATTCGTCAAGCCCTGATTGCACAAGACCAATGTTGTGAGAAGTTGAGTTGGAAAAATTTAACCTTCAAAAATTGTCCACCTAACCGTTGTTTCGTCCTGGCTATTAAATTTTGATATTTTTTCAATGATTGATTTTCTGTGTGCCACACCACACATAAATACTGCTGTTTCGAATTGTTGATCCTTGCAATAAGAATAGATGTTTTGAATCATTGGATTTTCGTACGCTTCAATGTCTGATCTAACTATTTGGTCTAAGTCGCTACCTTCCAAGATGCTACTTTCTAACATTCGCATTTCTTCCTGAAGGTTCATACTCTCTATACTATTGAGAAAATTAAAACCGTTCGTTGCCGCTAATGAAATGGATTTGTCAATCAATATTTGTAGATCTCTGTTCTCGCAGACAATTTTATTTTTTTGATGGAAAGATTCAGAAAGATAATTCTCACAAACTGGTACATATTCAAAAGAATGCGTTTGGGAATATTTTTGAATTGCAGATAGCTCAAGTTTTTGGTGATAGACTCCATAAGTATTGTTCATATGGTGAATAAGTTTCATCTACGGCCTCCAGAAAAATGACTTCTGGATTTAGTCTTTCGATAATCTTATGCAACTCCTCAGCGTTGCAATTCCCAATCTCGTTGTGCATTGTACTGACAAAAATGATATTATGCATAAGTGTTATTTCAGTATAGCAAATCGTGTTACTTTCGATTTCGCACAACGTTCGAGTATTGCGAAGTCAAGGAATTCATTGATTGACCAGCCCGGTACAAATGCCCGTTTAAAAATATATTGTTGAAGTTATGAATTAAAGCCGAACATTGAACGTCGAGCCCGAACCGTTGCTGATGCTTGCACATCGCTGATGTTACAATTTCCAGCCTTGCTTTTGCAAATACTTGTGTTAGCTACAGAGCTTTTATAGGTTGTAAATAGATTGTCTCTTCTTAAAAGCTGTTTCACCACCCTCTAAAATATTGCAAGCGGTCTTATTTGTTCTTACATTGTCTATTGAGCCTCTTTCAATTATTGATGTTTTTTCGTTGGTGCTTTTTAGAGGTATTAGTAACTCAGAGTCTCCTAAAACAGCAATATTTGCGTTATGAGTTACAACTATTACTTGTCTATGTTCTTTGATTCTTTTCAAGTTTTTTACTAGCGTCTTATAAATAAATTCACTGTCAAGGTTATCTTCAGGCTGGTCAATAATTAATGGGCAGTTTCTTTTAGAATAAAGTAATAATGTAAGCAAAATAGATTGCTGCTGCCCCATAGATAATTTCGAAAAATCTCTTTCTATTATTGATTTAGTGCCATCATGATTTGAAATAAGTTTTTTGATTTTAATTGACGGTTTATCTTTAACAATTACTCTTTCAATTTGCCCCAATGTGGTAATATTTCTCAAACGGCCAATTATATCTGCTGCCTCTTCCTCTGAAAAGACAATCTGACCGCCTTGAGTTTTTAAGTTGGCAATAACAGATTTGTCATTTTTGTATAATGCTCTAAGCAAATCAAAGAATGAAATATTTTCCACAATAAAATCTGCCTTTGGTACTTGAGCTGTTCGATACCCCATTACTGATTTAATTATTTCAGCAAGCTCTCTTGACAAATTGTGCTTTTCGATTTTCAGGTCTACCTCATAATCTACTACAGAACCTTTCAAATTTTGATTAACAGTATAAATGAATTTGTACCTTTCGTTATATAGCTCATCCAAATTGCATTTTCTTTCACTAATCAATTTGTTTCGCTCCTGCGACAACTCTTTGTATTGAGTTTCTTTGTGTTTTAAGTCTTTAAGTTTGGCATCATAGTCACTTACATCTTTTGTCACTTTTCTAATGAATGAAATGTCAAGTTTGATGCCTTGACCTTCAAGCAAGGTTCTTTTGGCTTCTATCTTTTTGATTATTTCAACCTCTTTTGTTCTCCATTTTTCTATTTCTTCTTTGATTTTCGTTCTGAACTCAGAAGAGTCGTCAACCACTTTTGAAGACTGCTCACCTATGGTTGATATATAAGTGTCCATAAGAGTCGAAACAGCCTTATATTCTTCTTTGCCAACTATAATTTGGGCTTCTGAAACTGTCTGAAGTGATTCCTTTAAGCGTTCTGTATTTAATCCGCTTGAAATGTTCTGAATGTGAATTTCTAAATTCTGAAGTAATTCGGCTCTCAATGTCCTTTCATTTGCTATACCTTCTTCTAATTCAACTATCTCTTTTGCCTTATTTGTTTTTAGAGTAGATAGTTGACCTTTGGCATTATGTAAAGCTTGCTCAATCGTTGGGATTCGGTCTATTTCTAGCTTTAATCTTTCTTTCGATGTCTGATTATCCAGTAATGATGTTCTAATTGTTTCGTCCTTTACCTCATAAGTGTTAGTGTCAAGAAAGTTGTCTATAAATTTCAAGAGAATTTCAGGGTCTTTGCCACACTTTTGAATTGTAGCTGCTGTCTCACCCTGGCCAAAACTTTCAATTGTTATTTGTTGTATTCCATTTTTCGGGTCAGTGAAATTTAAATTGCTATTGAATTTTTGTTTTTGGAATTCTATTATTTGGCCTGCTTCATCTTGGAAGTAT
>CAYWSQ010000186.1:0-7914 GCA_964460925.1 uncultured Flavisolibacter sp. | reverse complement strand
GCGTTTTGCAGTAAATGTTCACTTTTGGGTGTATACACCATATCCAGTCGCCTACTGTTGTCAAACACCGACCTGTATCCCGTATAAAATCCTGAATCGGTTTTCACAATAAAATACCAGAGCAAATTATTGAAAGGTGATGGTGTGCTGAGCAAAGACTGGCCTCGTATATTTTGATCATGAATCACCTGTTTTATATCCCGGTTCACTTTCCATTTATTGATCAAACTCACACTTAGATACAGAAGGGGAAGGATCATAGCAATTTTCAACCAGGCTTTCCTTGCTTTGATTCTTTTTGAAACAGCAGCACCACGAATCCGGTGAGCGGACCGATTGTGAAAAAAGGATCTGCTACATACACTGCATTGAATGAAAGACGGTCATTATTGAATGGTTCCCAGAGGCCCACCCCGTAATTATTAAAGAGATCAATGAATACATGGCTTCCTGTCTGTACAAGGATGAACAGTATCCATAAGCCGGCTGCGTGTGCTCCGGGTTTGCGTTTCAATAGTATAAACATTCCGGTGATGATGGTCGCAAGCAACACGAAGAACAGGGAATGGGTAATACCCCGGTGTGCGAGCAGGTTGGGTGCGGGTTCCAGCCAGAGGGCTGCTATTACATCGGCATCGGGCAACCATTGCACGAAGGCACCTGCAAACATGGCTTTTTTACCAAGGGTTCTGCCCATCATTGCTTCCCCGATGCAGCCGCCTAATACGATATGTGTTATGCTGTCTATCTTCTGAAAATTTACACGTAACCAATAGTTACTTCAACTGCTGTTTTCCAATTTTCCTCCGTTGCCAAGGCGGGTGTTGATCTCGCCGATCATCTGCAGTTGCAGTTCCTGTATCTCAAAAAGTGTTTTCATCTGTTCCGCCATAAGAAGGTCAAGTTTCTGCTGGAGGTTTCTTACTTCTATTTCTGCTTTAAGATTGATCATATAATCATTCACGGCCCGCTTCCGGTCTTTTTCTTCTTTCCTGTTCTGGCTCATCATGATTACTGGTGCCTGAAGTGCGGCAATGGTTGAAAGGATCAGGTTGAGCAGTACAAATGGATAGGGATCAAAGGGCCTGCTGAGCCAGTAAAGATTAAGAATGATCCAGAATAACATCAAAGCCAGGAAGAACAGGATAAAATACCAACTGCCTCCAAATGCGGCCATAACATCCGCTACGCGGCTCGACAGCCTGGGCGTAGGTTCTTCAAATTCATAGAGTTTTTTCGAGATCAGTTTTTCCTCTTCAATCGATTTCAGTACAATATCATTGAGTTTTTGCAGGCGTGCATTTTCTGTTTCAAGGATAGATTCCAAGGTGCCGGCAACAGGCATGGAGCTAAAATATTTTGGTTAATGGCTGATCACCAGCCACAACACTAAACTATTAAAAGCTCTAACCAGTGAAGCTAATCATGATCAGTGGATTATATGCCGGTCATCAGTTCACTCCCGCTTGCAGGTGTTTGATCACAATCAGCTATCAGTCCTACCACCGTCAGTTAACCGGTCTCTTAATGATTTGAACTTTAGAATAACGGGAATGATTCTGTGCTCAATAAGCATGGATAGTTTTATACGCTTGAACCGCTCTTTCTTTTGTCATTCATTCTAAAACGTCCGTAATGAAAAAATTTATTGCCGCTTTCGACGGTCTGGATTTTTCTGAGAGTACGATGAATTATGCAATATTTATTGCGAGGAATTGCGAGGCGCATTTATGCGGAGTGTTCCTGGAAGATTTTACCCGTCATAGCTATGGCATGGCAGATATTACGCGGTTTGAGGGTAGTCATTTTGAGCAGCATGTTTCTTTGATGGAAAAGAGAGACAGGAAACGCAGGAGAGCATCTGTTACAAAGTTTGAAGAGGCCTGCCTGAACGCGGAACTCGACTTTTCCGTACATCGGAACCACAGTCTTGCTGCGAAGGAACTGGTTAAAGAATCAGTGTATGCAGATCTTCTCCTGGTCTCTTCCGGCGAGAGCCTTACCCGCTTCGATGAATCAGCCCCCACAAGATTTGTTCACGATATTCTGCAGAAGGCAAGGTGCCCGGTTGTGGTGCTGCCACATACTTACCAGCCTGTTGAAAAGATCATCTTGTTATACAAGGGAGAAACAAGCTCTGTTCTTGCTTTCAGGTTGTTCAGTTATTTGTTTGAATCCGTAAAAGAGGTGGAAACTGAAGTACTGATGATCAAAGAGCCCGACGATGCCGAAGATTTTCCCGAACCTGGATTGTTCAGGGAGTTTTTAAGATTTCATTTTCCTAACATCCGTTTCGTGCTACTAAAAGGTTATGCGGAGGAAGAGCTGCCCGGTTATATCGAACGGGAGAAGAAGATACCGCTGGTAGTACTGGAAGCTTATTCACGTGGAGGCATCACCCATCTTTTTCAAAGAACCCTGGCAGACCAGTTAAGGTCATTTCAGGTACCGCTGTTTATTGGGCATCATTAATCATCAATAGTCAAACTACAGATCATGTCAAAACTTATCAGATCATTCAGTGAAATATCCGGGAAGGATGTTCCTATAGCAGGAGGAAAGAATGCCTCTCTTGGTGAAATGTTCAACCAGCTCACCTCTGCCGGTGTATTGGTTCCGGATGGATTTGCGACCACAACTGATGCTTTTCGGATTTTTCTGGCTCATAACCATTTGGAAAAACCGCTTCATGACCTGTTAACAACCCTGGACCGGGAACATTTCAGCAACCTGAAAGAGGTTGCCGGTAAAGCAAGAACACTCATGATGCAGGCTGAAATGCCCGCCGTGATCCGTGAAGCAATTATTGTGGCATGGAATGCTCTGGCATCAGGTAAAGAACTTTCAGTTGCCGTACGCAGTTCAGCTACAGCGGAAGACCTTGCCGAGGCTAGTTTTGCCGGCTTGCATGAATCTTATTTGAATATCCGGTCGGCTGAAAAAACGATCGAAGCTGTTCAGAAATGTTTTGCGTCATTGTTCACTGACCGTGCCGTTAAATACAGGGAAGAGCGGGGATTTGACCATGAGAAGGTGGCATTGTCAGCAGGCATCCAGAAAATGGTAAGGTCTGATCTTGCCTGTTCAGGCGTGGCATTCACCATTGAACCCGAATCAGGATTTACCGGTTTGATTCATATTAGCGGCATCTGGGGACTGGGAGAGAATCTTGTTCAGGGAACCGTTACACCAGACGAATTTTTAGTTTTCAAACAAAGTTTAGTTAATGGGAAACACGCCATTCTGCAGAAAAGAACAGGAGAGAAAGCGCAGACCATGATTTTTGGAGAGCAGGGAAATGATACTGTGAACGTGATTACGCCACTGGAGAAAAGGGAGCAGAATGTGCTTAATGATGAGGAGATCCGTTTGCTGGCAACTTCCTGCCTGGTGATCGAAAAACATTATGGGCGCCCGATAGATATTGAATGGGCTAAAGACGGACTTGATCAGAAGATTTATATTATACAGGCGAGGCCGGAGACCGTGCAGTCATTATCGCAGTCCGGTAAAAACATCAAAGAGTATTCGCTTACGGGCAAAGGTATTCTGCTTACTTCCGGACAGGCAGTAGGTGATAAAGTGGCCACTGGCAGGGCACGCCTTCTTTCATCACCTCAGGAAGCTGAGCGCCTGGAGCCTGGTGAAATCGTTGTTACCAGTCTCACCTCACCTGACTGGGATACTTACCTGAAGAATGTAGCCGCCATCGTTACCAATCGTGGCGGTCGCACCAGCCATGCTTCCATTGTAGCAAGAGAACTGGAAGTTCCCGCAGTAGTAGGTTGCCAGGATGCTACCAAAAATATCAGGGAGGGAGAAATGATCACGGTATCCTGTGCGGAAGGAAAGACCGGCAATATCTACAGGGGATCTTTGCCATTTGTGATCACTGAAATCGATATATCCTCTGTGGTTAAACCCAAAAAAACAGATGTGATGCTGATCCTGGGCGATCCTGAAAAAGCTTTCCGTTATTCCTTTTATCCTAATGACGGTATTGGACTCATGCGCCTGGAATTCATCATTACGCATTATGTAAAGGTGCACCCGATGGCGCTGGTAAGATTTGACCAGGTGAAGGAAGAAAAAGACAGGGCTGTTATAGAAAAACTTACCCGGCATCACCCTGATAAACCCGCTTATTTCATTGAAAAGCTGGCGGAAGGGATTGCCACTATTGCGGCTGCATTTTATCCGAAGAATGTAATTGTGCGCATGAGTGATTTCAAGACCAATGAATATGCCAACCTCGTTGGTGGACGTTCATTTGAGCCAGAGGAAGAAAATCCAATGATCGGCTTCAGGGGTGCTTCACGTTATTACCATGACCTGTATCGCCAGGGGTTTGAACTGGAGTGTGCTGCGGTGAAAAAAGTAAGGGAAGAGATGGGACTGGAAAATGTCAGGATCATGATCCCGTTCTGCAGAACTACCGGTGAAGCTGACAAAGTTATCAGGACGCTTGCTAAAAATGGACTGGACCGTAAAAAAGATCCTTCTCTCGCTATTTACATGATGGCAGAAATACCTTCGAATGTGCTTCTGGCAGAAAAATTTGCAGCGTACTTCGATGGCTTCTCCATCGGCTCCAACGACCTGACGCAACTCACACTGGGAATAGACCGTGATTCAGCATTGGTAAACCAGTTGTTTGATGAAAAAGATGAAGCCGCCCGTCTTATGATCTCCACCATGATCCGCAAAGCAAAAGAAACCGGTACACGCATCGGTTTATGCGGACAGGCGCCAAGTGATGATCCGTTATATGCACGGTTCCTGGTAAAAAATGGCATTGACAGTATTTCATTCACACCAGATGCATTGATCAGGGGTATTGAGAATATTGTGCAGGCCGAATCTGAAAATGTGAAAGAAGAAAATGAACTGCTCATTTTTTAAGCGATTTCACTGACTACAAACAGCAGTTGAAGTGACAGCGATTCGTGTTTGGGAGCCGGTGAGCATTTAGGTTTGCAATGTATTCATCACAGTAAATTTTAAAAGATATGTCAACAAGAGCTTTAACCAGACCCGTTCTGTCGCCGTCTCTGTTCGACGACTTCTTCAAACCATGGAATGAATGGTTTGAAAATGCCGGAACACCTTCAAGAATGCTTACCATTCCAGCCGTGAATGTAACAGAAGATCCCAGGCATTATCTTGTTTCCCTTGCTGTGCCCGGAATGAAAAAAGATGATTTCAGGATCGATGTGGAAGGTAATATGCTGACCATTGAATCTGAAAAAGAAGAAAGCTCCGAAGAAAAAGAAGGCAAGTACACCCGCAAGGAGTACAATTATTCCTCTTTCTCACGCAGCTTCAACCTTCCAGAAGATGTGAAGCAGGAAAACATCGAGGCCGTTTACAAGGATGGTGTTCTGAGCATCACACTACCCAGGATGGAAACTACCAAAAGCAACGCAGCAACTAAAAAGATTGCTGTGAAATGAGCCGGCAAGACCCTGGAAACGAACCCCGCTTCAACCCGAAACGGGGTTTTATTCAAACATTTCCCTGCAGTTGAAAGATTGTGCAGGGAAAATTAACCATCTGCTTAAAAATTTTTTTATGACCACCAAAAATGAAATGGCCAATTTTAACAAGAACCCGGTGGTTTATGGAATGGGTTTTATTGGCGCTGTTATTTATTTTATAGTAAAGGCCACCAGTTTCTGGATGGGAGTAACCGGAGTTTTTAAAGCTATATTCTGGCCAGCCTTCCTGGTATATTATCTCCTGGAATACTTAAAAGTCTAATATTCTCTTCTGCGATTAACAGAATACTTCATTCTTTAATGAAATTACTTACCGCTCACTGGTAGCAGTAGCAAGGCTACCTTACCGTCCAAACGGCTATTGCCCTTTTCTGCAGCTCACCGGCATTTTTGAAAGAATCAAGCTATTTGTCAAGTGTTGAAAAAGGAGCAAGGTTTCTTAGCTTTTGCGGAGAAAGTACGGTTATTAGTGGCTGTAAGATTGAGGAGTACTGATCTTTAAAATCAAGGTTTCTCTGACCAATATTCTTTTGCCTGTTGAAATTAACCGGCCATGGCCGGGGAGGCATTGCCGGATTCGTAGCGGCCCGATTGTTCTGCAATGCGGATCCTGAATACAATTCCGTCCATATCAGAATAATCATCTGAAGGGAAGGGCCAGAGATTTCCCAGGTGCGTGGTCACGCTGGATATAATTGGCAGGTAACGGTTCAGCAGGTTATGCATGGCATGATTGATCTCTTCTTTTTTTTTGAGTTCTTCAAAAGTTCCCTGGAGTAGTACACTTTTCCAGTTGGCCATATCAGTCATTTCATCAACCTGGAAACATACGCGGTCATTCTTTCGCATCAGGGAAATCTTTTTACCCTCCCTGGTATGGCAGTAAATATATTCACCGTCATATGCATAACTGATTGGTACCACGTAGGTAAGGCCGTCGGCATGGCAACCAATCCTTCCTACCATTTGCGTATGCAATACGTTTTGAATTTGAGCATCTGATAAACTTCCCAGCATGATGGAATATTTTATAAGCCAAGCTATTGAATCATGCCCTCCCGGTGAATGACGGGCAGCATTGATGCCGCTGATTGGCATCAGCATGCCCGTAATGTAGATTTTCCCGGAAGAATTCCTTTAAGGTGCAGGGTAAACATGGGCCAGTGAATTCATGATTTTTTATCTTTAAAGAGTGAAATGATTCAGTATATCCTATGAGCAACATCATACCCCTGCACCCCCTTCCGGCTTAGATTTGTACCTGTCCCGTTGAAGCTTTTGATCCTGCCTGAAATCAAATTTACTGCCATGAAAAAAATCCTGGTCATAGAAGATAACAGGGAGATCCGGGAAAATACTGCCGAGATCCTTGAATTATCTCATTATAATGTGGTGACAGCATCCAATGGCAGGGAAGGTGTGGAAGTGGCGTTGGAACAAAAACCTGATCTTATTCTTTGTGATATCATGATGCCGGAACTGGATGGATACGGCGTACTTCACATTGTACAGAAAAACCCACAGTTGCAAAGAACTCCTTTTATTTTCCTCTCAGCCAGGGCCGAAAATGCCGAAGTGCGGAAGGGAATGTCGCTGGGCGCGGATGATTATATACCCAAACCTTTTGATCCTGTAGACCTGCTCACCGCCATAGAAAGCCGCTTGAAAAAAGCTGAGATCTGCAGCGGGAAAGCTTCGGGTTTGAGGGAAATGGATCAACTGATCGAAATGGTGAAAGGTGAAAAAGCACTGGAGTATTTTGTAAATGGAAGGCACCTTGATAAATACAAGAAAAAGGAAAAGATATTTTCAGAAGGTAACAGGCCCACCAGGCTGTATTATGTGGAAAGCGGAAAAGTAAAGATCTATAAGATCAATGAAGAGGGTAAGGAGCTCATTGTGAAGATTGTAAATCCCGGTGAATTTTTTGGTTATACCAACCTGCTGGAGAATACGGTGTACCATGAATATGCAGAGGCGCTGGAATACAGTGAAATTGCTGCAATCCCGAAAAGTGAATTTGAAGAACTGATGAATGCCAACCACGAGGTGGCACGTAAATTCATTACATTACTGGCTAACGAGGTAAGTGAACTAGAAGAGCAGTTGATACATATCGCCTATTATTCCCTCCGGCGCAAAGTAGCCAATGCTTTATTATCTGTACATAAAAAATTCTGTTCAGAAACAAATCAATCCATTTCCATCAGCAGGGAAAATCTTGCAGCGATTGCAGGTACGGCAACAGAATCACTTATCCGCACACTTACAGATTTCAGGGAAGAAAAAATCATTGATATCAAAGAAGGCAAGATCAGCATTCTCAATCTCGATCGGCTTTCAAAAATGGTCAACTAGCATGTTGTATTTTTGGCCTGATCTTTTTAGCATTTTTGTCCGGCAATCAATCAATAAA
>CAYWSQ010000185.1:0-8010 GCA_964460925.1 uncultured Flavisolibacter sp. | reverse complement strand
CGGTCTCACGCCTCACGATCTCACGCTTCCGACTACCGACTGGTATTTGAATGCAATCCAATACAGACATTTTATAGCCTTTAAAAAAATTGAATCACGAAAATTTTATTCTTTCCAACCCCAGGGGAGGCCAGGTGATGGTACAGTCCTGGTCAGATCGAAACGGATACTGAAATAACGGTCCGTTCCCATTCTTCTCAGGTTGTATGTGAAATATTGCCCGGGAACGATCTCAACCCACCATACATTTCCCGCTGCTGCAGGCAGTTGGTTTACGGTAAACTGATCTGCAGGAAAGAACTGAACAGACTGAGTGCCTTGATTAGTAGTTCGGCCTCCATAAAAATTGATGCTATCTCCTGTTCCATCGCGGTGCCGGTGATCATGCTGCAATGAAATCACATCGTAACTTTTTTTAAATACCCAGGTACGCGAGAGATCATCACCTACTACAAATGGTATTCTTACTTCTTTATCATTGCATGAATGCACATGCATCAACAATTTTTTATTGGTGAAGACCGTATCATTAGCTGGTCCTGCTACGAGCTTTCCTTCATAACTGTTGCCACAGATGGACTGAAGCGAATCCCAGAATAACTGATGGTTGTCCAGTACAAAAGGTTGATAGGTTTTGCTGGTTGGTGCGCAGGAAAACAACGAAAGTGATAGAAGCAGGAAAGGAAGAAAGGTTCTAATATGCATGAGGTGGATTTATAGTGAAGCGTGAGGCGTGAGTCGTTAGTCTTGAGTCGTGAATCGTGAGTCTTGAGCCTGTGAGTCGTGAATCGTGAGCCGTGAGATCAGCGCGTCCGACTTTGAACTTTCAACTTTGAACTTTTTGACTGACTTCCGACTCCCTCAATACACCATAATCTCATTATACAACGTATCCCTCTCCACCGGCACTCTTTTCACCTGTTTGATCAGCGCTACGATTTCTTCAGTGCTCATGGCCGGGCTTTGTTCTTCAGAGCCTGCCATGGAATAGATCTTGGTGGTGTCGTCGATGGTGCCATCAATATCATCCACACCAAAAGCCAGGGTAAGCTGTGCGTTCTTTCTTCCGAGCATAGGCCAGTAGGCCTTGAGGTGAGGAAAATTATCCATGTACAACCGCGCAATGGCATATAACCTCAGGTCTTCGATCACGCTTACTTCAGGTATATGACTCATGTCATTGTCCTTGTTGCGGAATTTGAGTGGTATGAAAGTGTTGAAACCACCGGTTTTATCCTGCAGGCTTCTTAATCTTTCCATGTGATCGATCCTGTGACTGTAATTTTCAATGTGGCCATAGAGCATGGTGGCATTGCTATGCATGCCTGCATTGTGAATGGCTTCATGAATGGCCAGCCACCCATCAGCATCCACCTTGTCGGCACAGATCTTCTTACGCACTTCCGGGTCAAAGATCTCAGCGCCTCCGCCGGGAATGGAGTTCAAACCGGCTTCCTTCAAAACATTCACACCTTCCGCGATGCTGAGTTTTGCCTTCCTGAACATGTAGTCGAGTTCCACGGCAGTGAATGCCTTAATATGCAGATCAGGCCTGTGTGCCCTGATGGCTTTAAGCAGGTCGGCGAAAAAATAAAGGTTCATCTTGGGATGTACCCCACCAACGATATGCACTTCCGTTTCCGGTTTGCCATCGTATTTTTTCACGATGTTGAGCATATCATCAATGCTCAGCTCCCAGCCCTCCTCGCGTTTGGCATACAACCTGGAATAGGAACAGAAATTACAGGTGAACACACAAACATTCGTAGGCTCAATATGAAAATTCCTGTTGAAATAGGTCTTGTGCCCGTGCTTCTTCTCCCGCACATGATTGGCCAGGGCGCCAAGGTAGGAGAGTGATGCTTCCTCGAAAAGCAGCAGGCCTTCTTCTGGACTCAGCCTTCCACCCGCGTAAATTTTTTCCGCGATTCTTTCCAGTTCTTTTCCGGCTGAGTGCACCGGTATCTTTTCTAAACTTTCAATAGTCATGTCTTTCATTTCTTTTGCACAAACGCAATGCAAAAATAA
Organism: uncultured Flavisolibacter sp.; assembly: GCA_964460925.1. Lineage (GTDB taxonomy): Bacteria > Bacteroidota > Bacteroidia > Chitinophagales > Chitinophagaceae > Flavisolibacter. The sequence goes on along the minus strand of CAYWSQ010000185.1, from coordinate 5,982 downwards.
GCCTCCCGTCTGAGGGGAGGCTTATGAAGTTTATCAGGTCCAAAAAGGCCAATAGCCAATGGCCAATGGCCGTTGGCCTGGGTTATAATTTAATCACTCTTTCCGATACATTTTTCCTTTCATCATCATAGCCCAGCTTCACCAGGTACACACCCGAGGCCATCATCGACATATTCACATTCTGTACATTCAGTGCATTGCCGTTGAAAGATCTCTGGTACACCAGTTGTCCCGCCGCATTATACACGTTGATATACCTCAGTGTAGTGGGCGGCTGGATATGCCATACATTGAAACTGCTGGTAAATGGTGAAGGCAGGATCATATAACCGTCTTGCTTCAGCCTGTCAGGCAGGATCCTGGTGGTGAGGTTCACATTATCAATGAAGATGTTGTTCTCAAAATTATTGGTGGTCCGGAAGAATACCATTACAGGTCCGTCGCCACCAAGACCGGTCAGGTCAACCTGCTCATTTCTCCAATGAGCCGCGGTGGTGGGGAAGAACTCAGCCGGCGCTGTATTAGGCTGGGTAACCGTCTGGAGCTGCTCACCCCATTTTTTGTAAACGGAAGTATAGCTGTTGCCGCAATCCTTGCTCACCAGCACTTCAAGCGTATCAACAGGTAATGTGGGATTACCGGGATAAGAGAAAATAGCTGCAGCCACATCAAAGCGCAAGGTTACTGAATCAACCCCGCTGAAGGTCACGTTAGGTGTTACCAGGTCATCTTTCTGCCCGGTGACCATGTAATTGAAGGTATTGACATAAGCAGATCCATCGTTCATATTTCCATTGGCATGCCTGTTCCAGCCAATGCCACCGTCAGGATTGATTACTGACCATCCTGCTGGAGGAAACGCAGTAGAGGTAAAGGATTCTGTCAAAGGTGCTGCCACTGAACCCGCGATATAGAATGTGTGAGTGATGGTATCATTGAAGCGATACAGGTCACCTGTGCCGCTTACCGTTACCGGCTCAAGCGTGTAAACTTGTAAAGTATGAGCGCCTGCGCCTGTAAGTGCAGTAACAGGTAAGGCAAAACTTGCTTCGGCATCCCTTGCCAGGTTGAGGCCATTGAGCTGGCTGGTAACGGCTGCGCCATTATCAATGCTGTAATGAATTCTCAAACCTGTGATAGTTTCCGAACCTGTATTGCGCACCGTAACATTAGGTGTCACATTTCCACCGCAGACCACTCCAGCCGGCTGGTTCACACGCAGGAGGGTTACATCGCGGTCATAAAGCCCGGTGATATTGATATTATCAACAAATACATTGTTACCATTGCGGTTGGTATTCCTGATCATTACGCTTACACTTCCATTGGCAACAAAAGCACCACCGATCGCGATCCGCTCGTTTCTCCAGTCACCGGCGGCTGCCGTGGAATAAGCTGAAGTGGAATTACCCGCGGTTGAAAGTATTGCACCCCATTTTTTATAAACCGAAGTATAAGTGTTCCCGCAGTCAGTGGACACAAGCACATTGAGTGTGTCATGGTTGGCAGCAGAAGGCCAGTTTTTATGAGCCACATCAAAACGGATAAGGAGCGAATCAGCGCCTGCTACATTGATGAATGGAGAACGCATATCATCATTCTCATTCAGCGCGTCATTAGTGAAATTATCAATGAAAGCTGCATTATTGCTGTTCCTGCCCGGTTGTCTTCTTACCCATGTGTTGTCGCCATCAGGGTTGGTGATTTGCCAGCCATCAGGAGGAAAGAACAATTCAAAACCTTCTGTTACCGGTGGATTCACCAGGTTCACGACCGCGAAGGATTTTGCCAGGGTATCATTGCTGGTCTGCGATTCTCCACTGCCTGATCCTGACACAGAATTCGAGATAAAGGCCCTGATATTCCTGTTGCCAATGGTCATGGCACCCGACTGGTTCAGGTTCACCGTTACCGAAGCACCGGGTGCAAGGTTTTGTCCTGTGAAGCTGGTGGTAATAACGGTGCCATTATCGATCCTGTAACCCACATCGAAACCTGTAACGGTTTCAGCGCCGCTGTTCAGGATGGTGACAGTGGGTGTGAGCAATGGTGAACAGGCCGTAGCGCCCGGGTTATTGATGCTCACCAGGCTGATGTCCCTGGGTGACTGCTTCTGGATATTGATATTATCAATGTAAATATTATTACCCCAGCGGCTCGTATTCCTGAACACCACGATCACGTTCGGGTTGGAAAGAAGAGCGCCTGAAATGCTGATCAGTTCTGTTCTCCAGTCACTGTTCACCGGGTTGAGATAATTGGCATTGGATGAACCGGCGGTTGCCAGTGAAGGTCCCCATTTTTTATACACGGTCTGGTAGCTGAGGCCACAGTCGTTGGACACCAGTACGGACAGGGTATCGTAAAATGCAGGATTAGGATAATATTTATGCGCCAGGTCAAAACTGATGTTCAGCGTGGTAACACCTGCAGTGGAAATGGCACCGCTTCTGAATTCATCAATATTATCGGTGGCATCATCAGTAAAGTTATCGATCCACATGGATGCAGAACTGTTCATGCCCACATTGGTGCGGAGCCATTGGAAAACATCCCCGTCAGGATTGGAGCGTGTCCAACCGGCCGGAGGGAAAGTGGCGCCTTCAAATCCTTCAGTAATGGGAACGGCAGCACCCACAAGCAAAGTCACTGCTGAGGAAGACTGGTTATTGGTGGCATTGCCGTCAGTAGAACCATTCGGAGCTGAAGTAGTAGCCACGAGGTTATTGCTGCCATTAACCAGGGTGATGGCAGGCAGGCTCACATTTACAGTAGCATTTGGTGCGAGGTTGCCTGTCCATGCGAAAGCCGGTTGTGCATTGCCGTTAACCGTGAGGTTGATCAGGACAGAAGTAAGCGCGGCAGAACCAAAATTTCTTAAGGTAACAACCGGTGTGTTACCAGCAGCGCAAACAATACTTCCGTTCACAGGCGTAACGAAGGCTGAGATGCCGGCGTCGTTGGCCACGGGTACCAGCGACTGGCAGCCCAGGGAGGTGAGCAGGGTATTCCTGTCAGAACTGTTATTAAGGGCCGTTTCCATCCTGGTTACCTGGTTGCCTGTGAACAGCAGCATGCAGCGGTCATCGGCATAATCCATGTGATTCTGCCACATCACGCCAGGAGCTGTGCTGCTGCAGTTGTCAAGGATGGGAAAAAAATCAGGACATCCGAAATTAGGTCCGTCGGTTGGCGGTGTATCCGCGCAACCATCGCTCAAAGTACAGGTAGGGTTGCCATTGTTGTTGGGTCCCCAGGTATGATCAAGGTTAAAGAAATGCCCGATTTCGTGAACAGCGGTTTTACCATGGTTGAAATCATTATAATGATAGCCGCCCGCATTGGTGCCGGGACCCGCACCAAAAGCACGGTAGTCCACTACATAACCAATATTCTGGTGACCCGGAGGCCAGGTACCGGGTTTGTAGGAAAAACCAAGTGTGCCGCTGCCGCCAAAACTCACCACCCACATATTGAGATATTGTTGGGTATTCCAGGGTGTTGCCACGGTACTGGGATGTTCACTGCTGATGGAAAAATCAACATTGCTGGTCACACGCACGATACCATTGGTGGATGCATTGGCAGGCGTTCTTTTTGCAAGGCAGAAGCGGATCTGGCTCCTGGCATAACGGTCGCGGAAGGGTGCATATACGCGCAGACTGTCACCACCCGGCGCGTCTCCATAATACCAGTTCAGCGTATCGATCTGGCGTTGCACCATGGCATCGGTTACCAGGTTGGGATTGGGTAAGGCGATATGTACCACTACGGGGATATAGGTAATAGCGGTGGTTTTGAAAAGACGGAGGTTAGGATCATTCATGAACTGGCGAACCTTATCGTCAAGTTGCCTGCGGTTGTTTTCATAACGGATCTTAGCCTGCGGATCCCTGCTGAAGAGTTCCTGCATCTTTTCTTCTGTAATACATCTTTTGATTTGTTGGGCGTTCACAGACCCGGCAAAGAGGATCATAAACACAAGGCCCAGCGCGATAAATTTTTTCAAAACAGTTTGTTTAGTTGTGAATGGGAGACCCGGTATTTTAGGGCCTACAATAATAACCCATACAGGCCTATTTATGAAATAAAGATGACCTTCCCCGGATAGGGAAGAAGGGGGAATTTTACTGATGCGAAAGGGAAAAACTGCCAGGGGGTTGGTCATTCCATCCTTCATTTTGTTTATTGGGTTTAAAAAAAATATCTTTCCCTCCTGATTTAAAACAGATTACTGCTTAAATGATTGGTCAATGAATATCAAGTTCCGGCTAACGGTGATGAGTTTCTTTCAGTTCTTTGTATGGGGTGCCTGGCTCATCACGATCGGCACTTATTGTCTGAATGCCAAAGGCTGGACCTTTCCCCAGTTCGGTGCTATCTTCTCAACACTCGCTTTATCTTCCCTTTTCATGCCTGCATTGACGGGGATCATTGCCGATAAATGGATCAATGCTGAAAAACTGTACGGCGTGCTTCACCTGCTCTACGGCGCCATTCTTTTTTACGTACCACAGGTGAATGATCCGGATACATTTTACTACGTCATTTTCGCGGCCATGATCTGTTATATGCCAACCATTTCGCTCTCTAACGCCATCGCTTACACGATACTGAAGAGAGATGGCCATGATGTGGTGAAATCTTTCCCGCCTATCCGGGTTTGGGGAACCGTGGGCTTTATCATAGCCATGTGGGTCACCAATCTCACAGGAAGTAAGGACAATTCCATGCAGTTTATCATAGGTGGGGTGGCCGCAATTTTTCTTGGCCTCTTTTCCTTCACCCTTCCCAAATGCCCTCCGCCAAAGGTGATTGCTAAAGGTGCAAGCGTCATAGAGCAACTGGGCCTGAAAGCGTTCAGTCTATTTTCCAGCTACCGTATGGCGCTTTTCTTTATTTTCTCCATGATGCTGGGTGCCGCCCTGCAGCTCACCAATATGTACGGGGATTCTTTTCTTAGCGGATTTGAGAGTAACCCGGAATTCAAAGAGTCCTTCGTGGTTAAATACTCCACCATCATTCTTTCTATTTCACAGATGTCAGAAACCCTGTTCATTCTTACCATACCGTTTTTCCTGAAACGGTTCGGCATCAAGAATGTAATGCTGTTTGCCATGCTGGCCTGGGTCTTGAGATTCGGATTCTTTGCTTATGGAGATCCTTCACCCATGGGCACCATCCTCATCATTCTCTCCTGCATTGTTTACGGAATGGCCTTCGATTTCTTTAATATCTCAGGTTCTTTGTTTGTTGAAACCAATACAGATCCCGGTATCCGGTCAAGTGCGCAGGGACTTTTTATGATGATGACCAATGGAGTAGGAGCCTGGCTGGGCAGCAAGGTGAGCGGGATCGTGATCGATGCCTATTTTGTTGCACCTGATGGTGCGAGAGACTGGCAAGGTATCTGGCTGAGTTTTGCTGGTTATGCCCTTGTAGTAGCCGTATTATTCGTGATCCTGTTCAGGTACCGGCATACACCCACAAAGGAAGGAAATGAACAGTCGATTGCGATAGGGCATTGAGATGCTAGCTGCTAGCTTCTAGCTGCGAGAGGGTATTTCAAATTCGAAGTGGCTGAAATGAATCCCTAAAATCTGTAATAAATCATGTTTCAAAATATCAAACGAATGCAAGCATAAAGTCTTGCAGCTTGTAGCTTGCAGCTTGAAGCTTATGCCAAAAAAATCCCGGCCAAAAGACCGGGATTTTTTTGTTCTATGCTTTATCAGCTCATGTGAGCTTCGATCTTTTTTACAAAATTTCCTTTCGGCTGGGCGCCAACCAGTTTGTCAACCACCTGGCCGTTTTTAATGAACAGGATAGCCGGGATGGAGGTGATGCCATAATTCATGCTCACCTGCGGATTCTCATCCACGTTGATCTTTCCAACATTTACCTTGCCGGCATATTCTTTAGAGAGTTCCTCGATCACGGGACCGATCGCACGGCAGGGACCGCACCATTCCGCCCAGAAAT
>CAYWSQ010000184.1:0-8022 GCA_964460925.1 uncultured Flavisolibacter sp. | reverse complement strand
CGGAATTATTTTCCACGAGTGCGATCTGGAGGTATCGTAATAATCCCATGATCACAAATAATGCGGTATAATACAAGCGGTGGGTATTCCACCTGTTCATTACTTCTGGTGAAATGGAATACATGAGGTAGGCGATGATGATGATGGAAGTGATCACACCAAGAGCCACATTCAGAAAATTGAGATTGTAACCAGAAATGGACTTCCGCATATCAGCTCCTGATTCAAGTTTGAGCAGGGCGTCATCTCTCCTTTTAGAGATGGTAAGAAACACAGCCAGCAGGAATATCATTATAATCAGCCACTCAGAAGTAGCCACCGTGGTGAGAACACCACCGGCCTTCACCCGTATCACAAAGCCTGAAGCAAGAAGCACGATATCAAGTATAGATATGTTCTTAAGACCTAAAGAGTAACCGATATTGATACTGAAATACAACATCAGCAGGAATAAAAATTTCACTTTCAATACCAGCGCAATGGACACACCAATCGCCAGGCATAAAAAGAAAAGGGCAAGAGCAGCCGGCTTCGGTATCTGCCCGCTTGCAATGGGCCTTTTGGATTTCACCGGGTGTTTCCGGTCGCTTTCCACATCCATGTAATCATTAATTATGTAGATGCTGGAAGCGATAAACCCAAACGCTATAAATCCGTAAAAAGTAGCTGCAAGTTTGTCCAGGTCGAAGATCTGCCCGGAGAAAAACAGCGGGAGAAATAAAAAAAGGTTTTTGGCCCAGTGATGCGGACGTAATAACATTACGTAGGCCCAAAGATTTTTATATCGTTCTTTACCTGTTCTCAATTTTTCAGCTAACATAGTGTACCTGTTTAATGCCTTTCACAAAGAATAAAAATCATTGTGGCTGATCCTTATCATATTTTTTAGCAGTAAAATTTCAAATTTTGCTAAGAAAATAAAGCTTTGTGATATAACTTGGCCTGGTTTACCAGTGGTCCGGTTGTATTGTTACCAGCTATACGTGCCCGGGAACAAATCTGGCCCAAGATGGAAATTTAAATGCAAATTTTATAAGATTTACACTGTTATTTGTAAATTAATATTTGTAGCACTCTAATAATCAAGGCAAAATCCGGTTTTCCAGAAATTCCCGCAGGCAGGGCATTAAGCCCGGGCCCTCAAAAAATCAAGCAATGAATACCGTACCCTACAAAGCAGATCTCATGAGTGGTTCAGAGAAAATCCCGGAACTCAAAGGAAGAGATATCATTATGGTGGGGCTGCAGCCCTGGTATTTCCCGACAGGATGTAATGCCAAGAACATCGCCACCATGTTAAGTAAACATAACAGGGTGCTGTATGTAAATTTCCCTTTAAAAAGGAAGCTTTACCATTCCAAGAATCCCGATCCAAAAATTGTGGATCATATTAATATCATCAGGAATAAGGAAAAAAACATCAGGCCTGTTCATGAAAATCTCTGGGAGTTTTATCCTACCACTTTAATCGAATCAGTGAACTGGCTGCCTACCACGAGCATTTTCAAACTGATCAATTCCATCAATAACCAAAGACTGGCGAAAGAACTGAATGCAGCCAGCGTTGAAATGGGTTTCAGCAATGTGATCCTGCTGAATGATAATGACATCTACAATGGTTTCTACCTGAAGGAATACATGAAGCCTGATCTTTACATCTATTATATGAGAGATTACCTCCAGGCTTATGATTACTGGAAAAAACACACCTCGGTTCTGGAACCCGAGCTCATGAAAAAATCAGACATCGTTATAACCAACTCAGAATATTATACTGAATACAGCGCGCAACATAACCGGCATGCGTATTATATGGGACAGGGATGCAGTCTCGGTCATTTTGATCCTTACAGGCTTTATACTGTTCCTACAGATATTGAAGGGCTCAAAAGACCCATCATTGGCTATATCGGTGCACTCGATTCTGCCAGGCTTGATGAAAAAATCCTGGAGGTAATTGCTCAAAGTAATCCTGACTGGAATGTAGTGATGGTAGGCCCGGAAGATGATGTGTTTGCAAAAAGCAAATTACATGCATTGCCCAATATTCATTTCCTGGGCGGAAAACCTTTTGATATGCTATCATCCTATGTAAATGCATTTGATGTATGCATTAACCCCCAGTTCAACAACCAGATCACAAGAGGAAATTATCCTTTGAAGATTGATGAATACCTCGCCATGGGTAAACCCACCGTAGCCACAAGAACCCAGGCCATGAACCTGTTTTCATCACATACTTATCTTGCTGATAACCCCGCGCAATATCCTGAACTGATAAGACAGGCATTAGCTGAAAACACTCCCGAACTGCAGGCAGAAAGAATCCGGTTTGCCAGGAGTCATACCTGGGAAAAATGCATGGGAGAACTTTATAAAGCCATACATATTTACCAGGCCGCAGCAAAATCCTAATTCAATCCGTTTAAACCTACGGATACGCAGGGATTGAATTAATCCCTTATATTTTATATATTTCGGCTCATTTACTACTGCTATGGAAATTGAACAATTACAGGAAGGTATCGCTTACGCGGAAGCCAACTTCAATGCTGAAAACGGTTTTTCAAAACTTGACAAGGAACTGATCCGTTCCAATTTTGACTTAAAAGGAAAAGAGATACTTGATTTCGGCTGTGGCATGGGACACATGTCCATCTGGTTTGCAAAAGAAACCGGTGCAAAGGTTTACGCGGTGGATATTGATGAGAACCATATTACCGTAGCCAGGGAGTTTCATAAAAGACATCCTGAACCCAATGTCAGCTTTCATCTTAGTAATATCATTGAGAATCCTCTCGACAAACAGTTCGATTTCATTTTCCTGAATGATGTGATCGAACATATTAATGTGAACTGGATAGAAAATATTCTTGATATCCTGATCCTGCGCAACCTGAAACCAGGAGGCATCATTTTCTTCAGCTATCCTCCCTGGGAGGGGCCGCATGCCTCCCATCTACAGCCGGTAACCAGGATTCCCTGGATACAATTTCTGCCAAAGGCATACGTGATGAACATGCTGAAGAAAAGAAATAAAAGACTAGTGGGCAAGCATGACCTGCTGACCGATTATCTGGAACTAAATCATATGACGCACCAGAAACTCACCGGGTTTCTTAAGAAATACAAGATGAAGCAAATTTTCAGGAAGAGTCATACCAAACTGAATAAGATCAGTTTCCTCCGGGATAAAAATTTAAATTATTTCCCATTCAAATATTTAGTAACAAAAGAACTCATCGCTTTTCAGAAACCTTGATGAGTTGGGGAAAACTTAAGCAAACCCTGCAACATCTCTTTTGTTTTTCTTAGCATTTTAGATTTTTTCTGGCATGATAATCGCAAACTGCGCGGTATTCTCAAACGGGGGAAAATCCTCGCCACCAGAAAAATCTAATAAATATGAAAAACACCATTCTTACGGTTCTCGTAATGCTTGCTCTTTTGGTACAAACGTCTGCCCAGACCACCGTCGGGCGGCAAAAAGTAGATCAGTACCCAACGACATCATACGGCACCAAGACCTATGGTCTCACGTGGTTGCCTACTGATTACAACACCACTACACAATCTTATCCACTGATCATTTTCCTTCACGGTTCAGGTGAGGTGGGTGATGGTGTTTCGGGATTATCCCGCCTGATCAGCACCGCTCTTCCAAAGAAGATCGCTGATGGATGGAATCCTGAAGCACGCAATCCCGCTGATGGAAAAACCTATAAATTTATCGTGGTATCTCCACAGGCACCGAGTTCTTCAAGGTGGTCGTATTCCTATACTCATGTAAAATATATCCTGGAGGATGTTAAAAAAAGATACCGTATAGACGCAAACAGGATCTACATCACAGGCCTTTCTGCCGGTGGTGCGGGTACGTGGTCTAGCGTTACCAATGATGGCGCATTCACGAGTACTATCGCAGCTATCACTCCCGTAAGTTCTGTTGGTGTGAATAATGGTGCAAAAGAGCGCCCCAACATTCCTTTCATCAGTGGTAAATATGGTGTTAGGTTTGGGCCATCTGCGGCGACCAGGATTCATTTTATGGTAAAGATGGTGATTACATCAACCTGATCAATAACGGCACTCCAAAACCTACCGTACTTGCTGTAAGGACAGGTATCCCCGGAGCAGGCCATTCCGGCGCTGCATGGAACACAGCCTATGATCCCAACTGGAGGTCCAACACCTTCAATAAAAATATGTACGAGTGGTTCCTGCAATATTCCCGCGGAACAACCACTTCACCAAGTCCTACTCCCGCACCTAATGTAGCACCGGTTGCTAATGCCGGTTCTGACAGGACCATCACGCTGCCAACCAATTCCCTGGGCCTTTCAGGATCCGGTACTGATTCTGATGGCAGCATCTCTTCTTACAACTGGACAAAGATCTCCGGACCCTCCCAATATACCCTGAGCAATGCCAACATCGCCAATCCTTCATTGAGCAACCTGGTGGCAGGAATCTATGTTTTCCGTCTTACCGTAAGAGATAATGCCAGTGCAACCGGCACTGATGATATCAACATTGTAGTAAATAATTCCACTTCACCTACGCCAACCCCGGAACCTTCCGGAAGCAAGTCGGTTTTTGTAAGCATCTACAATGGTACCGGGGCTTATAGTAATACGCAGTGGAACAACTGGAACATGAGCAACAGGAAATCAAATGTTACTTCCGGTACGCTGAAATACAATGACGGCACTACTGCTCCTGTAACCGCTACACTCAGTCACAATGAAAATGTATCTTCCAATTCGTATACAAGCGCTACCATGGCACCTGTAGAAGTATTGCGCAACACATCATACTCAGGTTTGGCCAGAACGCTCAGCATCAATGGACTCAACGCTTCAAAGAAGTACACTATTGAATTGTATGCAAGCCGTAGCGCTAATACCAATAACAACACCACGTTTACTATCGATGGAAATGGTAAAACGGTAAGCACGTATAATAACACTACCAATGCTGTTGTTTTCTCAGGGATTTCTCCGGATGGTTCAGGTGGCATAGATATCAATATCACAAAGAGCGCCACTTATTCCTACCTGAATGGTTTCAAGATCACTGAAGAAGGATCACTTTCTGTTTCAAGCAGCAGTACTGTGAATGTTTCCACAACTGAAGCCAGCCAGACAGAGATCTTCCCGAATCCTGTTACAGATAAATTTGTACTTAAGATCTCTAATTCTCTTACGGGAACAGTAAAGGTGAGTCTGTATGACGCAAGCGGCGTTCTCAAAAAAGAATTCAGCTTCCAGAAATCGCTCAGCTCAACTATGCAAACCTATCTTGACATCAATGACCTCGCGGCAGGCAATTATGTTCTGAAAACATCAATTGGTACCTGGTCGGAATCCAAACAATTGGTCAAACAGTAATCAAAATCGTTCTCTTTGAAAAAGGTAATCCGCGGATTACCTTTTTTTATGCTTTGAAGAGCCATGAAAAATAATTATTTATGCATGGCCAAACTATCGCCGCCAGCAATTATGATCGCCGTACCTCACAGTACTATCTCCACCAGAACCACTACTGTCAAGCAGAGGCTTGACTGGGTAGACTATGCCAGGGGGATCGCGATCATCTTAGTTGTTTTCAGGCATACCATGGTAGGTTTGAACCGGTCTGGCCTTACAGTGCCGGATTGGCTCTACCAAATACAGGAATTTACGGTGAATTTCAGGATGCCTGCCTTCTTCATGCTTTCAGGCATCTTTCTCGCCAAGGCGGTAATAAAAAGGGAGACCGGTGAAGTATTCAGGAAAAAATCCTATACACTTCTTTATCCATACCTGCTCTGGACTACCCTGTTCATCAGCATACAGATCCTGATGTCAGACTATACAAATGCATCACGCACACCAGAGGATTACCTGGATATTATTCTACAACCCAGGAGCCTTGACCATATGTGGTATCTGCTGGCATTATTTACCACCACCTGCCTTTACCTTGTAAGTTTTAAATGGATCAACGCTCCTGTTGCCCAATTGACACTTGGTGTACTACTGCATTTTGTATCACATTTTGTGAGAGAGTATAGCCTGGTATCCGACCTCTGTTATTATTATATTTTCCTGGTACTGGGTGTGGTACTTTCCCGAAATCTCATCACCAGCCAGGCGCAAACAAAAACTGAATTGCTAAGATCAGTTGTGTTGCTCCTTCCCTTCTTTGTGGCCGGGCAGTGGTTTTGGCTTGAGTATGGGAATGAAAGTCTTGGAATGATGCCGGTATCACTTGGAATCATTTTACTTGCCTGCGTATTCTTTTATTTTTTCTGCCGGTGGGCCAGGATGCAGGAGATTTTTCCCGGGCTGGTCAATATCGGGAGGCATTCAGTTTATATTTACATCCTTCACCTGCTCATCATTGCAGGCTTCAGGATCCTAGCTACCAACCTGCTCAACATTCACAATGTTTACATCCTGGTTTTGGGGAGTCTTCTCCTTAGCATCATCCTTCCCATACTTGCCTACAGGTATCTGGGCAAATATGGTTTTCATTACCTGTTTTCACTGGAAAAGCCGAAAGGAAAGAACCAGGATTAAAATTATTTGCGCAGGATCTCCTGGATGAACACCACCTTCTTGTGTTCAGTTTTGATAAAGGATTTGTTAGCCCTTTTCATTTTGGTAAAAGCCAGGACCTGGCGCATGAAGAATAAAGGCATTCGCAAAAAAGTTTTGAAATACCTGCTATCCCTGCTTTTGATCCATGTAATGGCGATGAATGAGGTGATGAAAAGGAAAAACACAACCAGCCAGGCTATGGCAACAGCGGGGGCATAAAACAGGTTGACAAGAAAAAATACCAACCCCAGGCCAATGATCATGAATAAAGGCGGACGAAGAATGATCAAACCAAAATAAACAAGGTTGAAGTTTAACTTCTTCCATCCCAGCAGGAAAACTTTCCAGCTCTCTGACATGTATTTGAACTGGGCGTTGAGCCAGCGTGTGCGCTGATTTTCGAGTGATTTACCGGAAGTGATCTTTTCATCATAAAGAATGGCATCCTTTGCAAAACCAATCACCGGAACTGTTCTCACAATATGCGCCTGCAATTTTTTATCAAATCCTCCCAGGAAATTTTTATACACCACCTGTTTATACAAAGAAGTGTCCATTGTAATACCCGAGCCCCAGATGGCGGCAGAAATACCAAGTTCCATGCGCATTTCCCTTTCCAGGAAGAAGTTGAACATATCGCCCATGGCATCCATACGTTCGTAATCACTATCCGTATTTTTGGCTTTAAATTCAGACTGAACTGCCCTGAACCCTTTGCGGAAAAATCCATTCATCACTGACAGGAAACCAGGGTGGATCAGATTGTCCGCATCAAGGATTACCATGGCATCGTGAGGCCTTACAAATTTTGAAAGGGCATAGTCAATGCTTTTGATCTTTGCATTGAGAGGCTGTTCAGGTTTCAGGATCGTTACCCTTGGATCGGAGAACTTCAGCGTTGTAATATCACAATCATCAGCAACCACGTAAACCTGGTAATGCTGGTAATGCTGCTTTAATACAGAATCAACCAGGGGAAACAAGAATTTGATTTCCTGGTGAGCTGTAACAATAATGGCAAAATCATGTTCCTTAACATTCAGCTCTGGCATTCCTTCATGAGGAGCCCTGATCCTGAATAATTTTTTAAATAAATAGATCAGTGTCAGGATAAAAGGCAGCAGCAGGTACAGGGCTACCCAGATCTGTATGAACCAAAATAAATAAATGAGTACCTGCATAACAGAGGTGCTTTAACTTTCCTACATGCCAATGGAAAAAGAGATCAGCCTTTTTTACGGGCAACCACCATCATTTCCTTGATCCCGGAAATCCTGGATAATACATTTGTTGCCGTACGGTAAAGGCCAAAGTTCATTTTGGCGAGCGGGAGCAACCTGTTATAACCGGCACCCCTGATGTATTTGTTTTCCAGGATTTCGAAACCTGCAGTAAGCAGCAGGTTGTTGATGGCCTGGAAATTCCAGATGTATAGGTG
>CAYWSQ010000183.1:0-8056 GCA_964460925.1 uncultured Flavisolibacter sp. | reverse complement strand
TATTGCCTGAATACACAGGGCGGGTAAAATTTTTATATAAAAACACATACGCATGATCGTTACACTCACACTCAATCCTGCTCTTGACAAGAGCACAGAAATGGACCGTTTGATTCCTGAGAAAAAAATGCGTTGTGCGGAAATGAAGACCGAGGCCGGGGGAGGGGGTATCAATATCAGCAAGGCCATTAAAACACTGGGTGGGGAGGCCCTGTCCATTTTCCCTTCCGGTGGCATGAACGGACGTAAAATAGAATCATTGCTTGAAGAAGCCGGCATTCCATTTCAAACCATCCCGCTTGCTGGTGAGACCCGAGAGAATTTTGTGGCAAGGGAACTTTCCACCAATAAACAATTTCGTTTTGTGATGCCCGGTGCATCGTTAACGGGAAAAGATCTTGACCATTGCAGGTCGGTGCTTGACCAGCTTGCACCTAAGATCACCTACCTGGTGATGAGCGGCAGCCTGCCACCCGGTGTGCCGGATTCATTTCCTGCCGAACTGGCGAAATTCGCGCACGATAAAAACTTTCGATTCATTGCAGACACATCCGGGAAACCTTTGCAGCAGGCCGTTGAAGAAGGCGTCTATCTTCTCAAACCAAATCTTACGGAACTGGGAACGCTGGTTGGGAAGGACTGGCTGGACCTTCCAGAAATTGAAACTGCGGCGGAAAAAGTTTTGCAGCAGGGACGCTGCCAGGTGATCGTAGTATCAATGGGTCCATCCGGTGCCTTGCTGGTAACAGGAAAAGAAAAGAAAAAGTTTAATGCACCCACCGTAAAAAAACAGAGTACGGTAGGAGCCGGCGACAGCATGGTGGCTGGCATTGTGTACCAGTTGCAGAAAGGAGCTGATATGGAAACCGCCGTGCGTTTTGGTGTGGCCTGTGGTACGGCAGCAACCATGAATACAGGCACGCGCTTGTTTTTGAAGGAAGATGTGGAGAAACTTCACAACTGGATGTTGAATAACCCCTGATAAAAAAGGGCCCCTCGATAAGGCCCTTTTCCATTAACACATGAAACAGCTACCAGAATCACTCTGGCGGCATCAGAATCAATTATCCAAACCTTTCGATGCCATTACAGCGTAGCGGGTCCACGTTCCCGGAGCTGTCTTAACAACGTCACAGGCGTTGAGAGTATGCCGTTGCTTGCCAGTATTTCTTTTCGCTGG
Organism: uncultured Flavisolibacter sp.; assembly: GCA_964460925.1. Taxonomy (GTDB): domain Bacteria; phylum Bacteroidota; class Bacteroidia; order Chitinophagales; family Chitinophagaceae; genus Flavisolibacter. The sequence continues at coordinate 6,876 of CAYWSQ010000183.1, read as the reverse complement.
AACAAAATTGCAGAACTATCCTCCTGTTTTTACTGAGGAGGATAAGAGATCCGGATGATTTTCATCAGTCTAAAGCTGTAATATTGAAACCGGATGAAATACCTGAAAGTCCTTTACATACAGGTCATCATCGGCATCATTGCCGGTGTGTTGGTTGGCCTATTCTTCCCGCAGTTTTATGAAACGGCAAAATTGATCAGCGACATTTTTATCCGCATGATCAAAATGATGATCGCTCCGGTGATTTTTTTCACCGTTGTTCTGGGCATCGTTGGTGCGGGTGATCTAAAAAAGATCGGGAGGGTTGGAGGGAAGGCCCTCATTTATTTTGAGGTGGTCACCACTATCGCGCTTGTGATCGGGCTGTTAGTGGCTAACTGGGTAAAACCGGGTTCAGGAGTGGATCCTTCGAAGTTCCAGGCCGACATCACGCAATTCACGGCAGGTAAATCTTTTAGCTGGCAGCAGTTCATTTCAGAGCTGGTGCCTGAAAACATTGTGGGTGCCTTTGCCAAAGGTGATATCATCCAGGTGCTGTTCTTTGGTATCCTCTTCAGTTTTGGTCTCAGGATGATGGGTGGCGCCGGTAGGGGGATCGTAAGTATGTTTGAACAATTGAACCGTGCGCTATTTAATGTACTGAAGATTATTATCAGGCTTAGTCCAATTGGCGCCTTTGGCGGAATGGCTTTCACAATTGGAAAATATGGACTGGGTAGCCTTTTTTTACTGGGTAAGCTGATGATCACATTTTACATCACCTCCCTGCTTTTCATTTTTGTGATCCTTTACCTCATCATGCGCTTCTATGGTTTCAGTCTCTGGAAACTGCTGGGATATATCAAAGCCGAAATACTCATTGTGCTGGGCGCCAGCAGCAGTGAAACTGTTCTGCCCAACCTGATCCAGAAACTTGAAGCGGCCGGCTGCGAAAGATCGGTGGTAGGCCTCGTGATCCCTACGGGTTACAGTTTCAATCTTGATGGGACCACCATTTACCTGAGCATGGCTTTTATTTTCATTGCCCAGGTGTATAACGTACCCCTAAGCTGGGAGCAACAGCTCATGATACTGGGTATCCTGCTTATCACCAGCAAGGGTGCGGCAGGTGTTACCGGCAGTGGTTTCCTGGTACTTACTTCAACGCTTACCGCTATGAAAGTGGTGCCGGTGGAAGGACTGGCGCTGCTGGTGGGTGTGGACCGTTTCATGAGCGAGGGCCGGGCCATCACCAATATGATCGGTAATACCGTGGCTACGGTGGTGATTGCCAGGAGTGAAAAAGCGGTTGATATTGAGCAATACAAAAATGTTGTGGAAGGTCAGCGGCCAATATCCATTAGCTAAAAGCCATTGGCTTTCTTCCCGCCATATCGTACCTTCGCCCCGCATTTCAAAAATTAAATCAGATCAGACATGAGTACAATTAAAGTTGCCATAAACGGATTCGGAAGAATCGGCCGCCTGGTGTTCCGCCAGATCCATGATATGAAAGGAATTGATGTTGTTGCTATCAATGACCTCACCAGTCCACAGGTTCTAGCCCATCTCCTGAAATATGATTCCGCTCAGGGACGTTTTAACCAGGATGTAAAGGCAACCGAAAACTCCATCAGTGTCAATGGTGATGAGATCAGGATCTACGCACAGAAAGACCCTGCCCAGATCCCCTGGGGTGAACACCAGGTGGATGTGGTACTGGAATGTACCGGTTTCTTTACCGACAAAACCAAGGCCGAAGCCCATTTAAAAGCCGGCGCGAAAAGAGTGGTGATCTCTGCACCTGCTACCGGTGATCTCAAAACAGTTGTATTCAATGTAAACCATAATATCCTGGATGGTTCCGAGACCATCATCAGTTGCGCTTCCTGCACAACCAACTGTCTTGCTCCCATGGCAAAAGTTCTGAACGATGAGTATGGCATTGTTGCAGGATTTATGACTACCATTCATGCCTATACGAACGATCAGAACACCCTCGATGCACCGCATCCCAAAGGTGATCTGCGCCGTGCCCGTGCTGCCGCACAGAATATCGTTCCCAACAGTACCGGTGCTGCTAAAGCCATCGGGCTGGTATTGCCGGAACTGAAAGGAAAACTTGATGGAAGTGCCCAGCGTGTACCAACCATCACAGGTTCCCTCACTGAACTCACTACCGTGCTTCAGAAAAAAGTGACACTGGAAGAAGTGAATGCCGCAATGAAAGCTGCTGCCAACGAAAGTTATGGATACACCGAAGATGAACTGGTGAGCACCGATATCATCGGCATGCAATACGGTTCTTTGTTCGATGCCACACAAACCAAGGTGATGACGGTAGGCGACCAGCAACTGGTGAAAACCGTAAGCTGGTACGACAACGAGATGAGTTATGTATCCCAGCTTGTTCGCACGGTCGAATACTTCGCAAAACTGATCAGCAAATAAAAAAAAGGCCGGAAGGCCTTTTTTTAGCTGCAAGCTGCAAGCACTAAGCTGCAAGACTTCGGGTCGGGATTTCGATGGACATTCCAACTTCTTCGAAATACTGGGAATCTTCGTTCTTTAGTTCACATTCTCGCAGCTAGCAGCTCAAAGCCAGTAGCTCTTTTCCCCTACCTTTAACCATTCAAAAAATATCAGAATCATGAGCCAGTTCAGGGAAACGAATTTTAAAGACAAAAAAGTTTTGATAAGGGTTGATTTCAATGTACCACTCGATGATAGTTTTAATATCACAGACGATACCAGGATGCGTGCTGCCATTCCTACTGTCAAAAAGATCCTTGGTGATGGTGGAAGCGTGATCCTGATGTCGCATTTTGGTCGTCCAAAAAATGGTCCTGAGAACAAATATTCCCTCAAACACCTGGTAGCGCATCTTTCAGAATTACTGGGAACAGAAGTGCAGTTTGCTAATGACTGCATTGGTGAGGAAGCCATTGAAAGATCAAAACAGTTGAAGGCCGGGCAGGTATTGTTGCTGGAGAATCTTCGCTTTTACAAGCAGGAGGAAAAAGGGGATAAAGATTTCGCGGAGAAACTTTCAAAGCTGGGAGATATTTATGTGAATGATGCTTTTGGAACAGCGCACCGGGCACATGCTTCCACCGCCATCATTGCCCAGTTCTTTACCAGTGAAAATAAAATGTTTGGTCTCGTAATGGAAGGGGAGGTGAAGAGTGCAGAGAAAGTATTGCACAGCGCTGAAAAACCTTTCACGGCAATTATTGGTGGAGCGAAAGTGTCAGATAAGATCATGATCATTGAGAACCTGCTCAACCGCGCAACTGATATCATCATCGGCGGCGGCATGGCTTATACTTTTTATAAGGCCATGGACGGACAGGTAGGCAATTCACTGGTGGAAGAGGACAGGATCAGCACTGCTAAAGAACTGCTCAAAAAAGCAGAGGCAAAGGGTGTCTGCATTCACCTTCCCAACGATTCCATCATTGCTGACCGCTTTGCGGCTGATGCCGAAGTTTCATCTGCATTAAGCAATAATATCCCTGATGGCTGGATGGGGCTTGACATAGGCCAGATGGCCTGCGAAACTTTCACCAAGGTCATTCATGATTCGAAGACCATTTTATGGAATGGACCCATGGGAGTTTTTGAAATGGAGAACTTCCAGACCGGAACCAAATGCGTGGCGAAAGCGGTGGCTGAAGCAACTGCTAAAGGAGCTTTTACCCTGGTAGGCGGTGGCGATAGTGTAGCCGCGGTTAACCAGTTCGGTTATGCCGACCAGGTTAGTTATGTTTCCACGGGCGGCGGTGCTATGCTGGAATATTTTGAAGGCAAGGAATTGCCAGGCATCGCGGCTTTGCAGAAATAAAAGGAGGGCGACATTTTGTCTTCCTGTACCCCTTCCATGACCAATGGAATAATAATTGATGAGAATGTTTGCCCCTGACTTATTAAATAGGGTAATTTAGATAAAACAATAAAACTAAAAACATGAAGCGTGGTAATCTCACACTCCTGGTTGTACTGGGTATCCTGGTGATCTTTGGATTTTGGGGATGTAGTCAATATAACGGTCTTGTAACCGAGGATGAAAATGTAAAGAATGCTTGGGGTAATGTTCAAAGCGCTTACCAGAGAAGGGCTGATCTTATTCCTAACCTGGTAGCTACCGTGCAGGGTGAAGCAAATTTTGAAAGAGGAACACTTAATGATGTAACCAGTGCAAGGGCAAGAGCTACTGCGGTAACGGTTGATCCAAGCAAGGTTACACCTGAACAGCTCGCAGAGTTCCAGGCTGCTCAGGGCCAGTTGAGCCAGGCTTTGGGCCGTTTACTGATGGTCACAGAAAATTATCCTACGCTCAGGGCCAATGAAGGTTTCCGTAACCTGCAGTTTGAACTCTCCGGTACTGAGAACCGTATCAACAGGGAAAGAAATCTTTTTAATGATGTGGTGAATGTTTACAACCGCAAGGTCCGTTCCTTCCCCGTGAACCTGGTAGCGGGCATGTTTGGTTTTGCAGTTCGTCCGCCATTTGCCGCCAGTGCAGAAGCGCAGGAAGCACCAAAGGTGAATTTCCCTTCAGCTAATACACCGGCTCCGGCAACTACACCAGTTCCAGATACAAACCGCCGATAATGAAATTGTTTCCCTGGCAAAAGCAAAAGGAGTTTTTCTCCATTGAGGAAAAAGCCCAGTTGGTGGATACGATCCGCATTGCTGAACAAAGAACGAGTGGTGAAATCCGCCTGTTTGTGGAAAGCAAATGCAAATACGTAGATGCCATGGACCGGGCCAGGGAAGTTTTTCTATCTATGGGCATGGATAAAACGGAAATGAGGAATGCCGTTCTTATTTATGTAGCCACCGATGACCACCAGGCAGCCATACTTGGCGACAGCGGCATTCATGAAAAAGTAGGTAATGAATACTGGGAGAAGGAGATCCGCAAAATGCTGCTTCATTTCAGGCAGCATCATCTCAAAGACGGGCTTTGTGAAGTGATCAAAGACCTGGGAGAAGCGCTGCATCACTATTTTCCATATGACAGTACTACAGACAGAAACGAATTACCGGATGAAATTGTATTTGGCAGGTAAATGAAGAAACTTCTCCTGATCATAACCCTGTTCGCGTTCCTGCCGGTCTTCGGACAGACCGATCCCATTAAGAATAAGCCCAACCAGCTTGTAAACGATTATTCGAAAATCCTTTTACCGGAGCAGGTACAGGCGCTCGAATCTAAACTGAGGAGGTTTGATGATACTACATCCAGCCAGATCGTAATTGTGATCGTTGACCATCTTGGAGGCCTCGAACCGGTTGAATATGCCACGGAACTCGGCGAAAGCTGGGGGGTCGGCGGGGCAGCTTTCGATAATGGGATTGTGATCCTCGTATCTATGGGCCGTAATACAGATACCGAAAAACGATCGGCCTTTATTGCTGTCGGGCGTGGACTTGAAGGTGCGATACCTGATGGCCTTGCCGGTTATATCTCTGATCATCATATGGTACCGAATCTCAGGTCGGGGGATTATTTCCGTGCCTTCGATGAGGCCACAGATGCCCTGATCCAGGCGGCTGCCGGAGAATACAAAGCACCGGAAGGTTACCGCGACAGGAACAGCGGGGGACGGGGCCTCAGCCTAGGTAAGATCATTGTAGGTATCGTCATCTTTATTATCATCATGGGTATGTTTGGTGGTGGCAACCGTGGTGGCGGTTATATGTCAAGAAGAGGTTACCGCGGTTTCGGCGGACCGGTTATTTTCCCTGGCGGCTTTGGCGGCGGTGGAGGAGGCGGCTTCGGTGGCGGTGGCGGCGGAGGCTTTGGTGGCTTCGGCGGTGGCAGCTTCGGTGGGGGCGGCGCGGGTGGCAGTTGGTAAATTCAAATGCATGAAGGAGTACGTAATTAATGTTTCCAAAATAGAGGAACTGCAAAACCTCAACGATACCATGGCTCTGGATAAGATCTTCGAAAGAGCCCAGTCAACCATTGTAAATGGAGAAAGTGTGAAACTGGTAAGAAAATCTTCTTCCGGGCTTGCTGAACCCTTTGATGAAATGACAACACTTGAAGAACTGGAGACTTACAGGAAACAGGTATACAAATATTTAGGTTGAGTTTTTTTCACCGCCAGGAAAGTGAAACAGAAACAGAAACAGAAACAGAAACAGGAAGAGAGAGAGGGGCCTGGATATCAAACACTACTTATAGTCTCCTGACTTCTTTCTTTTATTTGATAACAAGTTCTTTCCCTGTTAAAGCATAATATAGATTCTGCAATCCATGTACATGAAAAACATTGGTACTGACAGGAACTTTATTCACTACTGCACGGGCAAAACATTCCATATTATTTTTCATATACCCGTAAATCTCGTTCTGCTGGTTACCCTGCACAGGCAGCGTACAAATAAATTCACGAGCGTCCGGCAGCAGCGCATATTTTTTATTCTCAATAAAACCAGCTTTTTCAAACCATTCAGGCTTTAGCATCACCGGGAAGAAAACAGAAAGATCTTTGCCCATCATTTCCAGGTGCGAAAAATCAACAGGCACCGGGATAATCCTGGTGCCTGTTTTGAATAATACAAGATTGCCTAATCTTAATTCTGCGGGGTTGATCATTTCAATATTTTTCAGATCAGGTTTACACTTCTTTGTACAAAAGCTGTCAGCTCGCTGCCCTTCAGCATGCCCTGTGAAAGCAGTGCAAGATCATAAGCCTGCTTCGCCAGCGCCGTCTGTTGTTCACCCTCTGCTCCCAAGATTTTTGTGATTAAGGGGTGGTTGCCGTTAATCGCAACCTTATAATTATCAGGCAAAGCACCATAGAACTGCATGCCGCCACCGCCCATGCGTGCCATATCTTTCATGCGGCGCATCCATTCCTCCATGGTAATGGTTACCGGGAG
>CAYWSQ010000182.1:0-8090 GCA_964460925.1 uncultured Flavisolibacter sp. | reverse complement strand
CAGCCATTCATATTGTGCTTTCCTTTTACGGCTGTGGTCCGTTTCACCATCATACATTTTCTGGAATTCTTCTTTCTGCTTTACGATGGACTGATAGATCTCACTGATATCGTTTTTGAAAGTCCTTTTATTGAAATCGTAGTTCTGGAGCGCTTCGTTGAGTTTGCGGGCGAAGATCTCGGTAATATCAAAATGTCCCTGTTCATGGGCCAGGATGTAGTCGGTCTTCATCAGGCCCCAGGATTTAGTTTTTGAGAAATGGCAGGTGATATCATAAGAAAGGCGTCCACCCTGCATCTGGTAGGCAATGCCCAGCGAAGTGCTGGTGGAAGCTACCGCTTCGGTACCTTTTTTAGGTTCACATAAAAAATCTTCCCAGCCCAGTCTCTTTGTCGACCAGGGTATGATATCATTCGGTTCCCTGTAGGTGTCAGCAATTTCAGTATTGGTAAAATGTACGGCTTCCGCGGCAGGAGCGGGGATTCCCGAAAGGCCCAGTGCCAGTACGGAAACGGCTAATTGGTGGAAGATATTCATAGTGTTGATCTAACGGTTTTAGGATGAAAAAAATTATCAATGGTTCAATCCATCCTGGTTAAATAAAAATAAAAAACTCCGGCGGCTATCCCCGTTATAAAAATCTAAAAACGTATTAATAAAAGACGAAAGGTCATATTTGTTAGATGAATGAGCTCCAGGGATCTTGCCGGGGCATTAAAGGGTGAAGAATTATTCCGTGGAAAATTACTAACAGGTTTAAGTAAATTTCCTTAACCAAACCTGCATCTTTCTTATTCTCTCCTACTGGATTATATGGTGATTTATAAATTGGAGGCTAATGGTACACCATCCCTGAAATTGAACTGGTGAATCTTTGCAATTCAGGCTAATCACGAGTATCTTGTAAGCGTTCTGGCACGCCGGCCTATCCGAACCTTTGAAACACGCATCCTATGACCTGTAAAAGCATTACCCCGGGTAAGTTCCCTTCAAAAGGCAGTATTCTGAATTCTGCCACAGCTTTTTTGCTTTTGATCTCTTTCGAGGCCTTTGCTCAAAAAAAATCCGGAACATTTACTGGTTCTCTACCGGCGGATATTAAACTCCAGATCCTCATGAACCTGGAGCCCCGACCCGCAAAGACTACACCTGGTATCAATACGATTGAGATTTTTTCAAATGAGTGGTTTGTTCATTACCTCCCGGCAAGAATATGGAGGCTGGAAAAGACAAATACCATTCACGTGGCATCAGAAAAATCACCATCGGGTAACCCGAGCCTTTTTTACACTGCTGAAGGCAACCGCAACTTCATACGTTTTTCCAAGAAATAAAAAAGGCTGCACGAGGCAGCCTTAGGTATGTAGTGATCGTCAGATCTAAGCTTTTGGAGCAGCATTCCTGATTTCCTCAGAAACACCACTGGCATACTTCTCAAAATTCTTTATGAACAATTGTGCAAGGAATTTTGCTTTTTCATCATAAGCCTCCTTATCACTCCATGTGTTTCTGGGGGTAAGCACTTCCACCGGAACACCTGGAACCTCTTTGGGAATGGCCATTCCGAAAATGGGATCATTCACGGTTTCCACATCTTCCAGTTTTCCTTCCAGCGCTGCGGAGATCATGGCACGTGTGAGGGATAATTTCATCCTGTGACCCACACCATAAGGACCACCTGTCCAGCCGGTATTGATCAACCATACATTCACGTTGTGCGCTTCCATTTTTTTACCCAGCATCTCTGCATACCTGCCGGGATGTAGTGGTAAGAACGGAGCTCCAAAGCAGGCACTGAAGGTTGGTTTGGGTTCTGTAACCCCGGCTTCCGTACCGGCAACCTTGGCCGTGTAGCCAGAAATGAACTGGTACATTGCCTGGCCCTTAGTGAGTTTGGAAATGGGAGGAAGAACACCGTAAGCATCACAGGTGAGGAAGAATATATTTCCCGGTATGTTACCAATGGAAGGCTCCATGGCATTGCTGATAAAATGAAGCGGGTAGGCTACCCTTGTATTTTCCGTGATGCTCCCGTCTTCAAAATTGATCTGGTTGGTTCCAGGTATAAATTTCACATTCTCCACAATGGCGCCGGGACGTATGGCATTATAGATCTCCGGTTCATTCTGTGGTGAAAGATTGATCAGCTTCGCGTAACATCCTCCTTCAAAATTGAATACGTTGTCCTCAGTCCAGCCGTGTTCATCATCCCCAATCAGTTTACGTTTGGGGTCTGCACTCAACGTGGTTTTACCTGTACCGCTCAGTCCGAAGAAAATTGCAGTATCTCCGTCCTCACCCATATTGGCTGAACAATGCATGCTCAGTACATTTTTTTCATGAGGCAGGATGTAATTGAGGATGGTAAAAATGCCTTTTTTGGTCTCGCCGGTATAACCACTGCCAGCAATGAGAATGGTTTTGTGTTTGAACGAAACCACCGCGGCATTGTGCTGGCGGGTGCCACATTCCTTTGGTTCGAGCTTCAGGCCCGGGGCAGAGATCACATGCCATTCGGGCTGGAAATCTTCCAGCTCCTCTTCTTCAGGGCGCAGGAACATATTGTATCCGAATAAATTGGTCCAGGGCTTTTCGGTTACCAGCCTGATATTGAGGCGGTAACGCGGATCCGCACAGGCATAGCAGTCCCTCACCCATAACTCGGGCTGGCTACTGAGATAATCCGTGATCTTTTTATGGATGATGTGATAATACTTTTCTTCAATAGGAAGGTTGAATTCGTTCCAGTGGACTGTGGAGGTGGTGACTTCATCTTTAACAGTGAATTTGTCCCTGGGTGACCGCCCGGTAAATTCACCCGTAACAATGGAAAGAGCGCCTGAATCGGTTAAAACCCCTTCTCCCAATCGGAGGGTATCCTGTACCAGCTCATCAGGAGTGGACTGGTAATGAATACTTTCGGTATGTTTTAGGCCAATGTTCACCAGGCCCTCCGTGGAGAGCGCAATTGTAGGTACTGACATAAGAAGCAATCGTTTTTTGTTAGAATGCAAAGGTAAGTCATAAAAATTTTTGGGCCGTTATCACGTGTAGGGGATACACATTATTAAAACATTGTACCTCAAATAATAATTGTCCTGTAATTTCATCATTTCGGTTACTTTGCCCGTTAGATAAAAGGAAACAATGAAAAATCTCCCACTGAACCCAGCAATCTTTACCACCAATCGCAAACGTTTCATAGAACGCATGAAACCCGGTTCTATTGCCATTTTTGTTAGCAATGACGAGGTGCCGAGCAATGCAGATGCGCTTTATCCTTTCAAACAGAACAGCGACCTCTACTGGCTCATCGGTATTTCACAGGAAGATTCCATGGTGATCCTTTTTCCCGATAACCCCGATCCTAAATACAGGGAAGTGCTGGTGCTGGTAAGGCCCAATGAACTCAAAGAAAAATGGGATGGCCGCCGGCTCCGCCGTAACGAGGCCACTGAGATCAGCGGGATTGAGACCATCGTATGGCTCGATAGCCTGGACGGATTGCTGCAGCCCTGGATTCACCTTGCTGATACCATCTATCTTGATACAAATGAAAATGACCGTAAAGCCAGCCTGGTCAGGACAAGAGACTATCGTTTTGTAGATGAAATGAGATCCCGCTATCCACTTCACCAGTACGACCGGGCTGCAAAAATCATGAAGGAACTGAGGGGCATCAAAACTGAATACGAGATAGAGGTAACCAAACAGGCCATCGACATCACCCATAACGCCTTCAAGAGAGTGATGAAATTTGTGAAGCCCGGCGTGATGGAATACGAGGTGCACGCCGAGATCGTGCATTCTTTTCTCAGCCAGCGTTCGGACGGGGAAGCCTATGGCAGTATCATTGCCAGCGGCGACCGTGCCCGCACCCTTCATTACGTGAGCAACAACCAGGAATGTAAGGATGGAGAATTATTGCTGATGGATTTCGGCGCTTCCTATGGTGGCTACAATGCTGACCTTACGCGTACCATTCCAGTTAATGGAAAATTTACCCGCAGGCAAAAGACTGTCTATAATGCCTGCCTTCATTTGCACGATTATGCAAAATCCATATTGAAGCCGGGCATCTCTATAGTTGATTATACAGAAAAAGTAGGGGAGGAAGCCACCCAGCAATTCCTGAAAATAGGCCTGCTCAAAAAATCTGATGTAAAGAATGAGGATCCTGAAAACAGGGCTTACCGCAAATACCTGTATCATGGCATCTCGCATCATCTCGGGCTGGATGTGCACGACCTCGGTACTCGTACCGAACCTGTAAAGGAAGGAATGCTGTTCACCGTGGAACCGGGCATTTACATAGAAGAAGAACAAATGGGCATCCGCATCGAGAATAATATCTGGCTTACTAAACGCGGGCATATTGACCTGTTCAAAGGCATTCCCATTACAGTGGAAGAAATTGAAGCAGCCATGAAATCCTGATGACCGATCATTCATTGAAATTATTTTTAAGTATGCCGATCTTCAGAAATATTCCTAATTTTTTTACCCTGCTCAACCTCGTTTTTGGCTGTATCGCTATTGTATTGATCCTGCAGACCAACGAGACCATTGCACCCCTTGACCAGAACGGGATCCCTGTGAACCAGTTTCTGCCTGAAAATATTTACCTGGCTGTATATTTTATTATCGCAGCGGCTGTAGTTGATTTCCTGGATGGATTTCTCGCAAGGCTGTTCAAAGCAACCAGCAGTATGGGCGAACAGTTAGATTCTTTAAGTGATATGGTAAGTTTTGGTGTAGCCCCTTCAATGATCCTTTACCAGTTGCTGCGCATGGGTTATGCAAGGGAAGAAAACGGGCTTGATGTTTCTGTGTGGGCCTTGCTTCCGGCATTCATTTTCGCCTGCGCTGTTGCATGGAGGCTTGCCAAATTTAATATCAGCACCAACCAGTCCTATGGCTTCAGGGGAGTTCCATCACCGGCCGGTGGATTGCTCATCGCTTCATTTCCTTTGATCATCTGGTATGAATATTTTGGACTGCAGGCCCTGTTCTCCAACCCATGGTTCCTTTACGGGGTGATCCTTCTTGTGAGTTTCCTGATGGTGAGCAATATTCCTTTTATGGCAATGAAATTCAGGGATTACAGTTTCAGGAACAACATGATCAAATACCTGTTTCTCATCCTGGCTGTAATCTGTATCATACTGCTAGAATGGTTTGCTGTTCCGGTGATATTTGTTTTGTATATCATTTTTTCTTCGCTGAACAGGGAAAAAGATCCCCCTGCAAAGGAAACATTGGATCTCACAGTATAGCAGCATCATTTAACACGTCAAACATTTACTTAGGTTTGCGAAAATTTATTCAACATGAAGTTTAACGTCCAGGTGAAAGTTATGCCATTGAAAGAATTGCTCGACCCGCAGGGTAAGGCAGTGATCTCCGGCTTGGGCAATCTTGGTTTCAGGAATGTGGAAGATGTGAGGGTTGGAAAAAACATCAGTCTCCAGATCGAAGCGGCAGATGAAGCGGCAGCCCGCAAAGTGGCTGAAGAAGCCAGCAAAAAACTCCTGGCTAACCCGGTGATGGAATATTTTGAGATAACGGTGGGGTGAAATGGTGAATGCTGCGCCCGCCATAGCTTTAGCGGAGGTGGGGTGAATGGTGAATCGTGAATGCTTTTCCAGCAGACCGTGAGCGCTGACATGGTCAGCCGACTGTGTGCGTTGGAGCTTAAATGAAGGCGCAAACTTCAGCGAAGGATGAAGCTTTAGTGCAGTTCATTTTTAACAACGGCTGTTTCAGGAAATGAATTTCAAATATCCATTCTCGGTAATACGCACTTTTTTGAATTTTGACTTTTGACTTAACACTGCATTCCTGACCAACACCATGCTCTATTTAGTTCCCACGCCCATAGGCAACCTAAAGGACATAACACTTCGTGCACTCGAAGTGCTGGCTGATGTGGATGTGATCCTGGCGGAGGATACAAGAACTTCAGCCAAACTGCTGAATCATTACAAGATCCAGAAGCCGCTATCTCCTTACCACCAGCATAATGAGCATAAAATACTTCAGCACCTGGTAGACCAGTTGCTGGATGGCAAGACCATGGCGCTGATCACGGATGCCGGTACTCCCGGGATCTCCGACCCGGCCTTCCTGCTTGTACGGGAATGTATCAAGAACCAGGTTAAAGTGGAGACCCTGCCGGGCGCTACAGCTTTTGTGCCGGCGCTGGTCAACAGCGGACTAACCACCAACCGTTTCGTGTTTGAAGGGTTCCCTCCCCTGAAAAAAGGCAGGCATACCCTTTTTACAAAACTGGCCGAAGAAGAGCGGACGATGATATTTTATGAATCACCTTTAAGGCTGGTAAAAACACTTGAAGACCTGATTGCGTATTTTGGGGCTGAGCGCATGTGCAGTGTAAGCCGTGAGCTAACCAAGATGTTCGAGGAAACAGCAAGAGGCAGCCTGCAGGAAGTGCACGACTATTTCCAACAAAAAACTGTTAAAGGTGAGATCGTGATCGTATTGCAGGGAAAAGCATAAGAGCTTTGTATTTTCGCGCATCAAATTTGATGGGCTTTATCAAACCATACACCGAATGATAAGAATTGCCGGACTGGCCCTGGTCATGATGTTTTTTTCACTGCTGGCAGATGCGCAGGTGCGCCGGATACCGGCGGAAGTGACCACAGCTTTCAGCAAACAGTATCCCCAGGCTATACAGGTCGAATACAAAGACCAGTTAAAAGGTGTAACCGTTTACTTTCTCCAGGACAGCATCAAAATGATAGCCCGGTACAGTAATGACGGTACCTGGAAGGAAACGGAGAAGGCAACCGGTTATGAAGAAATACCGTCTGAAATACATGAAGGTTTCAAAAAAAGCAAATATGCTGATGGTGAATGGAAGGTCACTGAAGCAGCCATCATATTCATGCCCGGTAACACGGAGCGTTACCGTGTAAAAATTGAAAAGAACGAACTGCAGAAAAAAAATCTCTTTTTTGAAAAGAATGGAAGGCTGGTCAAGGAAAGCCTTACGCTCTGATCTTATTCGCTCATAATATCCCCTGCACATGAAAAAAATATTTCTCCCGGTATTGTTATCATTTATTGTATTGACCGCCGCCGCCCAGCCAGACCGCTGGCAGCAGCATGCGAAATACACCATGGTGGTTGACATGGATGTGAACACCAACAAACTTTCAGGAAAACAAACAATTGTTTACAGCAATAATTCACCTGACACGCTTCACCGTATCTTCTACCATCTTTACTGGAATGCATTCCAGCCAAACAGCATGATGGATGTGAGAAGCAGGAGGCAGGGTGGCATCTCCGTCCTGCGCGACCAGTATGGCAATGAACTGCCCGACTGGGATGGCCGCGTGGAAGACCGCATTCTCCATTTGAAAGAAAATGAGATCGGCTACCAGAAAGTTTCTTATGTAAAACTGAATGGAAGAAACCAGGAAATGAAAATGCACGAGACCATCCTCGAAGTGGTGCTTGACAGGCCCATCCTGCCCCGCAGCAAGGTGAACCTGGAACTGGAATGGACTTCGCAGGTGCCCCTGCAGGTGCGCAGGAGCGGGCGGGATAACCCGGCTACTGGTATCCGTTATACCATGACACAATGGTATCCCAAACTCTCAGAATATGATGTGGAAGGCTGGCATCCCAATCCTTATGTTGCCCGTGAATTTTATGGTGTATGGGGAGATTTTGATGTGAAGATCAATATCAATAAAAAATATGCATTGGGCGGAAGCGGCGTGCTGCAGAATCCGAATACTGTAGGCTTTGGCTATGAGGCTAAGGGAAAAAAACCACCGGCTGTTACCGGCGATAAACTGCAATGGCATTTTGTTGCTCCCAACGTGCATGATTTTGCATGGGCCGCAGACCCCGACTATAAACATATCATCAAAAAAGTACCAGGCGGTCCGGAGTTTCATGTGCTTTATAATGCAACACCCACACGTGAGGCCTATGAAGAATTATCACCCTCATCCCAGGCATTGTATGGCAACAGCTTTGAGGCTTATGCCAAAAGATGGGATGCCAACTGGGAAGCGCTGGCAGATGCTGCAGTATTGTTCTATCCATTTGTG
>CAYWSQ010000181.1:0-8152 GCA_964460925.1 uncultured Flavisolibacter sp. | reverse complement strand
TGCAAAGGATAAATATGATGCATCCAAAGTGGATCTTTTCCTGAATGAACTTCATCCCGGTCAGCATCTCTCCGTGCCCGATCCCTGGTATGGAACAGAACCGGGTTACCATGAAGTATATGCGCTGATCGACCAGACCTGTGATGCTATCATCAACAAATACGCAAAGGCCGAAGGAGCCGCCCGTTAAGTTCCACTACATTTATACTTTAATTTTTATTGAATGGCCAAACCATCTATCCCACAAGGCACACGTGATTTCGGACCCATAGTGGTGCAAAAAAGGCAGTTCATCTTCCATCATATCCGCTCCGTGTTTGAACTGTACGGCTTCCAGCCACTGGAGACACCGGCCATGGAAAACCTGGAAACCCTCATGGGTAAATATGGTGAGGAAGGTGATAAACTGATCTTCAAGATCCTGAACAATGGTTTGAGCCAGCCGGAAAAACATGAACAGGCGAGAGCGGGTTTTGAAAAACTGCTTCAAGGCAAAAACACCAAAGAGCTTACCGAGCGTGCACTGAAGTATGACCTTACGATTCCCTTTGCCCGGTATGTTGCCATGAACCATGGCCAGATCAATTTTCCTTTCAGGCGTTACCAGATGCAACCCGTGTGGCGGGCAGACAGGCCGCAGAAAGGACGCTACCGTGAATTTTACCAGTGCGATGCCGATATCGTAGGCAGCCGTTCACTGCTGAATGAACTGGAACTGGTGAATCTCTATCACGATGTTTTTACAAGATTGGGCATTAAAGATTATGATCTCAGGATCAATTCCAGGAAAATACTTGCCGCGCTGGCAGAACAGTGCGGAAGCGCAGAAAGGATGATGGACATAACAGTGGCCATTGACAAACTGGATAAGATCGGCCTCGAAAAAGTGCAGGAGGAACTGGCGCAAAAAGGTCTTGATGAAGAAAAAATTTCCCTCATCCGGAGCTACCTCCAAATTGAGGGGAGCAATGAACAAAAGCTAATGGCTATAAGACGGTTGCTCGGTAATAACCAGTTGGCAAAGGAAGGCCTTGAAGAACTCAGCTTCTTAGTGAATCATCATGCTGCTGACCCCTCGCAGGCGGTGAACCTTTCCATTGATTTTACATTGGCCCGCGGACTGAATTATTATACAGGGATCATTTTTGAAGTAAAAGCCCCGGCTACCGTTAAAATGGGTTCCATCGGGGGCGGTGGCAGGTATGATGATCTTACAGGATTGTTCGGAGTTCCCAACATACCGGGTGTAGGAATCTCCTTTGGCGTGGACAGGATTTATGATGTGATGGAGGAGCTGGATCTTTTTCCCGAAGCATTGTCTGAAGGAGCAAAAGTTCTGTTCTTTAACCTTGGTGAAGCCGAAAGCCAGGCAGCATTTGGACTTTTGCAGCAGTTAAGGCGAAAAGGAGTTGCTGCGGAAATCTATCATGAAAACGCAAAATTTGACCGCCAGTTCAAATACGCTGAAAAGAAAAAAATACCGTTCATCATAATCCTCGGATCTAAGGAACTTGAGATGAAAACGTGTACTGTTAAAGATCTCAGGTCAGGCGTACAAAAAAACATAGCGCTCGAAAATCTACCTGATTTTTTGTTTATTTGACCCCATATTAAACTTTATGAAACGTATACCATTTCTAACGCTGGCTGCATTTGCAGCCGTATTTCTATTAGCCTCCTGTGGCAACAAGGGAGGAAAATCCGACCTGCACATCCCTAAGGATGCCATGTTCGTAATGTATGTGAAAACCTCTTCGCTCACTTCCAAACTTAGCTGGGACGAGATCAAGTCTTCCGAATGGTTCAAGGAAGCTTACCAGGAAAACCGTGATTCACTCGAAAAGAAAATTATGGAAAATCCCGAGGCTTCGGGCATTGACATGAATTCTGATTTTGCCATGTACATGAAAAAGCAGGGCAAAGGCGGTTTGATGGTAGTGGAAGGCAAGATCAAAAACGCCAAAGATTTTGAAACCTTCCTTTCAAAGCAAAATGCTTCAGCCAAGATTGAAAAATCAGGCGACCTGCAATATGCCGCTGACGGTGAGAGCCTGATTAGCTGGAATGATAAAAACTTCATGTTCATGAACGCAGTTGATCTGCCCGACCAGAACATGATGATGCCTTCTGAAGAAGGAGATTATAATAATTACCAGGAACGCAGCGCTAACAAATATTCTAAAGACAGTCTTTTGGCTTTTACCAAAAACCTGCTTGACCTCGATGGAGACGAGAAGCTGAATGATGATGACCGGTTCAGCTCCATGCTGGGGGAAAAAGGTGATATGCATATGTGGATGAACGCTGAGCAGTATATGGGCGCTATGGGTGCCGGCATGCTGTCTATGTTCAAATTCGGTGACCTGCTCAAGGATAATATCAGCGCCATCACACTTGATTTTGCCGACGGACAGATTGCCATGAAGAGCAAACAGTTCTATGGTGAGGAAATGCAAAAACTGATGGAGAGCTATAAATCAAAATCAGTAGATGCGGCCCTTGTCAACAGGATCCCTTCCCAGGATGTGGTTGCCGCACTGGTAATGAATTATGATCCCACGTGGCTAAAGGAATTCTTTAAAAAAGTAGGGCTGGATGGTATTGTAAATGGTTACCTGGGCCGTATTGGCTACAGCCTGGATGAATTGATCAGCGCTACCGGCGGACAGTTCCTCGCTTCGGTTTCAGATTTTAAAATGGTAACCAAGGAAGTAACCATGCCTGCTTACTATGAAGGAGCAGAACCTTACACCATCACCAGTTCGGAACCTGAAATGCAGGTGATAGTAGCAGCTTCTGTAAACAACAAGGCCTCTTTCGACAAACTGGTAGGTATTGCCAAAAAGAATATGGAAGGCGCTGATACCGCTTTTTCTTATAAAACCACCAATGAATGGTTTGTTGCAGGCAACCACATGGAAACCGTCGATAAATTCCTCGCCGGTGGAAACAACAAACTGCCTTTTGCCGATAAGATCAGCGGTCATCCTTTTGGCATGTATATAGATCTGCAGCGCATCATGAAAGGTATTCCTTCCAAAAATGCCAGCGACAGCGCTTTCATGAACATTGCACTCCAGACCTGGCAGGATGTGATTGGAACGGGTGGTGAGTTCAAGGATGGTGTGATGACGGGTGAATTCGTGGTCAATATGGTTGATAAAAAGACAAACAGTCTCAAACAACTGAACCAGTTCGCTGAAAAAATGCACGCCGCTTCCAAATCAACGCGCCGTTCTTTTGACAATGATGTAATGATTGATTCCATAGCGCCCCCGGCCGAATTGCCTAAGGGAGTTGAGATCGCTCCCGCAGAGCAACGTTGATAAATAATATATATTTTTTCATAAAACCACGGTTGTCATTGTTTAAATGGAACCGTGGTTTTAATTTTCCGGCAATGCACCTCAAGCTGAAAGACCTCCTGCCTTCCTATTTTGATAACAGCCGGAAAAAGACCTCCGAGATCTGGGGCCAGGACCTGCATTTTGACAAGGGAGATTTTGTGAAGATCGTTGCGCCTTCCGGCAGTGGCAAATCCTCACTTATGCATTTTCTTTACGGCATCCGCAATGAGTACACGGGAGACATCATCTTCGAAAACCAGAACATCAAAAATTTCAAAGCTGAAAATTTTGCTTCTTACCGTAAGGATCACATCAGCATCGTATTCCAGGACCTGCGTCTTTTTCCTGAACAAACGGTGTTTGAGAATATCAATATCAAAAGACAGTTGAATCCTTACCACCCGGAAGAGAAGATCCACGAAATGGCGGAAAGGCTGGGCATAGCAAGCAAGCTTGGATCAAAAAGCAGGACCTGTTCCTATGGTGAGCAGCAGCGTGTGGCCATCATCCGCGCCATGATGCAACCCTTCGATTTTTTATTGCTGGATGAACCCTTCAGTCACCTCGACAATAAAAATTCCGAAAAGGCCAACACCCTGATGATCGAGGAGGCAAGGGCCAGGAATGCTTCCATCATTTTTGCTGACCTGGAAAGGATCAGCTATTTCCCATATACCAGAATTTTTCATTTATAACAGAAAAACCATTGGCACTTTCATTTAAACCCGTAAAACCACTTCTGCAAACAGGCACCAGCCGTTCCTCCCGCTGGTTCTCCTATATCGGGCTGGGCGTAGGGGTGCTTCTCCTGCTGGTATCTGTTCAGATGTACATCAATATCCAGGACATCCTGGGCAAGGATGTGGTAAGAAAAGGTGGATTTGATTTTATTTCCATTACCAAGACCATCACCAATGAAACCATGGGACAGGAAGAAAAAAACCTGTTTTCGGAAAAGGAAGTCCAGGAACTGAAATCCCAACCCTACATTGATGATGTAGCCCCGCTGGTGGCCAACCGCTTCCGCGTACAACTGAGCGGGGGTGCTGCCATTCCTTTCAAATCGGATTTTATCCTGGAGACTATCAATAATGATTTCCTGGATACCCTGCCCCCTGGATTCACCTGGGAACCCGGGCAGTCATCCGTGCCCCTCATCATTTCGTCGGATTTTCTCGAAATTTTCAATTTGTTCGCACCAACGGCCGACATCCCCCAGTTTTCGCAGGAGACGGCCACACAACTGCAACCCTACATAACCATTATCGGCAAAGGTTCAACGGATACCTACCAGGCATCCATACTCGCTTTTACAGACAGGATCAATTCGATTGTAGTACCCAAAACTTTCCTGGACTGGGCCAATGAACGTTACGGCGAAGAAGCCTTCATTGGTTATGCAAGACTTTATCTCAAAACAAAAGATGCCAATAATCCAGACCTGATCGCCTTCCTGGATAAGAACAATTACAAGGTGAATAAGGAGCGCACAAAATTCGGCCGCACCAAACAAACACTGCAGGGTATATTCAGCGGGTTGGGAGTATTTGGTCTGCTGGTAGTGATCATGGCCCTGATGCTGTTTTCTTTTTATCTCCAACTGGTGATCGCTAGGAGCAAATACAATCTTGAACTTTTGCTGTTGCTGGGTTATTCACCGGGATGGGTAAGCAATAAAGTATCCAGGCAGTTCGTGCCCGTTTACATCCTGATCGTACTTGCTGCACTGATTATTACCCAGGTGATCCAGTGGTTCTTCCACCAGTCGGTGATGTATGACCGCCCCGAACTCACCACCATGGTACACTGGACCGTGATCGCCCTGGCTGTATTGCTGGTGATGCTTTCTATCTTTACTAATTACAGGCTGGTGAGGAAGTTGTTGTTCAGGCTGTACTGACGGGAAGCTGCAAGCAGCAAGGTTCAAGCTGCAAGCTGCAAGGTTCAAGCTACAAGCTACAAGCTGCAAGATTTTGGATCAATGAATCATCATTTTATTCCAAGTTAAGGTTGGAAGAAGTACTGGCATTCTTTAATCCTTCAGCCCCGGTAAGCAATTCAAACGTTCAGAAAAGATCAAAAAAGAATAATACTCTTAAACCGGTATTTTTCAAATTGCTGTTGGCCGCAGTTTATAAGGTTTTACGCCATTGTTCAAGTGCATCAACAATATTCCCTTCACTGTCAAGAATATCACCACATATTTTTGATCAATTAAATCAGCTGGATATGGCAGGCTGGATAAATATTCGATATCAATCTTGTCCCAAAGTTCCTGCATGTCTTCGGAATTAACAGTTTTGTAATTTGTTGTAAAGAAAATCTTCAATGCTTCAAAGAAAAGCTCGATTGTTCTTAAATAAGGATTATCAACACCCTTAAGAAGCTTAAGCGGAATTAAAATCTCATACATTTTTAAATTTTCAGCAGAGACAGTCCTTGGTTTTTCTGCAAGGAAAAGATGTGTTGATTTATACCTTGGACCTTCCTCGACAAAACAGATTACCAATTCAATTCGCCATCGTGTACCTAAAATTAATTTTTTGGGCTTTAGTAAATTATCTGAAATAAAATCTTCGAAATACTCTCTTACCTTACTGGATATCGGGGGACGGTCCTTAAAAGTAGTAGAGCTTTGGCTAATATTAAATTTCATACCCCTTTATTTTCCCCCAAATGATCGTAATCTGAAATAATTGAGCACCGAATCAAATGTGCCGTCATCTTCGGGATTCACCCCGTAATAGCCGGCCTTGAAATTATCAAACCGGGATTCTCTCCAGTAATAACCATCACGGATGCCTTTGTAGAATTTTGTTCTGTAAAGGTCTCGTGGGAGGTTCATCTCGTAATCGATGTACTGAAGCATGGTGGAAGTATCCTTCATGCGGGAGAAATATAATACAGCACCGTTGCGGTAGGAATAATAAAAAGTTTCATTTCCTGAGCTGTCCACTTCCTTTTTTACATCACTATATTTTTTAGGAACCAGCAATTGTACTGGCACAGGATCACCTGTTGTGAATGTTGCTTTTCTTTTCCTGAAATCACTGAAAAGAAAACAGGATGAGAGCGATA
The DNA here is from genome assembly GCA_964460925.1 of uncultured Flavisolibacter sp. Lineage (GTDB taxonomy): Bacteria > Bacteroidota > Bacteroidia > Chitinophagales > Chitinophagaceae > Flavisolibacter. Next base: position 1,727 of record CAYWSQ010000181.1, on the reverse strand, counting down.
CTGTGAGGAAGAGGAGGAGTATTCTATACATAATTGTTGATTTGCCTTTGGCCATTGGCTATTGGCCTTTGGCGGGTGGTTTCCATATAGGGTAACCTTTGCGATTCTTAGCGCTTCTTTGCGGACTTTGTGGTTAAATTTTTCACCGCATAGAAAAACCAGCCTTCGCTAGAAGCTATTGCTGGCAAGGAAGCCTTCCGACTACTGACTACTGACTTTCTACCTTACCGGTACAACTCATAGATCACACTCGCTCCCTGTCCCACTCCCACACACATGGTGGCCAGCCCGTACTGCACCTCCCTCCTTCTCATCTCATACAATAATGTGGTGGAAATACGCACGCCGCTACAGCCTAAGGGATGACCCAATGCTATGGAGCCTCCGTTCACATTCACTCTTGAAACATCAAGACCAAGATCGTGAATGCAGGCAAGTGACTGTGAAGCAAATGCCTCGTTCAATTCTACCAGGCCCATATTGGCAACAGAAAGACTGGCTCTTTTCAAAGCCTTCTGCGTGGCCGGCACCGGGCCAATGCCCATAATGGCCGGATCAACACCCGCAACCGCCATGGAAACAAGTTTTGCCAGTGGTTTAAGTTTATATTTTATCACTGCTTCCTCGCTGGCCAGCAACATGGCAGCAGCACCGTCATTGATCCCGGATGCATTGCCGGCAGTTACAGTTCCATCTTTCGCAAACGCGGGTTTGAGTGATGAGAGTTTCTCCATGGTTGTTCTACGTGGATGCTCGTCGGTTTCAACAACTGTCTTAGCACCTTTTTCTCCTTTAACTTCAACCGGGATGATCTCTTCCTTCCAGGTTCCTTTTTCAAGCGCGGCAAAATATTTTTCCTGGGAGTTGAAAGCAAAAGCATCCTGCGCTTCACGGCTAATGTTCCACTGTCGTGCCACATTCTCCGCTGTTTCACCCATGCTGTATGGATGATGTAGTTCAGACAAGCGGGGATTAATGAATCTCCATCCTAAGGTAGTATCAGCTACTTCAGTATTGCGCTGGAAAGCAGATGTTGGTTTGGCCATCACAAAAGGGGCACGGCTCATGCTTTCCACACCACAGGCGATGATCAATTCAGCATCACCGCACATGACCTGGCGTGCTGCATCCATGATTGACTGAAGACCCGAAGCACATAACCGGTTCACGGTGTTGCCTGCAACTGAGGTTGGAAGCCCGGCAAGAAGCGCGGCCATACGGGCCACGTTGCGGTTATCCTCCCCGGACTGGTTGGCATCACCCGCAATCACATCTTCAATTGCGGCAGGATCCATCGATGGATTTCTTGCCACCAGGGACCTGATTACATGTGCCAGCAGGTCATCCGGGCGCACGGAACTCAGGGCTCCTCCATATTTACCAATGGGTGTACGAATGGCATCAACAACAAATACATTCCTCATGAAAAGAATTTAGAATAAGGACAATCATTCAATGGTCTCGCAAGATATTGAAAGATAACGATCATTGCCTGCTCACTGCCTTCCGTTGAAAAGCAAAAGCCGCTCCGGCTGATCTATCAACCATTGGTTGTGAAAGGATTCGTCATCTTTATGAGAAAATTTTATTCATGAACCACCAAATCAAATCTATCAGGCCTTTCATTGGCGCCAAAGACTATTCAGTCTCCAGGCAGTTTTACAGGGACCTGGGTTTTACGGAACATGAACTTTTTCCGAATATGTGCCTGTTCGAAAACGGCGGTT
>CAYWSQ010000180.1:0-8178 GCA_964460925.1 uncultured Flavisolibacter sp. | reverse complement strand
CCAGAATTTTTTCAATGCAGGCAATAATTCATTTACCGGGTCGGTTGATGTCAGGCTGATCATCTTCCTGATAGCAGACCAGCTTTGCAGGTATCCGGCGAATTGTTCCAGGCTCCAGTCTACATCTATAAAAAATTCGCTGGAGGGAAGGGGTGGGAAATCAAATTCTATATGGTTGTACGATTCATCCACATGTTTTCTTTCTTTTTCCCAGTAAGGACCTGTCTTGCTGTAAAATTTCCTGATCAATGAGTTGAGTTCCTGACTTTCGGAACTGATCAAATGATAACCCCATATCGCCACCACCCCGCCAGGCCTGGCAACTCTCAAAACTTCTTTTCTGAAAGCCGAAGCGTTGATCCAGTGATAGGCCTGGGCCATAGTTACCAGGTCAAAATGATGGGAAGGGAAGGAGGTTTCTTCTGCAGGGCCAATACTGTAATGAATATTTGGTTTTTCTTCAGCATGTTCCAGTTGTTCACTGCTGATATCCGTTGCATAAATTTCTTTAAAATGATCTGCAAGAACTATGGCTGCCTGCCCGTTGCCTGTTGCCGCATCCCATGCCCTTGTTTGTTCACTGGTAAATGAAACGATGTAGTCGATCAGTTCCCGCGGATAGTGAGGCCGGTATTTTGCATAACCTGCAGCATGTCCTGAAAACAGGTCCTTATTCATTTTACATCGCTTTCAATTGGGCAATGGTTTTTGCAGGGTCTGCAGATTTGAAAACAGTATTGCCTGCCACGAGTACATCACAACCGGCATCAAGAAGGGATTTCGCATTATCCACTGTAACTCCTCCATCAATTTCAATCTTCGCCTCCAGCTTATTATCATCGATCATCCGGCGGAGCCTTTCAATTTTTTTCAAAGTATGGGTGATGAATTTTTGTCCGCCAAAACCAGGGTTCACACTCATCAGGCAAACCAGGTCAATATCACCCAGTACATCGGCCAGCGATTCTACAGGTGTATGCGGATTTACTGCTACCCCGGCCTGCATGCCGAGTGACCTGATTTGCTGAACGTTTCGGTGCAGGTGGGTGCAGGCCTCAATATGAACAGAAAGAATATCGGCACCTGCTGCCTTAAACGCTTCAGCGTACCGCTCCGGTTCCAGGATCATCAGGTGTACATCAAATGTTTTGGTTGTTGCCTTCCGCATTTGTTCGATCACCGGCAGGCCAAAGCTGATATTGGGCACAAACCTTCCGTCCATCACATCAAGATGGTACCAGTCGGCCTGGCTTTCATTCAGCATTTTACATTCATCGGCTAAACGGAGAAAATCAGCAGCGAGCAGGGAGGGAGCAATGATGGGCATTGTTTCGAATTTCGGCCCGCAAGATAGGGAGATTTTAGAGGGCAAAGCATCAAAGTGCGTCTGCCGCCTCTTTTGCTTCCGTCATGGTTTTATCAAGTCCGAATGCACGCTGGTAATTGAGTTTAGCTTCCTGTTTTTTGCCCATAGCCTCCTCCGTTTTTGCCAGCCAGTAAAAAGCATCAGGGAAAGTAGGTGTGATGGTGATAGCCTTGTTGAAGGTTGCAGCGGCTTCTTCATAACGTTTGGCCATATACAGTGTCTGGCCTTTATCCATATGTGCATCCAAAAAATTATAGTTGATGCGGATGGCTTCATCAAAATGTTTCAATGCTTCTTTAGTGTTCCCAGTATTCTCATAATAAAGCCCTTTGAAATAATGAGGTTCGGCATGCGTTTGTTCCGTGTCAGCCCTGATGAGAGAATCGCTCAGGCTGAGTGCTTTGGGATCCTTGTTCTCCGCGTAGTCAAAGGCCAGGGTATGTACCAGTTCCACATCACCGGGAGCCATCTGGTAAGCTTTCTCAAGCGTGCTGATTGCTTCTGCATATTCTTCCTTCATTTTTAGGAGTTCAGCTTTCAACAGCAGGGCATCAATATTATTAGGATACCGGGCAATCACCTCGTTGCTGAGCGCCAGGGATTGGTCTAACTGGCCCTTTGATTTATAACCCTGGGCAAGTTGCACCTGTATGAATAAACTGCCGGGTAATTTTTTCAGGGCTTCTTCAAGGAAACCTATGGCTTCTTCGGGCTTTACCTGTCTTAGCAGGCGTGATACTCCCAGTGCATGCTGTTCGGTAGGCTGTAGTTCCCAGGCCTTACGCAGGTCATTTTCCGCGGCTTTGATCTCGTTGTTGGCGTATAAAAGACTTCCTCTTCTGTAATAAAGTTCAGCGGAAGCGGGTTGCTGTTCAATACTATCGGTCAGTGATTTGTAAGGTGGTTTTGAAAGAATGCCCTGGTCCTTGCTGTTTTTTTCATTGCAGGAAACGATCAGCCAGGAACAGATCAGGAGTACAAGGGTCTTTTGCATAATCAAAACTATAGCTTATGACATAATTCTGACATCGCGGGTATGATATAGAATTAATTTTGAAAGCTTTTAACAAGCTTTAATCTACATGAAATATTTCCACCTTAGTTTTTTGCTACTGGCTTCATTTGCAGTCAATGCCCAGTCAGATACCCTTCATTATCCTGATGAAACCCATTTCGCCAATATACAGCAACTGACTTTCGGGGGCGACAACGCGGAGGCCTACTGGAGCTATGATGGAAAAAGTATTGTATTCCAGAGAACCTCTGTAAAAGACGGGGTGGCCTGTGACCAGATCTTTGTTGGTAAAACACCAAAAAAAGGAGAACCCTTCCAGTATAAAATGGTAAGTACGGGAAAAGGCAGGACCACCTGTGCCTATTTCACCCGTGACAACAAACACATTGTTTACGCATCAACACATGAAGGATCAGGTGAATGTCCTCCACCTGTTGACCGCAGCAAGTATGGCAACCGTTATATCTGGCCGGTTTATGACAGCTATGATATCTACATGGCGGATCTTGACGGACGTATCGTTCTGAAACTTACCAATGAACCGGGTTATGATGCAGAAGCCACCATGTCACCCGATGGCAAGACCATGATCTTTACTTCAACAAGAAACGGTGACCTTGACCTGTACACCATGAACATCGCTTCCGGTGAGATCAAACAGATCACCACAGATTTGGGATATGATGGCGGTGCCTGGTTCAGTCACGACGGTAAAAAAATTGTATGGAGGGCCAGCCGTCCCAAAACCGAAGCAGAGATCAAAGAATATAAGGAACTGCTGAAGGAAGGTTTGGTAGCACCAACGCAGATGGAAGTTTTTGTAGCCAATGCAGATGGAACCGATGCCAGGCAGATCACTTCACTGGGACAGGCTAACTGGGCGCCGAATTTCCTGAAGGATGGCCGCATTATTTTCTGCAGCAATCATGAATATAAGAGAGGTTTCCCTTTCAATATGTACGTGATCAATGCCGATGGCAGCGGAATGGAAAAGATCAGCCGCGACAAAGGTTTTGATGCTTTCCCCATGATCAGTCCTGATGGCAAAAAGATCATTTTCTCCAGCAACCGCAATAATGGTGGTACAAGGGATACGAATGTATTTGTGGCGGACTGGGTGGAGTAAGTCGGAAGTCGTGAGTCGTGAGCCGTGAGACAAACACCCGACTGACTACCGACTCACGACTCACGACTACCGACTCACGATTCACGATTCACGATTCACGTCTCACGATTCATTAGATTCCTGTAGTTTTGACGAAATCAAAAAACCAGCCAACATGGATACCAGCTTGTATAGTGCTATGCTCCACATGCATAGTGTAGGCCGATGGATCATTTTATTATTGCTGATCTTTGCAATCCTGAACAGCCTGATCGCCGGCAAACGTCCTTACATACGTACTGACAACAGGCTGGGCCTTATTCTCACTATCGTTGCTGACCTGATGCTGCTCATTGGAATTTACCTGTGGTTTGTAGGTGGCAGGGGTTATAACCTGATTGAGACAAATGGCATGTCGGCTGTGATGAAAGATCCTACTTTAAGATTCTTCGCGATCGAACACCTGGCAGGTATGCTCATTGCTATTGTGCTGATCCATATTGGTAAAGCCCAGGGCAAAAAAGCGATTGGTGATAAAGCCAAGCACAGGAGAACCATGATCTTTTACCTCGTAGCCCTTTTAATTATCCTGGCCTCCATTCCATGGCCTTTCCGCGAAATCGGTACGCTTAGCGGATGGTATTAATAGTTTTAAAAAAGCCCGGACCTCCGGGCTTTTTTAGCCAATAGCCAATAGCCAATAGCCATCAGCTATTGGCTTCCCCTTCTTCCCAGCTCAATCACTTCGCAATCGCGGATGTTTTTCCCGTCAATCGCGAACCTGATGATCGTTCTAACCTGGTGCCAGCCCTGGTTGCCGGCTGCACCCGGGTTCATATGAAGACACTGGAGTTGCTGGTCGTAGATCACTTTGAGAATATGGGAGTGTCCTGAAATGAACAGTCCTGCTCCAGAAGACTGTATCTTTTGTTTCACACCCGGGGCATAGCGGTTGGGATAACCACCGATGTGTTGCATAAAAACAGTTACCTCTTCGCACTTCCAGGTAAGCGATTCGGGGTATTCACTCCTGATATCATACCCATCAATATTTCCATACACACCCCGGAGCGGTTTATGCTCCTTTAGCTTGTTGGCAATTTCAATGGTGCCAAAATCACCGGCGTGCCAGATCTCATCACAATGGTCAAAATGTTCCAATACTTTTTCGTCAAGAAAATGGTGTGTGTCTGATATCAGTCCTATGCGGGTCATGGGGCGAAGGTCGTGAATCGTAGTCGTGAGTCGGTAGTTCGTAGTCTCTTCAGTTCAAAGTTGATAGTTCAAAGTCGGAAGCCGGAAGAGCAGTTCGGACGTAAGGCCTCTGGCTTTGAACTTTTAACTATCGACTACTAACTACCCCAACCGCCTCGCGTTCTCATTTTTCCTTAATTTGTGCCTGTCCTTAAACTAATGAACGATGGCTTACTATCATAAACTTGGAAACATTCCTCATAAACGTCATACACAATTTCGCAAACCTGATGGGGGACTGTATTCCGAACAATTATTTTCTACTGAAGGTTTCTCCAACGACTACTCATTATTATACCATATCCATCCGCCTACGCAGATCATCAAAACTGAAAAGCCGGTGGATGTTTCTCCCAAAATAGCCGAGGAAAAAATGCTCAGCCACCGCAGTTTTGAAGGATTCAAAATAAAACCGGTTGCAGATTACCTCGAAAGCCGTGTGCCGGTGCTGGTAAACAATGATGTGCATATTGTGCTGGCCGCGCCGCAGAAAAGCAGTACAGGTTATTTTTACAAGAACACCGATGCTGATGAAATGCTTTTTGTTCATGAAGGAAGCGGGGTGCTGAAAACCATTTATGGCGACCTTCCTTTTTCTTATGGTGATTATCTTGTTATTCCCCGCGGCACCATTTACCAGGTATATTTCAATGATGAGAATAACCGCCTCTTCATCGTGGAATCTTTCAGCCCCATCCGTTTTCCCAAAAGATACCTGAGCAAATACGGGCAGTTGCTGGAGCATTCTCCCTTCTGCGAAAGGGATATCAGGGCCCCGGAGATGTTGCAGACCTTTGATGAGAAAGGAGATTTCATCATCAGGGCCAAGAAAAAAGGGATCCTGTACAACCTGCATTACGGCAATCATCCATTTGATGTGGTGGGATGGGACGGCTGCTGTTATCCATTTGCATTTTCCATTCACGATTTTGAACCGATCACCGGCCGGGTTCACCAGCCGCCACCTGTGCACCAGACCTTCGAGGCACATAATTTTGTGGTCTGTTCATTCTGTCCCAGGTTATTTGATTATCATCCCCAGGCCATACCTGCTCCTTATAATCACAGCAATATCGACAGCGATGAAGTATTGTATTATGTTGATGGTGATTTTATGAGCCGCAAGAATGTAACCAGGGGTATGATCACCCTGCATCCTGCAGGTATTCCGCATGGTCCGCACCCAGGTGCGGTTGAAAAAAGTATCGGCGCTAAGGAAACAAAAGAGTTGGCTGTGATGGTGGATACATTTCATCCGCTTATGCTCACCAAACAGGCGCTTGATATAGAGAATGAAAACTACGTTATGAGCTGGGCCGAATAAAAATTGTTAAGACTATTTGAATTAGCATTTCCTAATAATACATTTGCCCGACTTTCATCCTGCGCAATTGCTTCTGTGAGTGGAGGGTTTCCCCTCGGAGGTAAAGAAGGCCCTGCGCATTTTTAATTTTTCAGCCGTAGAGGGTCTCTACGGTAATAACCAAGCTAACATTCCAATGAAACAATTGTTATCCTTCGCGATCGCATCGATCATGCTCGTAAGCTGTGGACCCAAGATCTACACTTCTTCCAACTTTTCAGCCGCTCTTGCCAAACACAAAACCGTTGCCATTCTGCCGGCGGAAGTGAATATGCAATTGCGCCCTAACCAGACTAAGAACACCACCCAGGCCCAACTGGATGAAATGGCAATGAAAACCGGTTATGACATCCAGGAAAAAATGTATAGCTGGTTCCTGAGGAGAGGGGATAAATACAAGTACACCGTAAGTTTCCAGGATGTAACCAGGACCAATTCCCTGCTGAAAGATGCAGGCATCACTTACCAGGACCTCAAATCCACCGACCGTGTGAAACTGGCCAAGATCCTGGGTGTGGATGCTGTATTGCAGGACAGGGCTACCATGGAAAAGCCAATGTCTGATGGTGCTGCCATTGCAGTGGGCATACTCGTTGGTGCCTGGGGTAATACCAATAAGGTAGAGACCACCATCAATATTCATGACGGCACTACCGGTGACCTTCTCTGGAAATATGATTACGAAGCATCCGGTTCCGTAGGTTCTTCTTCCGCTAAACTGGTAGATGCCCTGATGAGAAATGCTTCTAAGAAGTTTCCTTATTCAGCCAAGTAAATCAGTTCAAAATTTATAGTTCAAAGTTCAAAGTCCATAGCTGTTAGCAAACTGAAACAGGCTAATGACCTCAGACTACCGACTTTTAACTTTGAACTTTCAACTATGAACTAAAAAAAGCAGGGACCCAGGTTCCTGCTTTTTATTTAGCCGGGTAATAAAGTCAGGAGTTAAAAATTCAGGTCTAAAGTCCTAGCAGCTTTCAAGTACAGTTAATATGTAATATTAAAAAGGGCTCATTGACCAAGCTGACTACCGACTAAAGATTTCGGACTTCGTACTAGTAAACCGCATTATTCTCTAACGACTCCGACTTTGAACCTTGAACTTTCAATTTTGAACTTCCGGCTACCAACTTCGGATCAGTAAACCACACCGTACTCTAACGACTCCGACTTTGAACTTTGAACTTTGAACTCAGAACTTAAAAAGGTATGGCATGAAGTTTACCATGAATGATTTATATTCGGAAACACAAAATCACTTGCTATGGTAAAAATCACAGATCTGAAAGAAGGCGATATTGTAAAGGTCATTGATTCAGGCGATGAGAGGATAGGAACCGTGGTGGAGATCAGCCGGGATGAGAACATGGCCAATATCAATAATGGAGTACAGGAATTCTGGTACAGCCCGGAAGACATCATTCCCATTCCCCTCACCGATGAGCAGTTGATCCATACCCTGGGTTTCGAAAAAGAAGACACTTCGGAAGGCACCAAGTATAAAAAAGGGCCGTTCAGGGTAGTGGTGCATGATCCCGGCAATTATACCAGCCTGGATATCTGGTACCGTGAGGACCGGAGGCATTTCAACCACCCGCTTTACCTGCATGAACTGCAGAACCACCACCTCGAAATGACCAAGGTGCAGCTCGAAAGAGCCCATTCGCACTAGGATTATTCTTAATAAATTGGGAAAATGCCCCCAGAATCCCCCATACAGCGGGGATTTTTTCTTTTTTTAGCTGATTACCCATATCTTTGCCCGCCCGGAAGAAAAAAGGTAAATCTGGAGATATTTTCAGCTTTAGCGGCGGCCGGGCCTTCCAAATTCAGTATGTCGAAACAGCCATTAATTAAACAGGACGGAACCATCATCGAAGCCCTGTCCAATGCAATGTTCAGGGTGAAGCTTGAAAACGGACACGAAATTTTGGCTACGATCTCCGGAAAAATGCGGATGCACTACATACGGATTTTACCGGGAGATAAGGTAGGTGTTGAAATGAGTCCTTATGACCTCTCGAGAGGAAGGATCATTTTTAGATATAAATAAGCTGCGAGCTACTAGCTGCGAG
>CAYWSQ010000179.1:0-8187 GCA_964460925.1 uncultured Flavisolibacter sp. | reverse complement strand
CCATGGTAATGGATCTCAGGGAAAATTATGGGGTGTTTGCTTCTGTTGTGGTTTATCCTGTTATTCCAAAAGGACATATCATTTACAGGCTGATACCTACAGCAGCTCATACCGATGAAGATATCGCAGCTACACTCAAAGCTTTCGATGAGACCAAGAAAAAGCTGGACCAGGGCGCATACAAAGCTGAAGCAATACCCGATATGGCTGAAGCGAAATAAAATTTGAAACCCTCTTTAATGAGGGTTTTTTTATGCCGTGTCTGACCGATTTAAATTTATTTTTTATCGTTTTTCAATAATATTTCTATGTTTGTCTAAATTTTTCTATGTACTTCAGTGAAAAAGGAAATATAAAGCGGAAGCTGGTACTGGCAGTGATAGTGGCATTGCTAATCCTTCCACAGGTATATCGTCCCGGAACAAAATCCCTGGTCAATTATGATACTGTAGTTTCAGGGAACATAACCTCGTCTGACCTCGACGATTCAATGCCTCATTACAAATACAAAAGAATCGAGGACAGCCTGGAAAGGGTTGATGCCGAAAAAGATTTTCAGTACAGGCATAAATCAAGCTGGAATTTTTTTAAGCTGGGCATTAGTGAAAATGAATCTGGTGTTCCCAGGTATTTCTTTGATATCCATGGATACCGCCTGAAAGAATCTGTGGAGGTGAAACCTGCCGGCCAACAAACCCTGGTAAGATTCCCGGTATGGAAAGGGTTCGATACAACCGTCAGTAACATAGTTCGAAAAGGGAGTTTTGAAGAAAAAACAGTTCCTGTAAAATATTTCCAGGAAGAAGGTCTCTTTAAAGATTATGTTTCGTTGCCTATCAGCCGGACTTCCTATCAAATTTTCAATTTCCTTATGGTGGTCATAATGGTTTTGTGCATTGCCGGTTTTGTTTATTTTTTGCTGGCACTTCCCTTCCGGATACTGGTAATGATTTCAAGGGGGCATTCATTTCACCCGGATACCTTCAGGAGTCTTTACAGGGTTGGATGGTTTTTGATTGTTATCAGCCTGCTGAACAGCCTTTCACCTATAATCTTTCACATCCTCTTCAACAAACAAATACCTGGAGAGTTTGAATTTTCCTATTATGCTGCTCTCGCGGAATCATTTCCGATGATTGTTGTCGGGTTGATCATAGTTTTATTTGCAGATGCTTTCAAACAAGGTTATAAATTACAGCAGGAACAGGAATTGACAGTATGATATGCCCATAGTAGTGAACCTGGATGTAATGCTCGCAAAAAGAAAGATGTCGCTCACGGAGCTGAGCGAGCGCGTGGATATTACCATCGCCAATATGAGCATACTTAAAAGCGGCAAGGCCAGGGCCATCCGTTTTTCCACTTTGGACGCCATCTGCGAAGTGCTTGAATGCCAGCCGGGCGATATTCTCGAATATATGACCGACGACGAATACCAGAAACTCATGAGGCGTTAGCTGCAGACCACTGGCTGTTTTAACTTAACCAAAACCAAAAGCCTCCCCTCTTTTACACCAATGGCGTTTCCCTTCAAATGCAATCCAGTACATTTACGGGATAAATTTCAGACACATGAGAAGCTTGCTCCTGCTATTATTTTTTATTCCCCTGTTCAGTACTGCCCAGGATAAAAAGATCACCCTGGACGATTTGTATAAAAAAGGAACTTTCCGTGGTGAATTTGTACCCGGGTTCATAACCAGCACGGAAGACGGTCTTTTTGATCCTAATGCCATCATAGATGAAAACGGCAAAAAACTGGATACGCGTGATTACGAAGTAAGTGCCGATAAAAAACGTGTGTTGTTTTTCAATGGACGTGAACCCATCTACCGCAGGTCATCCAAATCGAATGTGTATGTGTATGATGTGGCATCCAAAAAAACCGTACTCCTGAACAAAGGAAAAGTACTGCATCCGACAATTTCGCCTGATGGCAATAAACTTGCTTATGTTTTTGACAACAATCTTTATATCTACGATTTCAATTCGGGTACACAAAAAGCTGTGACCACTGATGGAAAATGGAACCATATCATCAACGGCAACTGCGACTGGGTGTATGAAGAAGAATTCGAATTCACCAAAGCTTTTGAATGGAATGCCGACGGAAGCTACCTCGCCTATTATAAATTTGATGAGAGCCAGGTGAAGGAATATGCTTTTACAGTGTACGATGATGCCTATAACAAACAATACACCTATAAATATCCAAAAGCTGGTGAAGAGAATTCAAAAGTTTCCATTCATATCTATAATGTTGCCTCCAGCCAGGATGTGAAAGCACAGTATGAGCAGGGTGACATCTATATCCCGCGCATCAAATGGACACAGCAGAATAACAAACTGGTGGTTTACTGGATGAACCGTCACCAGGACCATCTCAAATTATTACTGACAGATGCAGCCACCGGGCAGGCACAGACCATGTACGATGAAAAGAATAAGTATTTTGTTGAGATCAATGACAACTGGTGGTTCCTGAAGGATGGAAAGAACTTCATGTTCACGAGCGACATGAATGGTTATACGCAGTTGTACAATTACAGTATTGACGGTAAAAAGAAGATCCAGATCAACAAGGCCAGCTACGATGTGGCAGGTGTGGAAGCCGTGGATGAAAAGAACAGGCTTGTTTATTATACTTTGGCCTATCCCACGCCCATGGACCGCAATCTTTTTGTAAGTGATTTTGATGGAAAGTCAACCACTATGCTCACCAACGGCAGTGGCTGGCACCGGATCGAATTCAATAATGATTTCACGCAGTTCTATGATTATCATTCTACCATTGCCACTCCCCAGGTGGTAAGCCTTTATACCATCAACCGGACTAAAAAATCGATCAACGCGGTTAAGAATAAAGTGGTGAACGAAAGTGCTAAGCTCAAATCCGTTCTCGGGCAGTATGCACTGGGTAAACCTGAATTCATCAGGGTGCCTAACAGCAAGGGAGATACACTGAACGGATGGATGCTGAAGCCCGCCAACTTTGACGCTTCCAAAAAATACCCGGTATTATTTTGCAATTATGGTGGTCCCGGTTCGCAGCAGGTGGCCAACAGGTTTGGCGCCGTGAGCATGTGGCACCAGATGCTGGCGCAAAATGGTTTTATCGTGGTAAGTGTTGATAATACAGGTACCGGTTTCAGGGGTGAAGAATTCAAAAAGAAAACCTACCTGCAATTGGGTAAGTATGAAATTGAAGACCAGATCGATGCTGCGAAATACCTCGGGGGTCTGTCCTACATTGACAAAGACAGGATCGGTCATTGGGGCTGGAGTTATGGTGGATTTATGAGTTCGCTGGCTATTACCAAAGGCGCTGATGTATTCAAGGCGGCTGTGGCGGTTGCACCTGTTACCTCCTGGAGGTATTATGATAATATCTATACAGAACGCTACATGCGTACGCCCCAGGAAAACGCTAAAGGGTATGATGAAAATTCACCCATCAATTTCACGCATCTCATCAAAGGAAAATACCTGATCATTCATGGAACTGCTGATGACAATGTTCATTTTCAGAACAGCGTGGAAATGATCAAGGCCCTGGTGAAAAGCAATGTAGATTTCGAAAGTGCTTATTATCCCAATAAGAACCATGGCATCAGCGGCATGACCGACAATACCACCTATCACCTGTACAACAAAATGACGAACTGGTTGTACCAGAACCTGCGCGATAATCACACGCCGGTTGGTGGACAGGCTGCTCAAAAAGGCAATAAGGCATTCTGATACCAGTAGATCTAAAACAAAACCCGGCTGTTTCCACACAGCCGGGTTTTGTTTTACAACACATCTACCGATTTATTTCCATCGTATCTTCATTTCAATGAAAAAGATCGCGGTAGCTATCACGGGGGCCAGCGGCTCTATTTATGCCAGGCAACTCCTGCAAAAGCTTGATTCATTAAAAGACCAGGTGCAGGAACTTTCCATTGTCATGACCGATAACGCGAAAGAAGTATGGAAAACGGAACTGGATGATGAAAATTACGGCAGCTTCAACGCCAGGTATTTTTCAACAAAGGATTTTAAAGCTCCTTTTGCATCCGGCTCCGCCAAATATGATGCAATGATCATTGCCCCTTGCTCCATGGGCACTATGGGAAGGATCGCCGCCGGCATTTCAAATGACCTGATCTCCAGAGCTGCTGATGTAATGCTGAAAGAAAGAAAAAAACTGATCCTGATGATCCGCGATACGCCTTACAACCTGGTGCATATACGAAATATGGAAACGGTAACACTAGCAGGAGGAATCATCTGCCCGGCCTCTCCCTCATTTTATTCAAGGCCAAAAGACCTGGAAGAAGCAGTGGCCACAGTGGTGGACCGCGCTATTGATCTTGTAGGGCTGGAACGGGATTCATTCAGGTGGGGCAAGGCATAGCTGCAAGTTGAGGGAGAGCTGCAAGCTGCAAGTTTTAAGCTTCAAGACTTCAATTCAAATATACTTTATAGATTTCTGTAGTATAATCAAGTTCCTTTCATTCTTTCAGTCTTTACTTACCGTCTTACCGCTGCGTCAGCCGTCCGCGTGCCGCTGAAGCTTTAGCGGAGGCGCAAGCTTCAGCGAAGGCTGGCCTTACCGGCTATATATCTGATAAAAATGCAAGGCCGGGAAGACAGGAAGACGGTAAGTACATTATCATTGAATAATTGATTTTCTGTTAACCGCCAACAATTCTTACTAGCAGCTAGTAGCCAGTAGCCAGCATCTAATAAAAAAAGGTTGACGAATCAACCTTGAATAAGAAATATATTTATGAACGGCGGACACACCTCGCAGCTCGAAGCTCACAGCCCGCAGCTTACTTCCCAAACTGCTTCCTGATCAAATTCAACGCACTTCCTGCCTTGAACCATTCAATCTGCTGTTCGTTATAAGTATGATTCAGCTTCACCTTGTCTGATGTGCCATCCTTATGATTCAATACCATCGTAAGCTGCCTGCCCGGTGCGAAATCAGTCAGACCAATAATATCGATCGTATCATCTTCCTGCACTTTTTCGTAGTCTTCCTTGTTAGCGAAAGTCACACCCAGCATACCCTGCTTCTTCAAATTCGTCTCGTGGATACGTGCGAAGCTTTTCACAACGATCACCCTTACACCCAAATGCCTCGGTTCCATTGCCGCGTGTTCACGTGAAGAACCTTCGCCATAGTTCTCATCTCCAACCACAACAGAACCCATGCCTGATGCTTTGTACTTACGCTGCGTGGCAGGAACCGGACCGTATTCGCCGGTCAGTTGGTTCTTGACACTGTCGGTCTGCCCGTTGAAATAATTCACTGCGCCGATCAGCATATTGTTGGAGATATTATCAAGATGGCCGCGGTATTTCAACCAGGGTCCGGCCATGGAGATGTGGTCAGTGGTACATTTTCCTCTTGCCTTGATCAGCAAGCGCAATCCTTTAAGATCAGTTCCTTCCCAGGCAGGAAATGGTTCCAGCAACTGCAGCCTCTGTGAATCAGGACTCACAACAACGGAAACATCTTTTCCATTTTCAGCAGGTGCCTGGTAGCCGGCATCTTCCACATGAAAACCTTTCGGGGGAAGTTCAAAACCTGTTGGTTCATCCAGCATCACTTCCTGCCCCTGGTCGTTCAATAATTTATCCTTAAGAGGATTGAAAGAAAGTTTTCCTGCAATCGCGTAAGCCGTTACAATTTCAGGAGAAGCCACGAAAGCATGTGTGGATGCAAGACCATCATTTCTCTTCGCGAAATTCCTGTTGAAGGAGGTAACGATCGTATTCTTTCTTGAAGGATCATCAATATGCCTTGCCCACTGGCCGATACAGGGACCGCAGGCATTGGCCAGGATCACACCTCCGATCTCGTCGAATGTGCCCAGGTATCCATCTTTCTGGATGGTAAATCTTACAAGTTCAGAACCTGGTGTCACCGTGAATTCGCTCTTTGCTTTCAAGCCTTTTTTACGGGCCTGCGCGGCAATGGAAGCGGAACGGCTGATATCCTCGTAGGAAGAATTGGTACAGGAGCCAATCAAGGCTACTTCAATTGCATCAGGCCAGCCGTTAGCAGCTACAGCCTCTGCCATTTTAGAAATGGGTGTAGCAAGATCCGGTGTAAATGGTCCGTTTACATGCGGCTCAAGTTCACTCAGGTTGATCTCGATAAGCTGGTCGAAATATTTTTCAGGATGCGCATACACTTCAGCATCCGGACGTAAATGTTCTCTTACACTGTCGGCCAGTTCAGCCACCTGTGCACGGTCTGTAGCTTTGAGGTAGCCAGCCATTCTTTCATCATAAGCGAAAACGGAACAGGTAGCCCCGATCTCGGCACCCATATTACAGATGGTGGCCTTGCCGGTAGCGCTCAGGCTGTCGGCACCTTCTCCAAAATATTCAACAATAGCACCGGTTCCTCCTTTTACAGTCAGGATCCCGGCAACTTTCAGGATTACATCTTTGGCGGATGTCCATCCGTTCATGCGGCCGGTGAGTTTAACACCAATCAGCTTGGGCATTTTCAGTTCCCAGGGAAGTCCGGCCATCACATCCACCGCGTCAGCCCCGCCCACTCCAATGGCAATCATTCCAAGGCCGCCTGCATTAGGGGTATGCGAATCGGTACCGATCATCATGCCACCGGGAAAAGCATAATTCTCCAGCACTACCTGGTGAATGATGCCGGCTCCGGGTTTCCAAAAACCAATGCCGTATTTATTGGAAATGGAAGCAAGAAAATCATATACTTCCCTGTTGGTATCGATAGCGGTGTCAAGATCTTCTTTGGCGCCCACTTTGGCCTGGATCAGGTGATCGCAATGCACGGTGGAAGGTACAGCCACTCGTTCGCGGCCGCAGGTATCAAATTGCAGGAGCGCCATCTGAGCAGTGGCATCCTGCATGGCCACACGGTCCGGTGCAAAATCCACGTAATCCTTTCCCCTTTCGTACACGCGGGTAGCGGGCTTATAGCTGTGGGCATAAAGGATTTTTTCAGCCAGGGTCATGGGACGGTTCAGGAGTTTCCTTGCGGAGGCGATTTTCAGAGGAAGTTCAGTATATACTTTCTTTATCAGGTCCAGGTCAAAAAGCATAATCAAAAATTTTAGATCAAACGGGTATCCCCGTTTTTTTAAAGTGTTGCAAAGTTACTTAAAACCGCTTAAGATTACAGGAATTGGTGCTTCGCCGTATGGACAAAAAAATTTACTTTAGCGGCATGAACCGCTTTAAAAACTTCATTGAGTGGCAGGCTTTTGGCGTGCTTACATCAATTGGCGACAAGATCGGCATCGCAACCAGCCGCATCCGCATGTGGTTTATGTATATCTCCCTGCTCACCCTTGGCTCTCCCATAGTAATCTACATGGTACTGGCCTTTATCATGAATATGAAAAGGTATATCCAGGCAAGAAGGAGAAACCCAGTTAGGTATTTGTGAGCCATTGGCTAACGGCCATTAGCTCTTAGCTGCTTTCTTCCTTTTCTCCCTGATCAGTTCAATTACCGGTGGCAGGATGGAAAGAATGATAATCCCGAAAATGACATAAGAGAAATTGTCTTTGATTACCGGTATTCCACCAAAAAAATAACCCAGGAATAGAAAGCTGGAGATCCAGAGAATGCCACCGATCACGTTATAGGAAGCGAATTTTTTATAGCTCATGGTTCCGATGCCGGCAATGAAAGGCGCGAAAGTGCGCACGATAGGAACAAAGCGGGCATAGATGATAGTTTTTCCCCCGTATTTATCATAGAAAGCCTGGGTCTTTTGCAGGTATTCTTTTTTCAGGAAACGGTACCGCCCGCTGAAAGCCTTGGGACCGATATATTTGCCGATATGATAATTGACCAGGTCACCCAGGATGGCCGCAACGATCAGCAAAAGACACATCAGGAGGATATTGAGACCACTCTCAGGATTGGCAATGATGGCGCCGGCAGCGAATAAAAGGGAATCACCAGGCAGGAAGGGCGTAACCACGAAACCGGTTTCAGCAAATATGATCAGGAAAAGAATCAGGTAAGTCCAGGTTCTATAATCACTTACGATCCGCACCAGGTGATCGTCAATATGCAGGATAAAATCTATGATGGCCTGGATCGCTTCCATGGTAATGTTTGAATGGCCGCAAAAATAAAGAAGCCGGTCCAAAAACCATAACCTTTAACAAAGCATCGTGCAGTCCGACAACT
>CAYWSQ010000178.1:0-8297 GCA_964460925.1 uncultured Flavisolibacter sp. | reverse complement strand
AAACCATCTTCAGGAAGATTACCACGTTTGAACTCAGCCAGGATCTCAGGATGTTTGTTCTCCATTTCCAGCAGGAAGTGTTCTTCAAACTCTTTCACCCTGCTCACTTTCACATCACGCAACAAACCCTGAGTACCCAGGTAAATGATCGCTACCTGCTTTTCAACTGCTACAGGAGCGTATTGAGGCTGCTTCAGGATCTCCACGTTACGGGCACCTTTATCGAGTACCAGTTTGGTAGCCGCATCAAGGTCACCACCGAATTTGGAGAAGGCTTCCATCTCACGGTAAAGCGCCTGGTCAAGCTTCAGTGTACCAGCCACTTTTTTCATGGACTTGATCTGGGCGTTACCACCTACACGGCTAACCGAAATACCTACGTTGATCGCCGGGCGGATACCCGCGTTGAACAGGTTTGTTTCGAGGAAGATCTGTCCGTCAGTGATCGAGATCACGTTAGTAGGAATGTATGCAGATACGTCACCCGCCTGTGTTTCGATAATGGGAAGGGCTGTTAAGGATCCGCCACCTTTTACCAAAGGACGGATGCTTTCAGGAAGATCATTCATCTGTTTGGCCACTTCATCATTGTTGATCACCTTGGCAGCTCTTTCCAGCAAACGGCTGTGGAGATAGAATACATCACCAGGGTAGGCTTCACGGCCCGGAGGACGGCGCAGCAGGAGCGATACCTCGCGATAAGCCACCGCCTGTTTGGAAAGATCATCATAGATGATCAATGCTGGTCTACCAGTATCACGGAAGAATTCTCCAATGGCAGCACCCGCGAAAGGAGCATAGAACTGCAAAGGAGCAGGATCAGAAGCGGAAGCCGCTACGATAATGGTATATTCCATGGCGCCGGCATCCTGCAGGGTCTTCATAACACCCGCAATGGTAGATGCTTTCTGCCCGATGGCTACATAGATACAATAAACAGGTTTGCCTGCTGCGTAAAATTCTTTCTGGTTGATGATGGTATCCACGCAGATAGCAGATTTACCAGTCTGGCGGTCACCGATCACGAGCTCACGCTGTCCGCGGCCGATCGGGATCATGGCATCGATCGCCTTGATACCAGTCTGCAAAGGTTCCTTTACCGGCTCACGGAAGATCACACCAGGCGCTTTACGCTCCAGTGGCATTTCATAACGTTCACCTGTGATAGGTCCTTTACCATCGATAGGCTCACCGAGGGTATTCACCACGCGGCCTACCATGCCTTCACCTACTTTAATAGAGGCGATCTGCCCTGTGCGGCGCACTTTGGAACCCTCGTTCAGCGTTCCGGTGTCACCCATCAGTACAGCACCCACATTATCTTCTTCCAGGTTCAGGGCGATACCCTGAACACCGTTCTCAAATTCAACGAGTTCACCGGCACGTACATTACCCAGTCCATAAACACGGGCAATACCATCACCGATCTGTAGAACCGTTCCTACTTCTTCCAGGTCAGCACCTGCATTGAAGCCGCTCAGTTGCTGGCGGAGGATGGCACTTATTTCATCTGGTTTTATTTCTGGCATATCTGTCTGTTTATAATTGTTGTTTAATTGCTGACCGACCATAGTCCATGGACCATGGACTATGGTCTACCTTACCTTATAAATAAAATCGTTATTCCGGAACTGCTTAGAGATCTCTTTCAGGTCATAGGAAATACTGGCATCCACCAGCTTATCTCCTGCCTGCAATACAAATCCCCCGATGATGCCCGGATCCACTACTGTTTCCAGCTCGATATTTTGATAATTACCTGACTTCTTCACCTGGTTTACGATCGCAGTCTTCACCTGGTCGCTTACCGGTGCGGCCGTTGTAAGCTTTACTGTATGAATATTCTTATGAATCTTATACTGGCGGATGAAGGCAGTGATCACTTCAGGCAGAACTGCTTCGCGTGCCTTGGCGATCATCAGGTCCAGGAACCCGGAAGTAATGGGGCTGATCTTTCCGGCAGTAACCGCCTTCACAGCCCTGCTTTTGGCATCAGCCTTTACAACAGGACTTTTCAACAGGTTGATAAAATCACGGCTTCCTTTCAGAACATCCTGCAGGTAGAGCATATCCGAATACAGTTTTTCCAGCTCACCTTTTTCAATGGCGAGATCCAGGATTGATTTAGCGTACCGGGATGCGACACGTGGTTGTAACATATTCGATGTGATGATGTGAACAGGAGATGGCTCGATCAACCATTACCTTCTCACTTCTTGATTTAATTAAGTTTTACTTCGTCAACAAGGCCTTTGATATGCTCTTCCTGGGCAGCAGGTGAGCTCAGTTCTCTTCTCAGCACTTTCTCCGTTACTTCGATCACCAGTTTACCTACCTGGTTCTTCACATCAGTGATGGCTGCCATTTTCTGGGCATTGATCTGCTGTTGCGCTTCCACAATGATCTTATTGGCTTCTGCTTTCGCCTGTTCCTTGGCTTCGCTGATAATGCGGTTCTTGGTCTCGCGGGCTTCATTCAGCATGGCAGCTCTTTCTTCACGGGCTTTCGCCATCAATGCTTCATTCTCATTTTTGAGCTGGGCCATTTCAGCCTTTACCCTTTCTGCTGACTGCAGCGATTCCGCGATACCTTCTTCCCTTTCCTTCAATCCTTTGAGGATAGCAGGCCAGGCAAATTTTGCCAGGATGAAAAATACCAGCAGGAAGGCCAGCAGGGTCCAGATCAGCAAACCAAATTCGGGAGTAAGAAGTCTCATATATAATTCGAAATTTTAAATTCAAAATTCAAAAATCCGGTATGCCGCATTTTGAATTTTTACTCTTGACTTTTTTAATTTTTAATAAACTGCACCCTTCGCCCTGTGCTAAGGTGCAGTTCATTTTTTTTAAACGAACATCGCCAGGATACCTGCGATTACCGCGAAGAGGGCAACACCCTCAACGAAGGCAGCGGTCAGGATCATGTTGGCGCGAATGTCGTTAGTAGCTTCCGGTTGGCGGGCGATAGCTTCTACCGCACCTTTACCGATCTGGCCGATACCGATACCAGCACCAATGGCAGCTAAACCAGCGCCAATAGCACCACCGGCGTTTGCCCAAGGTACTTCGCTCAACAGTGTCATTAATAAACTCATTGTTTGTTCTTTTATATTGATGAAAAAAAGACTCTAACTACAGGTTCAAGGTTCAAGGTTCAAGGTTCAAGGATCAAGGATCAAGGTTCAAGGCTCATAAACGGTGAGGTTTCTCTTGCACCTTGCACCTTGCACCTTACACCTTGCTCCTATATAATTACCGGCTCCGTTGGCGGATTGCCATGATGCGCATCACCTTCATGCTGGTGGTGATCTTCTATGGCCTGGCCAATGAATACGGCTGTCAGGTTCGTGAAAATGAAGGCCTGGATGAATGCCACCAGAACTTCAATCAGGTATATGAACGTGGCAAAAGCAATGGAAACAGGAGAAAAACCCCAGCCAATGCCTGTGCTGATATTAGCGAAAATGAAAATGAGCGATACGAGGCAAATGATGATGATGTGCCCTGCCAGCATGTTCGCAAAAAGACGGATGATCAACGCGAAGGGCTTGGTGAAAATTGAAAGGATCTCCACAGGGATCATGATGAACTTAACAAATCCTGGTACAGGAGGCCAGAAGATATGGCTCCAGTAGTGTTTGTTGGCGCTGAACAAGATCACGATAAATGAGATCACACCCAGCACAAGTGTAAAGGCGATATTACCGGTAACGTTGGCCGCACCCGGTATCAATCCGAAAATATTATTGATAAGAATGAAAAGGAAAACCGTCAGCAGGTAAGGCAGGTATTTATTGTATTTGCGTCCCAGGTTGGGTTTTGCCACTTCATCCCTGATAAAAGTGATCACAGGTTCCATCAGGTTCTGCGCCCCTTTTGGAGCCGAGGTCACACCAATGCCTTTCTTATATTTTTTAGCGATGGAAAGCATCAGGAAAACCAGTACCGCCAGCGCCAGGAACATCTGGACTACGTTACGGGTAAGGGAGAAATCATAGACCTTCACTCCTTCCAGCGGACGACCCGTTCTTTCATCCACCGCGATGATGCTTTCATCACTCATCACGCTTATCTGGGTCTCGTCCATTCCTTCTTTCTTCAACTGCTCCTTATAATGAGCAGTTACCAGGCGGTATCCATTGTAGGCATCTTCACCATGATGGAATTTGGAAGAGCTGAACATGGACCATCCACGGCCTGGTTCATATAATATGACAGGGAGAGAAAGGGTAGCGTGAAAATCACCCAGGGTGAAGAAATGGTACTGGTGGGCATCCATTACGTGACCAAAAATCACTTCGTTGGCATCGAACTTACCGGAGTGATCCCCGCCGGCTTCGTCCCCGGCCTCGTAATGGTCGTCATTATTGGTGTTTTCCTTAACATCATGCTGGGCCATTGCCAGGGGTGCTATACCCAGGGCAAAAACGCTGAAAACCGCCACCAATAAGCATTTGAAACGTTCTTTTAGCATAACCTCACCTCAAATTTGCCGCAAAGATAAGGGTGGGCGGGGAGAAAACGGTAACAAAAAGCAAAGGGTTTTTTGAGCTGCAAGAAGCAAGCTGCAAGCGGCAAGCGGCAAGCTGCAAGACCTACAGATTCAGGCGTGGATTTAAGGGTAGAAAGGCTATTTAAAGGAATGCATTATCCTCTAAAAGCAAACCCGGCTACCTTAAGCCGGGTTTGATTGAAAGTCTTGCAGCTTGAAGCTTGAAGCTTGTAGCTTGCAGCTCTCTAATTCACTTGCCAGAACCTGATATTCCACTCAACGGTATTGGTGAGGTAGGTTGCTTTCATATGTATAAGGCCAATTCCCCTGGCATACCAGGCATCCCAAACCAGGCCTTCATCCTGGAAGGCGCCGCCACCCACGCTGGTCTGTGATTTGAACTTAATCTTTACAACGCTGGTGAAATTTTTACCGTTGATGCTTGCCGTTCCGTTCTCATCCACACATTCAAAAGCATAACGCAATTTGGTTGCTGTGCCATTTTCGGCACCGGTGAACTCACTTGAAAGCCAGGTCATACCTGTGGTGGCATTTTCTTTCAGGAATAAAATGTCTCCTTCCGGCACCGGTGTATCGAAGGTCATCAGGGCATAATCGTGGGCCCTTGCGTACTCGAAATAATCATTGCCTGACTTCCTGAAATGATATTCCCAGGCCGGTGTGCCGGTATTGTCGTTCTCTACCACCACCACGTAACTGTTTCCACCATGGGTAGCCGTACCATTTACGATTCGTTTGATGGTATCTGTTGGCACTGTGCTGAATCCATCGTTATAGGTCCAGTAGGTTGAAGGAGTTAGTGGAAGGCAGTTGCCTGAAGGCGTGCCGCCAGTTCCAACATTTATTGAAACCGTACAGGTAGATGTACCCGCAGTAACGGTCAGTGTCTGGGCACCGGAAGCTGTCGGTGTTCCGGAACCGTTAAGGGTCACATTCTGAACCCCGGTAGAAGCAAAATTTCCGCTTGCAGTAAAACTCATCCCTGCAACGGTATTGGTAGAAATGGTATAGGAACCTGCCACGGTTACGTTCACCTCTACGGTGATGGTATTAGTAGCTCCCAATGCCGTGCCCTGCGTGTACGTACCGTTCACACTCGAGTTGGTACAGGCACCCGGACCACCGTTAAGTGTGAAAGTGGCGGGAGGTGTAGCATTTGGGACTACGGTCACCACGAAGGTGCAGGCGCCTCCTGTTGCTGATACGGAGAAGGTTTGCGGGCCACTGGCTGTTGGTGTTCCCGCCCCGTTAAGTGTGATATTCTGAATACCTGTTGTGGTGAAATTCCCGGATCCTGAAAAGGTCATGCCGGTAACCGTATTGGAACTAAGCGTCCACGCACCGATCGTGGTCACGTTCACGGAAAGGACCACCTGGTTGGCACTGGTCAGCGCCGTTCCCTGTGTATAAGTTCCGGCTACATTTGAAGAAGAGCAAGCCCCGCCGGCTCCCTCCAGGCTGAATGACGATCCGCCCTGGGTTGACCCCGGTACTACGGTTACCGGAACAAAACAAAGCGTGCCGCTGAACCGGATGGAGAAATCATTGATGCCTGCATTGCTGGGTGTACCGGCACCTTTGAGGCGTACTGAAACCACACCGGTATCAGCAAAACTGCCTGAAGCCCTGAAATAATATCCATTAAGCGTATCAGTGGTAATTGTATAGGCACCCGGTGTAGTTACCTGAACGGATATATCAATATAATTGGTATCACCCAATGCCTGGCCGGACCTGTAGGTTCCATTCACTGTTTTGGGTAAACATTCGCCACCGGCACCCTGGAGTGTGCCCTGTGCCAGTTGCCCTACTTCAAAACTGAGCTCTTTCTGGCAGGAATACATCAATACGGTAAGGAATAACAGCGTTAAGCCGGGAAGAAAAAAACGTCTCATAACTGGACAAGGGTTTTGACAGGAAAAATTATTCAACTTAAGAACGGGAAAGATAGTTATTCTATTGCTATGAACTTTTTTTCAAACTGCATTTGATAGAGTTTACTGTAGAACCCGCCGGCCCTCATCAGGTCCCTGTGATTGCCTTTTTCCCTGATCTCTCCATGGTCCAGCACAAGGATCTGGTCGGCCCGCTGTATGGTTGACAGGCGGTGTGCGATTACGATGGAAGTACGTCCGCGTATCAATGTATTGATGGCGTGTTCAATCATTTGCTCGCTCTCTGTATCCACCGAGGAAGTGGCTTCATCCAGTATTAATACAGCAGGATCGTACAACAGGGCCCTGATAAATGAAAGCAATTGCCGCTGACCTACAGACAACGTTGCACCTCGTTCCATCACATTATAATCATAACCTCCTGGCAACTGCATAATGAAATCATGCATGCCGATCAGCTTTGCTGCTTCATACACTTTCTCCGCAGGTATACTGTTATTCCTCAAAGTGATATTGTCCATTACAGATCCTGAAAACAGGAAAACATCCTGCAATACCACTCCTATATTCCTGCGCAGGGCATCGGTATCCCATTCTTCCACCGGGACCCCGTCAAGCAGGATTTTTCCTTTATCAATTTCATAAAGCCTGTTGAGAAGGCTGATGATGGTAGATTTCCCACTACCGGTGTGCCCTACAATGGCAAGGGTCTCTCCTTTGTTCACTTCAAAACTGATGTCCTTCAGCACAGGACTCGCTTCATTATAACCAAACCACACCTTGTCGAAAATGATCCTTCCTTCTGCTTTTCCCGGATCATGTTTGCCTTTCTGGCTGGTGAAATCCTGGTTATCCATTACTTTAAATACGCGTTCACTGGCAATCATGCCCATCTGCAATACATTGAATTTATCGGCGATCACACGCAAGGGACGGAATAAGAGATTCAGGTATAAAATAAATGATAGCACTTTACCGTACTGGCTTTCATTCCAGGCTAATGCTTCTTTGGCTGTCCACCATACCACGAGACCCATGGAAAGCGCCAGCACAATTTCCACGATGGGAAAAAAAACAGAGTAAGCAAAGATGGCATTGATGTTGGCATTGCGGTGTTCCTTATTGATCTCACGGAATTTACCGGTTTCTCTTTTTTCCGCGGCAAAGGCCTGCACCACGGCCATTCCGGTGATGTGCTCCTGCACAAAAGCATTAAGACGTGCCACTGCATTTCTCACGCGGTGAAAGGAACGGTTCACACTTTCCTTGAAATAGTATGTGGCCACGATAATGATCGGGAAGGGAATCAGACATACCAATGTCAGTTGCCAGTCGATCCAGAACATCACCCCCAACACGCAGAAGATGGAGAGAAGATCGGCGATGATCGGGATGAGCCCGTCCGCGAATATATCGTTCACTCTTTCGATATCATCAATGGTGCGGGTAGTGAGTGTCCCGATAGGTGTGCGGTCGAACTGTCGGAGATTCAGGTGAAGCACTTTTCCAAATACCTTCACCCGCATATCATTAACTACTGCCTGCCCCAGCCAGGCTGTGATATAGGAGAAATAAAAACGAAGGGCTGTTTCCAGCAATAAAAACACAATTTGTATGATGGTGATGTAAATGAGCCAGTCAAGGTTGCTGTTGGTGATATACCGGTTAACCGTAAGCTGGATCAGCAGTGGCCTCACGGGTGTAAAACCTGCCAGCACAATGGCAAGAATAATGGACCAGATGAACCTGCGTTTATAAGGCCGGGTGAATTGTAAAACCCTTTTCAGAAGAGAAACATCAAAGAAGGTCTTCCTGGACTCAGTACTACTCAAATTTCAATCTTTGCTCAAAAATAGATCACTAGAGCATATTGCTTTCACCACCCATCGA
>CAYWSQ010000177.1:0-8306 GCA_964460925.1 uncultured Flavisolibacter sp. | reverse complement strand
ACTATTGTCAACAAGAGGGGGCAGAAATTCTATTTTTACCGGACAGCAATGGTTTTGAATTTTGACTTTTGATTTTTGAATTTTGACTTTTGACTTTTACTACGCTGAATTCCTTGCCGCATTGATAATCCCGAATGAACTGCGTACTACCAGTCTTTCCATTATTGTTTTCGTTTCGGGTGTAATTGAAGGATCTCTTAAATGCATCAGCGCATATTGCTGGATGGTGGTCAGCGGCATCACGATCTTTTCCCTCATACGGATCGAGATCCGGTCCACAGGGTAATCCGCCATCAGTTCAGAATGCCCCGAGATCATGGACAGGTATTTCTCCGTTCTCGCATATTCCTCTTTAATATCATTCCACATCTTTCCAAATTCCGGGTGGTCGGACAGGTAAGCCGTGAGCGGGAAAAAGGTTTTGCGCATGGCCATCTCGCAATTGTCGAGCAGGGTTTTGAAATAAGCCGAATGATTGTATAAATAACGGATCTCACCCAGCTTGTCCTTTTCATCCATCAGTTGAAGGGCCGTGCCAATACCATAAAACCCGGGAACATTTTGTTTGATCTGGCTCCAGGCGCTAACAAAAGGAATGGCTCTTAAATCTTTCAGTGAGAACTGCTGCGAGCTGCCTCTCTTTGAAGGCCGGCTGCTGATATTGGTATCACTGAAATATAACAGAGGAGTTAGTTGTAATAAATAAGGAATAAAAGCCTCCTGCTCTTTCAGGCGGTTATAAGCATTCAGGCTTGTCTCAGCCATCTCGTTGAGAATGGCTTCCTGTTCTTTATTAAGAATATTTTCTTCCCTCGAAAACAATTCATTGGAAATCCCGGCATTCAGCAATTGTTCCATATTGTACACGGCCGCGTCCACCGTTCCGAAATTGGAACTGATGGTTTGTCCCTGTACAGTTAGATGAATTTCTTTGGTAGAAATATTCTTACCGATGGAAGCATAAAATTTATGCGTCTTGCCTCCTCCCCTTGCAGGCGGGCCACCCCTGCCATCAAAAAAGATGGTCTCGATACCATATTCTTTTGAAAGGGCAGACAGTGTTTCCTTGGCCTTATAGATCATCCAGTTGGCCATAAGATACCCACCGTCTTTGGTACCATCCGAAAATCCAAGCATGATGGTCTGCACTTTATTGCGGCGCAGCAGGTGATGGTGGTAGGTTTCATCTTGATATAATTTCCGCATCACCTCCGGTGCACGGCGCAGGTCATCGATGGTTTCAAACAAAGGAACTATATCCACCTCGAGATGTTCACGATCGTAACCCGTAAGCAGGAAGAGGCCAAAGACCTCCATCACATTCACGGCGCTTTTACACTGGCTGATGATGTAACGGTTGGAACCTGATTTACCATTGAGCTGCTGTATGGTGGCCACCGTTTCATAAGACTCGATGGTGTCTTTTATGATTCCTTCAAACTCAGAAGCATTCAACTTTGCTTTCAATTGACCAAGGATCCGGATCTTTTCCATTTCATCAGCCTGTGCATAACCAACGGGCAGGAACTTCCTCTTTTCCAGTTCTTCCATTACCATTCCATGGATGGAACTTTCCTGCCTCAGGTCAAGCGAAGCAAAATGAAGGCCGAAGGCCTGCACCTTGAACACGAGGTTATCGAGCAGGTGAAGAAAAAGTCCGTCATGTTCTTCCACTATGATCTGTCTTACCTGGTAAAGTGAATCCAGGATATCTTCTCTCGACAGCTCTGTTCTTTTTCCGGGGATGAATATATTATTGTAAAGTTTTGATTCAAGTTCGGCCAGTATCACATCTGCGTTTTTGAAAGTGATGCGCCGCTTGATCTTCCTTACATCGAGGTAATAACATTTGATGATGCTGGAGCGGAGTGCGTCTGCCACTTTAAGCGTGGTTTCCGCGGTAACGTTCGGGTTGCCATCGCGGTCACCGCCCGGCCAGAAGCCCATTTTGATCACAGGGTTTGAAGCCAGGTCAAGCCCGGGCACCAATGTTTTCAACTGGGTAAAAAGTTTTCCCGCCGCTGAATAAAAAACATTTTCAAGGTACCATACAAGGCTCATGGCTTCCAGGTAGGGTGTTGGCTTTTCTTTCTTCAGCAAGGGTGTTTTGCCCAACTGCTGCAGGTAAGTATTAATGAGGCGCACATCATTTTCCTTTAATGCCCGTGCGAGATCATGAATGATACCCAGCACAGGCCCTGGATAAAACTGTGTGGGATGGGCAGTGAGTACCAGGGAAACCGCGAAGGTTTTCAATGCCTCCGCAAATCCAGGCAACTGGTTTCCTCTTTTTATGCGCTGTTCCATTTCGCGCAGTGTGCCTTCACCATTCACATCATGGATCTCGCGGAAGGCAGCATCCTCAAGCGCATCGAACAATACCACCTGCCTTTCCACGTACTGGATAAAACGGAACATCGTATCGATCCTTTCCTTCTCGGTGCTGATGGATGGAGTGCGGCTGAAAAAATCCTCAACGATCTGCTGTGGATTCAATCCTTTTTTATAACCCTCCTCACAATCATCAGTGAACATCATGAGGTGGGTATTGGTTTTTTCTATGCGGTGGAAAGGAAGGGAAGTAAAGAGGCTGTTGTATAATTGAAACTTAAGGCCTACCTGGTTCCTGAACTGTTCTGATATATCCATGTTTCAAATTTAACCGATCGAAAAGACTTTTAGTAAGTAGCCGTGATCTGTATTATCCTCAATTCATAGATGATCTACATACCGTCCCGGCTATTTTGTATGTCATAAGAAAGGCCGGGAAGGCGGGAAGACGGTAAGTAAAGTTTTCTGAGATTGAACTCACTATAAAACTTGGAAATTAGCTTTCTGCCGGTAACAAAACTTTGAATTTTGATCCCTTTCCCGGCTCACTTTCAGCCCATATATATCCGCCATGGTTCTGCACCACTTTCCTGGCAATGGAAAGACCAACGCCGGTGCCTTTGTATTCAGCGTTGCCATGCAACCTGGTAAAAACATTGAAGATCCGGTCTGCATCTTCCTGTTCAAAGCCAATACCGTTATCCGTTACTGTGATGAGGTGGTAAGGCCGGTTCAATTTATCAGCAGGAATTCCATTGAGCATTGTATTATCCTCCACAATTCCTGATTCAATTAGGATCTCGGGTGCCACACCAGGTTTTGAATATTTGATTGCGTTGCCAATCAGGTTCTGGAAGAGTTGTTGAATCTGCCTGCGGTGTCCTTTGATCACAGGAAGGTTATTAAAAATTATAGAGGCTTTTTTTTCTTCGATTTCCAGTTCCAGGTCGCTCAGCACCATCCTGACTTTCTGGTTCAGGTCCACGTTTTCTTCCAATGTGGCGCCACGGCTTACATGGGAATACATCAGCAGGTCATCGATCAAAGTATTCATCCTTTGCGTGGCAAAAAGGATCCGGTCGAAATAATTTTTTTCATCAGGCCCCAGCCTGTCCTGCAAACCCTCCTTCAACCGGTCGGAAAACAATTGAATCTTTCGCATTGGCTCCTTCAGGTCATGCGATGCCGCGTAAGCAAATTCTTCAAGGTTGGCATTGGACCTTTGCAGTTCCTGGTTGCTGTGTACCAACGCGTCGTTGGCTTTTGCAAGTTCGAGTGTTCTTTGTTTCACCTGGTCTTCTATTTCCTGGCGGGCCTTTACCTGGCGGGTGACCTCGGTTGCCACAACAATAATACCTGAGATGGAACCGTCACCTTCCCTGAATGGCGTGTATAAAAAATTACAGAACACTGTTTCCATTTGTCCATCACGCGGAAGAGTAACCGCTGTGGCGTAGGCAGCGTATTCATTGCCTGACCTGTACACCTGCTGCAGCAGTTCCTCAAATCCCTGTTCGCGCACTTCAGGCAGGCCCACAAACAATGGCTTGCCGAGAAGTTGTTCCGAACTGCGTCCCCAGAGTTCAAACATTTTTTCATTGGCGATCTCCACTACAAAATCCTCACCTTTTAATATGCTCATGGAAACAGGTGCCTGTAAAATGGTATTGCGCAGGTTGTGTTCGCTTTGCCGCAGTGCTTCTTCAGATTTTCTTTTTTCTGTTACATCAGTAAAAAGCAAAGCTACCTTCCGGCTGTTCTCATTACCCATACGGAAAGCATAAACATCAAACCAGCGGCCCATAGCCGCAGAGCCTTCTACAAACTGCTTCGCTTCACCTGTTATGGCTACATTGCTATACAAATCGATCCAATGCTGCTCGAGATTGGGTACCAGTTCCAGCGCCCGTTTTCCATTGGCATTGAGCAGGCCTGTCTGCTTTTCAAAAACACGGTTGGTTTCCAGGAAAAGATAATCCACAGGTTTACCTGCTTCATCGTACAAAACTTCAAGCAGGCAAAAACCCTGGTCCATGGAATTGAATAATTCCTGGTACTTGGTTTCACTTTCTTCCATTTTTTTACGGGCATCCACTCTTCCTGTCACGTCCATTCCAACACTGATGATGCCTGATGCTTTTTTATGATCACCTTCATCATAAACAGCTTTATAAACAAAATCAAAATACAGGGTTTCCTCCCTGCCTCCGTGGTTCAGTATAATGGGAAATTCATAAGCATAAAATGATTCACCTGTCTCGCGTACCTGGTCAAGCAGGGTTATTAAACCCTGTGATTCAAGTTCAGGTATGGCTTCAATCAAACGTTTACCAATCACTCCCGAGTCCCGGCCCCATACCTCCAACAAATCTGCATTGGCCAGTTCTATCCTGTATTCACTGCCCCGTAAGATTCCCACAATCAAGGGTGCCTGCATAAATACATGATAGGCCTTTTCGATCTGGTGCAGGTCAGCGATCCTTTTTTCAGAACTACTGAGCGCTTCCTCAGCCGTGATGATGATATGGCTGACCTCTGCCCCGGAGAATACAGGCGAAAGCACCAGCTTCCAGGTAAAAATTTTTCCATCCTGTTTCAATTCATAGAGTTGGGCCGGCAATTCATGTTTCAGTTTTTGCTTGAGTACCAATTCTAGAGAAGGCAGGAGATGCGGAGACAGGAGCAATTCTGAAATGGCATGGTTCAATACACGAGCTTTTGAAATCCCGGTATGCTGTAGAAAATCATTACTGACCGCCACCACCGGGAACACCCCGGGTTCGGGCAATACTACCAAACCCTTTCCAGGGCTGGCTTCGAAAATAGAAATCGACATGTCTGATTCAGTTAAGGGCTGCTTACAACCAATAAATATAGTGGAAATCGTTTAGGCAACCGGCTCCTGCAGGTGATGCCCCGTTGATATTTATCAATAGTTTTTCTTGCGCTAACGCAATGGTGGCGGCTTTGGAGGTTTCTAGTTTTGCTCTTGAAT
This sequence comes from uncultured Flavisolibacter sp., assembly GCA_964460925.1. Lineage (GTDB taxonomy): Bacteria > Bacteroidota > Bacteroidia > Chitinophagales > Chitinophagaceae > Flavisolibacter. The sequence continues at coordinate 2,980 of CAYWSQ010000177.1, read as the reverse complement.
CAAACCAGATCAAATGAAACATACCATAGCAATCATAGGAGCCACGGGCAATATGGGTTCCGCCCTTTCTAAAACTTTGGCAAAAGGTCCTTACAGGCTTTTGTTGATGGCGCAGGATGCAGGCAAACTGTCTGAACTGGAAAAAGAGATAAGGCAAACGAACGCATCCGCTGACATTGAAGGCATCCGCTGTTCCAGGGAAGCAGGATGGGAAGCCGATATTATCATCATGGCAACGCCATACCCGGCCGAAAAAGAAGTAGCCGGACGGATCAAAGAGGTTGCCAACCGCAAGATCGTTGTCAGCATATCCAATCCACTGAATGAAACCTACGATGGGCTTGTAACAGCAAGTGATACCAGCGCAGCGGAGGAACTGCAAAAAATACTTCCTTTATCCACGGTGATCAAGGCTTTCAACACCACCTTCGCGGCCGATTTCCGCCAGCCGGTGATCGATGGAAAACAGGTAGACGCTTTCATTGCCGGTAATGACAAGGAAGCGCTTGAAATTGTATCGGGATTGGTGTGCACCGCTGGTTTCAATCCCATGATCGCAGGTGATCTCACCATGAGCCGCACCCTTGAGCAAATGCAGTTGCTATTGATCAGGCTGGGGATGCAGCACAATTACAACTGGCTTGCCGGGTGGAAGGTGCTGCATAATGCAGCCTAAAAGGCGGGGCGGCTTCTAAAGAACATGCACTCAAAATTTTAAATATGCACATGATGAAAAATTTAACCAGGGTGAACCAGGCTGCCATGCCTGTTGATCTCGCACTATTGATCGCCCGCGTGGTGATCTCCGTTCTGATGCTTTCGCACGGACTTCCAAAACTGATGCAATTATTTTCAGGTGAACCTGTACAGTTCTTACCTGTTATGGGATTGTCACCAACATTTTCGCTTGCACTTGCTGTATTCGCTGAAGTGATCTGTTCGGTGCTGGTGCTGGCAGGCTTCGGAACCAGGCTGGCCGTGATACCACTGATCATCACCATGCTGGTAGCAGTTTTTTATGTACACCTTGATGATCCTTTTGCAAGGAAGGAACTGGGTTTACAATACCTGCTCACTTATGTAGTATTGTTCTTTGCAGGCAGCGGAAGGTATTCCATTGACCAGCTTTTACAGGCAGGCGGGGCCATGACTCCTGCACGGGCAGGACAGAATGCCCGCATGTACAGGTAATAGGTGGTAAATAATTTGAAGAGCAACCCGGGTGGTTGCTTTTTTTATTTTAACCTGGAATCAACGATAGCATCGGAGAGATCCGATTCAATGTCGTACAGCCAGCGGCTGGCGCCCGGTTGTAACTTCCACTGGTTATGGTCTTTCTGGCGAAGGCTAAAAGAAAAAGGTTTGTCAGCGGCATCTTTTCCTGTGATGAAAAATTTCTCACCGTTCACATTTGACATGTGTGTGAATTCGAAAAGCATGGTATTCTCACCCACCGCGATCTCTTTTTTGAACCTGTCCATGATTTATTGGTTTTTATGATAGTGATACAATAAAAAAGCCCCTGTTAAGGGGCTTATGTAAGATTAGTACCTGTTTCTGTTGTAGCTGTTACCGTTGTTGTAACCACCACCATTGTTACGGGGCCTGTCTTCTTTAGGTTTGGCTTCCATAACCTTGATGGTTCTGCCATCTACAGTTCCGCCATCGAGTTCTTTGATAGCTTTCCTGGATGCTTCGTCATCAGACATTTCAACAAAACCAAATCCTCTTGATTTGCCTGTTTCCCTGTCGGTGATGATTTTGGCAGAAGTAACTTCTCCATAAGGAGCAAAAAATTCTTTTAAGTCTTCATCCTGAACGTTGAAGCTTAAATTCGATACATAAATGTTCATGCTTGAAAATTGATAAAAAATGATAAAAATCTGAGAGGCAGAAGTGAGGCTAACTAAGATGCAGATTTCTAAGCAGAATAATTAACGATACTGATGCGAGGCTCAAAATTAACAAGGCGAAGATAGGGGAAATGTAATTAGGCGAACGTTAAAACTTTAAACTATCGGCAATTAGCCTTTGGCCATTGGTTATCAGATACTCATCGGTATTCACCTTTGCGTATTCTTTGCGCTTTTACCAGCCATAGCTTTAGCGAAGGATGGTCCTCTGCGTTCTCTGCGGTTAATAAACGCTTCACCGCAAGGACGGTTGTGAGAAAGCGCAAAACTTTTGAATTTCGACTTTTGACTTGTTATTTCACTTCAATCCACACCGGCGCATGATCGCTCGTTTTCTCCCACCCTCTCACATGATGATCGACAGTTGCCGTTTTTAATTTTTTCTCCAGACCGGGACTTAACAGGAAATGATCAATTCGCAATCCCGCGTTTCTTCCATAAGCATTCCTGAAATAATCCCAGAAAGTATAAATGGTTTCTTCAGGATGCAGGTGACGGATAGCATCGGTCCAGCCCTGTGCCAAGAGATCATGAAAAGCTTTTCTTGTTTCCGGCCTGAATAACGCATCATCCACCCAGCGTTCGGGCTTGTAAACATCTTTCTCCGTGGGCATCACATTAAAATCGCCGGTTAGGATGACCGGTAATTTTGTATCGAGTAATGCTTTCGCATGCTTCTGCAAGCGCTCAAACCATTTTAACTTATAATCGAATTTGGGACCAGGAGCAGGATTCCCATTCGGTAAATAAAGACAACCAATGATGAGGCCATTAACCTCCGCTTCTATATACCTGCTGTGTTCATCTTCAGGATCGCCCGGCAATACCCTTGTTCTTTCAACAGGTGTTGAATGTTTTGACAGGATCGCAACACCGTTCCAGCTTTTTTGTCCATGCCAGATGGCCTTATACCCCAAAGCCTCAATGGAAGCCAGCGGGAATTTTTCTTCGGGCGCTTTGAGTTCCTGGAGGCAGGCTACATCAGGCTGTGTTTCTTCCAGCCATCTTAACAGCACCGGCAGGCGGCCATTCACCCCGTTTACATTATAGGTCGCGATCTTCATCAG
>CAYWSQ010000176.1:0-8326 GCA_964460925.1 uncultured Flavisolibacter sp. | reverse complement strand
ACTACTTACCGTCTTCCCGCCTTTCCGGCTATACCTTTGCTTTCAGCGATTGTTGGTCTTTTCTCTACGGTAAAAGAATTTTGAGAATAGTTATTCCGCCAAAAGCCAACGGCCATTAGCCTTCCCCCTCTAATTGCCGCCCATGCCCTACTTTTGCCCATCCAATATGAAAGAATTAGCAGTCGTAATACCGGTCATGAATGAAGAGGATAATATCAAGCCCCTTCTTGAAGCGGTGCAGGAAGCCCTCGCGGGTATTGACTATGAAGTGATCCTGGTGGATGACGGCTCCACCGATGCCACGCGGAAAAGGATCATGGAATACGGAGATGAGCGGACCAAACTGGTAGAGCTCCGGAAAAACTACGGGCAGAGCACCGCCATGACCGCTGGTATCGATCATGCTCATGCGCATTATATTGCCATGATTGATGGTGACCTGCAGAATGATCCCACTGATATTCCTTTCATGCTGGAACTTGCTAAAAATGAAGAATGGGATGTGGTGGCAGGCAACAGGAAGAACCGCAAGGATGGAATGGTACTGCGAAAAGTACCCAGCCGCATTGCCAATGCACTCATCCGCCGCATGACAGGCGTTTACATTCGTGACTATGGCTGCACACTCAAGGTGTTCAAGAAAGAAATTGCTGAAGACCTTGGACTTTACGGCGAACTTCACCGCTTTATCCCGGTGCTGGCCAAACTACAGGGAGCCAGGATCACGCAGGTGGATGTAAAACATCACCCCAGGAAATTCGGGAAAAGTAAATATGGTATCGGCCGTACTTTCAAAGTGATCTCCGACCTGGTGCTCATGGTATTTTTCAGAAAATACCTGCAGAAACCCATGCACCTCTTTGGCACCATCGGCTTTATCAGCTTCGGTATTGGATTATTGGTCAATCTTTACCTGCTCATATTAAAGATCCTTGGTCATGATATCTGGGGCAAACCGATCCTGATACTTGGACTCATCTTTTTACTGGGAGGCATTCAACTGATCACCATTGGCATTCTCGCTGAAATTGCAGTGCGTACCTATTTTGAATCACAGAATAAGAAAACCTACAACGTACGTTCGGTTTACCAGAAAGAAAAGAATACAAAAACCCTCGAGATCACGGTCTAGTGCAGCAGGATCTCCTTATGTAAAAGGAACCATTTGTAGAATTCCTGCAATCCTTCCTGCAGCCTGGTGGAAGGCTGGTAATTCAGTAAATTTTGTGCTTTTGAAATATCAGCGAAAGTATGGGGCACATCACCGGCCTGCTCGGGCATGTTCTCGATCCTTGCTTTTTTACCCACCACCGCTTCGATCTCTCCGATCAGATCATTTAGTGAAACGGAATAATGATTACCAAGATTGATGATCTCAAACATGCTCTCACGGTAATCAATAGCCGAGAGTATTCCTTTCACAATGTCTTTTACATAAGTATAATCCCGGCTCGTGGACCCATCGCCATACATGGGAATGGGCTGGTCTTTCAGGATGGACCTGGTGAATTTATGAATGGCAAGATCGGGTCTTTGAGAGGGACCATACACGGTAAAGAAACGCAGCGCGATAAAACGTATGCCGTGCAGGTGGCTGAATACATGACCGGCGCCCTCGCCGGAAAGTTTGGTCATGGCATAAGGACTGATAGGCTGCAGTTGTTCCTCTTCCTTCCAGGGAAGATTTTTATTGACCCCGTAAACACTGCTGGAGGAAGCAAAAACAAATTGCTTTACACCCGTATCCTTGGCGAAGTCGAGCAGCACCTGGGTGCCCAGCACATTGGTACGCTGGTAAGCCATGGGGTTGCTGATGGAGGGACGGACACCGGCGCGGGCGGCAAGATGAATGATCACATCCACTTTCTGCGGCATTAGCATCTGCAACTCGGTGGAACTAAGGTCTTCAATATTGAGGTCGATGAGCATGATGCTCTGGTGTTTTTCAAATCCAGCGGTGTTGATCAGTTTGAATTGGCGCGGATAAAAAGGATCGAAATTGTCAATGATAGTGATCCTGGTGTCTTTGTCTGCCAGCAAAGCATTCACAAGGTGACTTCCGATAAACCCCGCTCCTCCCGTTACCAAATAATGTTTTTTATACTGGCTCATGCCCTGCCTTTTATCTTTGTGACCTAAAACTTAAAAGTGTTGCAAAGTACAGAATATCGGAATTACAGGATGGCTGTTATTTTCAGCCTGGTCCTGGCCCTGCTGGTAGGTTTTTTTGTATTTTATTTTGGCAAGGAAGATTCTTTCCTGCACATCAATAAATACAACCATCCCTTCCTTGACCAGTTGTTCCAATACTGGACCTACCTGGGCGATGGCATGATCTGGGTGCCTTTATTCCTGTATGTGATCCTTTTCAAAAGAAAATTCTTTGTAGCCATCCTCGCTTCACTCATCATCTGTACGGTTATCACCCATTTCCTGAAAAGGGTGGTGTTTGCTGATGAACTCAGGCCTGTGCTGGCACTGGGCGCAGAAAAAATCCGCATCATTGAAGGATTCAAACCACATACCAATAACAGTTTTCCTTCAGGACACACAAGTACCGCTTTTACCATGGCCCTGTTGCTTTCTTACCTGGTTAAAAACAGGTTCTGGGTTTTCTTTTTTCCATTGGTGGCTTTTTTTGTGGGGTATTCGAGGGTTTACCTGGCGCAGCATTTTGTTACGGATGTTTTCGCGGGCATGCTGATCGGGATTTTGTCTTCTTATTTATCGCTGCTGGTGTATAAAAAGTTCAGGCAGAGACAGGAGGCCAAAAAGCTTGAAAGAGAAGGAAAGGAAGTACAGGTTACCAGTTGAGTTATTCCTTTGCGCATCCTTTGCGCATCCTTTGCGCATTCTTTGCGCATCCTTTGCGCATTCTTTGCGTCCTTTGCGGTTAACTTTTTCGAAAGGCAGGTTGTGACAATAATGATATAGCCGGGAAGGCGGTAAGGCGGTAAGTAGTGTACGTAACCCCAGATAGTTTTAGAATATCCTGACGAAAATATTTCTAGGTTAAAACAATACAGTTTGTTCTATCATACTCTACTTACCGTCTTCCCGCTGCGTCAGCCAAAGCTTTAGCGAAGGCTGGCCTTCCCGGCCTTGCCTTTCAATTAATTTTCTACACTCCCCTCTGGCACAGCCAGCAAAGGAATTTTTATATTACCGGAAAGCTTATAAGTAAGATTCGGCTGCAATAATTTTTCAAGAAATGTTTTTTCCCTGGTAAATAACATCAGCACCGTATCCTTCATTTTAGCCGTATAATTCAGGATGTCTTCAGACAGTGGTGTTTCGATGCTGTTCACCAGCACTTTCACCGGTACATTGCTGATCTTTTCCGCATCAGCGATCTTACCCAGAGATTCTTTACTGACGGTGAACTCCACCGCTTCCACCGGGCAGTTGAAAAACTTGCCCCAGCCTTTGATCACGGGCGCCAGTGTGCTAACCCGCTTCAACTGTACGGCGGCCTTGCACTGCCTGAGGGTAGCAGGTTTCCAGTCGTGTGGGATCACCATCACGGGAAAAATGGAATGATTTACCATCACGGCTGTATTGCTTCCGAAAACTTTATCGTACAAACCGGTGTTGCCATGGGTACCCATCACCAGGAGTTTTGCTTTTGATTGCAGCATGCGGGCTATGAGTCCGCCGGAAATGGTTGCCGATTCCTTCACCAGCACTCCTATCCTGCTATTGCCTGCGACACCCAGTTTCTCCCTTCTTTTTCCAATCACTTCCCTGATCTTTTCTTCGAGGATAATCGTTGACCCGCCCTCATATTTCCAGGATGCAGGATACTGTTTTTTCACGCCGTCGTTGGTGATATGGATCACTTCAATGGACCGCTGGCTGGCGGCCCCAATCAAAAGAGCCTGGTCAAGGGCCAGTACCGCGTTCTTAGAAAAATCAAAGGGAATAAGTATCGCTGCCATGATATTGAGTTTAATTCCTAAGCTGTTTTCAAAAATACACCCCTCCGCACCGGTTCCTTAAAATTATTTAACGAATTCTTTCCCTTCACCTGCGGCCTATCAGGTTATAAAATGACCTGCGTCAGGAAGCCTCCACGGAAAGAAATGCAATTTTAAATCAAACACCCCGGAATGAGAAGCATACTGGTACCTACCGATTTTTCCGTTTACGCAGATGAGGCGTTGAATTATGCTGTGCAGCTCTCCAAGTGGAATGGCGCGAAGATCACGCTGGTGCACGTGTATGATTTCCTGAGCTATCACCTGCACGACCGGTTGCGTACACTCATTTCAGAGCACAACGAAAAAACCCGCACCGAACTTTCCAAAAGATTGCAGACTGTAAAAGACAAGGTTTTTATAGATGATGGCATTACTATCCAAACCAGGCTGTATAATGGATCGGTGATCAACGGTATCGCAGAGGCTGCGGAAGAAACCCAGGCTGACCTTATTATCATGGGTACGCTGGGCGTTTCTGGTTTGAAAGAAAAACTGATGGGAAGTAAAACACTTGCCCTCCTGCGTAAAAGTAAGCTACCTGTACTGGTCATTCCTCCCGGTTACCGATGGCAGCAGCCTAAACTGGTTTCCATAGCCATCAAGAATGATGTGGATGTGCAATTGCTGGACCCGGCCTTCGAGATCGCTGATATATTTTCGGCCCGCGTGAATGCGGTTATGTTCCAGCCTGATGAAGAAGATTCTTTTGAAGTGATCACTGAAACCAGGACCGGTCAACTGCTGCTGGAGAAAATGAAGAAATTATACCAGCGCAATATGGAACTGGTTTGCCTTCCCTCAAAAAACTTCATCCGCACCTCTTCTGAATATATAAGAATCGAAGAAGTGGATTTGTTTGTAATGATCATGCGGCATGACAGTTGGATGAATTATTTTTTGGGAAACAGCATGACGCAGAAAATGGCTGCACATCCTATTGTACCTATTCTGGCGATCAGCGCTGCTGAATAATTGCTGGTCAATCGGCAAGCAGTTTTTGAACCGCTTTCAATTTAAATGCACATGCTGCCAGTCCCACGCCTGCAAGAAAAATGACCAGGTGCAGCAAATGAAAAGTGGTGACCATGGTGAGCTGCACAATGATCCAGATGGCATAGATAGTTCCCTGCACCAGGATCCAGAATGCAAATCCCTGCACCTTTTTCCAGGTGATCAACATCACAACAATGCTTCCTATTCCCAGTACCGTAAACAAAACGATACCAGGCACAAAGTAATCGTTGAAGATGGCGTTACTCCTGAGATAGTCCTGGCTTATGCCAATGCCATTTCCTGTGGGATCGTGCATAAAACCATAACCTGCGGCAAGGGCATTGATGCCAATGATGAGCAGGATGATCATGGCAATGATCCTGTACCCGTTTTGTACAGGGGATGGGGTGTGTTTCATAAAACAGTTTGAAGATAGTCAAGGTAGGCTGCTGCCTTCTGAATTCCGATGATAGTGATGGGTGTGATGGGTGATGGATATCAGAGCGGGATTGGAAAGCCAATGGCCAATGGCTAATGGCTGTTGGCCTTTGGCTTCTCTCTGCGTAATCTCATTTCTACGCGGTGTCTGAATCAGGATTTGCAGGATTTCAGGATTTGCAGGATGAGTTCTCTGCGTAATCCGCTTTTTCTTCGGCAGCCGAGTTTTAGCATCGCGTACCGATCCCTCATTTCTCCCGATCACCGTTATAAATAAATCTTTATTAGTCAAGACCTCTTTGAAAATTTCCCTCTCCTTATTTCTCTGCGCAAAAAAAAATTGTGATTCCTATCCATCCGCGTGGGCTGACTTTATGAGCCCTCACATACTTCAGGCCAATGGCTAATAGCTAACGGCCTCCCTTCATCCCCACCTTCCTCATCCACTGCACCTCCACGCTATACACCCCAAAATCCTCCACCACCTTTCCCTTCATCTGGTAGAAACCCTTTCCTGATAAAGGCGATCGTTTGGTTACATCAGGGAAATGCACCGTGTCCATCCAGTCACCCTTATGATCAAGAAAAGTTCCGAACTGCATCATCTCACCCTTCACTGTTCTCACTGGTTTTTGTGTTACATAATACCCGATGATCTCAACGGTTTCACCATGATGCAGGTGCAGGTCAACAGCAGGAACAAAACGGCTGGTGTCAACATCAACCAGGCTAAACGGATCACACAAAGGAAATCCAAGAATCTCGATCTCATCCAGCGCATCTTCCATCGCGGTCTGCTCCAGTTTAGGTAAGGAAAACTCAAAGGGCTTCGAAGCAAACAGGGATGCTTCCGCACCGGCAACAGTCTTCACCCGGCGCTGTAAAAAATTTGCTTCCCATAATAATTCTTTTTTATTCTTACCCGTAAACCGCAAGGCATCAATACGGATCAGGATATTCAACTGCTCCAGTCCCATTCCTGTTCTTTCGATCAGGTCCTGCAGGTGGAGGAAGGCTCCGTGACGGCTTCTTTCGGTTAGAATTTTTTCAAGACTTGCTTTTTCCAGGTCCTTGATATGAATCAGTCCCATATATACCTGCCTGCCGTTTATGCTGGTCAACTCCTCGCTGTTATTCACACAGGGGGCCAGCACTTCCGCTCCTGTTCTTCTGAGTTCATGGAAATACAATTCAGTCGTATAAAACCCTCCGAAATTATTGATCACCGCCACCATGAATTCCATGGGGTAATAGGTCTTCAGGTAAAGACTCTGGTAACTCTCCACCGCAAAGGACGCCGAGTGTGCTTTTGAAAAAGAATAACCTCCAAAACTTTCGATCTGCCTCCATACTTCCTTCGCGATATCATCAGGATGACCCATCTCTTTGCAGTTCACAAAAAATTTTTCCTTGATCGCTTCAAACTCCCTGCGCCCCCTGTACTTGCCACTCATGGCGCGGCGCAGCACATCTGCTTCCCCCATGTCAAGCCCCGCGAAATGATGTGCAATCTTGATCACATCTTCCTGGTACACCATCACACCATAAGTCTCTTCCAGCAGTTCTTTCATTTTGGGATGCAGGTATTCAAATTTATCCGGGTTGTGAAAACGGTAGATGTATTCACGCATCATGCCCGACTGCGCCACACCAGGCCTGATGATGGAGCTGGCTGCCACCAGCGTGATATAGTCATCACATCTTAATTTGAGCAGCAACTGCCGCATGGCAGGACTTTCAATATAAAAACAACCAATGGTATCCGCCTTCCGGATCTGCGCGGCCACCCGTGCATCCTTTTTAAATTTCTCCACTTCCCTGATATCAATGGAGACCGACCTGTTTTCTTTCACCAGCCGGATCGCTTCCTTGATATGTCCCAGGCCTCTTTGCGAAAGAATATCAAGTTTATACAACCCTACTTTTTCAGCCACGAACATATCAATCTGGGTGGTGACAAATCCTTTTGGCGGAAGATCCAGTGCTGTGTACTGGTGAATGGATTTCTCCGAGATCAGCATGCCCCCCGGGTGAATGGATAAATGATTCGGGAAATTTTTCAGCAGGCTTCCATATTTCAGGATCAGCCGCTGGTAGCGGTCTTCTTTCAGCGTGGTCTTTGGATTGTTCACCAGTTCATCTACTTCTTCCTTCGGTAGCCCAAATACCTTGGCCAGTTCACGGATGATGGCATTGTGCTGGAAGGTAGTGTACATGCCCAGCAGCGCCACATGGTCCCTGCCATATCTTTTGAAAATATAATCGATCACCTCATCCCTGTCCTGCCAACTGAAGTCCAGGTCAAAATCGGGTGGTGAAGTGCGGTAAGGATTCAGGAATCTTTCAAAATAAAGATCCAGATCAATCGGGTTCACATCCGTGATCTGCAAACAATAAGCAACTATGGAATTCGCACCCGATCCCCTTCCCACATAATAAAAACCACGGCTCTGTGCATAGCGGATCACATCCCAGGTAATGAGAAAATAAGCATTGAATCCAAGCTTGTTGATGATACCAAGTTCCTTGCGCACCCGCTGTTCAGCAATTTTGTTCTTGTTGCCATAACGATGCCTCAATCCATCCATGGCCAGCTTTTCTAAAAGTATGCGGTCATCCTCGCCGGATGAAGAAAACACTTTCTTGTTCTTATCGGTATGCAGGTCAATGGTATAATTGCAACTGTCAATCAGCTTTAATGTATTGGTAACAATGAAAGGATATTGTTTGAAAGCAGCGATCACCTGCGCGGGTGCCAGGAAAAATTCATCTTCTGCCGCCACCTCCGCGCCTTCCTGCTTGCTCAGGATGATGTTTTTATCAACAGCACGCAACAAGCGGTGAAGGTTATACGATTGTTTATCGCGGTACGTGACAGGCTGCAACAGTAAAAGTTTATTTTGAAATGATGACAC
>CAYWSQ010000175.1:0-8340 GCA_964460925.1 uncultured Flavisolibacter sp. | reverse complement strand
CTTTTTCTCCTTTTCTCTGCGGTGAAAAAAAACATGAAAATCATTCACTACTTACAGGAAGTTTCATGAAGAACTAAAGTATTAAAGAATCTCAGATACTACTTACCGTCCTTGGTAGCCGAAGCTTAAGCGAAGGATACCTTCTCGTCTTCCCGGCTTTGCCTTTTTTATTAAGATCATAATGTTTTTTCTGATGGAGCACTGAATACAAAATAAGTTAACTTTCACTTCCAATTTTACTTCATGAAGTTGATCCTGCTTATTTCATTTATTCTTTCTCAAATCACATCATCAGCCCAGCAATGGCAGACCTTATTCAATGGCAAAGATCTCAAAGGATGGAAGCAGTTGAATGGCAAGGCCAGGTACACCATTGAGAAAAATGAGATCGTTGGAACCACTGTCCATGGTGAACCCAATTCTTTTCTGGCCACAGAAAAAGATTATGGTGATTTCATCCTCGAATTTGAATACAAAGTAGACAGCACCATCAATTCCGGCGTACAGTTCCGAAGTGAAAGCAAACCGGAGTACCAGAACGGAAGGGTGCATGGTTACCAGTTTGAAATTGATCCCTCAAAGAGAAACTGGACCGGAGGCATTTATGATGAAGCAAGAAGAGAGTGGTTATATACGATGGATCTGAACCCCTCGGCGAAAAAGGCTTTCCGGCAGGGACAGTGGAACAGGGTACTCATTGAATGTATCGGTAACGAGATCCGCACCTGGGTCAATGGCATACAGGCTTCCCATTTGATTGATGATATGACACCATCGGGATTTATTGCTTTGCAGGTGCATTCCATTGGCAGCAAGGCTGACGAAGGCAAACAGGTGCGTTGGAGAAACATTCGTATCCAGACGACCGCGTTAAAGCCTTCACCCTATACAAATGTGTTTGTGGTGAACCTGCTGCCTAATCATATTTCAGAAGCCGAAAAAAGAAACGGCGTGCAATTATTGTGGGATGGTAAAACTTCTGCCGGCTGGAGGGGCGCTTACAAATCTGCTTTCCCGGAAAAAGGCTGGGCGATAAAGGATGGTGTGCTTAGTGTGCAGCCTTCGGTTGGAGGTGAGTCAGTGAACGGGGGTGATATTGTAACGGAGAAAATGTACAAGGCATTTGTGTTGCAATTCGATTTTAAACTAACGCCAGGTGCCAATAGCGGCATCAAATATTTTGTAACGGAAAAAGAACAGAATACAGGTTCCGCTATCGGGCTCGAATACCAGGTGCTAGACGATGCCCTTCATCCTGATGCGAAACTGGGAGTGGTGGGTAACCGTACATTGGCTTCCTTGTACGATCTCATCCCATCGCTACCGGAGAGAAGGGCAAGAAAACCCATAGGGGAATGGAACAGGGGAATGATCATCGTTTATCCCGACAACAGGATCGAGCACTGGCTTAACGGATGGAAGGTGCTGGAATATACCCGCGGTGCGCCCTATTATTATGCGCTTGTGGCAAGGAGTAAATATGTGCAGTGGGAAAATTTTGGAATGGCGCCCGAAGGACGCATACTCATCCAGGAGCATGGCGATGAAGTGCATTACCGTTCCATCAAGATACAGGAATTGCAATAGTTTACAGGTCAATTCAAAAAAAAATTATGACATCTCGCAGAGATTTTATTAAAAATACCGGTGGCGCTACCGCCGCAGTTTATCTTGGAGCCCTTGGATTTTCCGCAAAAAGTTACGGGCGTATCATTGGCGCCAACGACAGGGTAGGCATTGGGGTGGTTGGATTTTCAGACAGGTTCCGTCATTCACTATTACCCTGTTTTAAACATCATAATAAAGAATTGAATTTTGATATTGTGGCCGTATCCGATATCTGGAAAATCAGGCGGGAAGAAGGAAGTGCTTTTTTAAAAAATGAAATGGGTCATGATGTTAGGAGTTGCCTGAATAACGAAGCGCTTTACAATTTGAAGGAAGTGGACGCGGTGATGATCAGCACGGCCGATTTTCAGCATGCCTTACATACCATTGAAGCAGTGAAGGCTGGCAGGGATGCTTATACAGAAAAACCTTTCGCGGAAACCATGGATGATAATATTGCTGCGCTGAAGGCGGTGAAAGCATCCAAACAGATCGTGCAGATCGGTTCACAGCGCAGGAGTGGTTCTAATTATAAGGCTGCCGCTGATTTTATAGGCCAGGGAAAATTTGGGCCTGTCACCATGGTTGAATTAACATGGAACGTAAACCAGCCGGGCCGCTGGCGCAGGCCAGCACTGGTAGCACAGGCAAAGGAAAAAGACGTAGACTGGAAACGTTATCTGATGAACCGGCCTATGGTGAATTGGGACCCGCGCAAATTTTTAGAATACCGTTTGTTCTGGCCTTATTCTTCGGGTATGCCGGGACAGTGGATGTCGCACCAGATAGACACGGTGCACTGGTTCTCTGGTTTGAATCACCCAAGAAGTGTTACGGCCAATGGCGGCATTTATATGTGGAAGGACGGGCGCACCAACTGGGATACTATGACTGCCGTATTTGATTATGGTCCCGCTGATAAAAAAGATTCAGGTTTCCAGGTAGTGTTTCTTTCCCGCATGCATAATGGTGAAGAACGTCCATCAGAAGTTTATTATTCCAACGGGGGAGAACTGAACCTGATCACGAATAAAGTTTCCCCAAGGGGCGGACTGGAAAAAAACCATGCTGATGCCATGCAGATGCAGCCCAACCTTTTACCCGAACTCGATCTTGTTTCGGAAGAGGTGAAGGTGGTTGCTTCAGCTAATACGGGTGGTGACCCGCTCACGAGCATGCATATGCGCAACTGGATGGAATGTGTGCGCAGCAGGAAGCAGCCCAATGCGCCCGTGGAAGCAGGATACAATCATTCCGTCGCCTGCATCATGACCAATGCTGCCGTACGCACGGGAGGGAAGGCGGTGTTTGATGAAACCACGCAGCAGGTAATGGTGAATGGAAAAGTTTTTAAATACTAACAATAAAAAAAGGATCATGAAAAAGATATTTTCAGTCATTGCAATTTGCAGTGCTTTTGGCCTGCAGGCCCAGGAAAATAAACTTGAGAAATTATGGGAGACAGATGCCGTTATCGCCATTCCCGAATCGGTACTTCATGCCGGCAAGAAAAAACTGTATGTCACCCTCATTGACGGCGCTCCCTGGGAAGCTGATGGCAAGGGAGGAGTGGGGATCATGAATGCAAAAGGAGAAAATTATAACGGCACATGGATCACCGGGCTCAATGCACCAAAGGGCATGGGTCTGAAAGGTAAAAAACTGTATGTGGCTGATCTTTCTGAGCTGGTTGTGATCAATACAAAGAAAGGAGTGATTGAAAAAAAGATCCCGATCCCGGGGGCAACAGGATTGAATGATGTAACTATTACAGACAAGGGTATCATTTATGTTTCAGATTCCCGGTCAGGAAAAGTATGGAGAGTGGAAAATGAAATACCTGTGTTGTACCTGGATAGCCTCACGGGTGTGAATGGCTTGAAAGCTGTGGGAGATGCTTTGCTGATCGCGGCAGGTAAATCATTTATCTCGGTGAATGCGCAAAAACAGAAAACCAGAATCGCTGAACTGCCCCAGGGTGGTGATGGTATTGAACCCATTGGCAATGGAGATTACCTGGTAACTACCTGGTCCGGCCAGGTTTATTATGTGCATGCGGATGGCAAAGTGGATATCATTTTAGATACGATGGCGGAGATAAAGAATACGGCAGATATTGGTTATGATCCGAAGAAGCGGATCATGTATGTGCCCACTTTTAATGCGAAGACGGTGGTGGCGTATAGGGTGAAGTAAGAGCTGTTGGCTGTTGGCCATTGGCCAATGGCTAAAGGCATTAGACCTGTCTCCGTTATGAAAAATAAAAAACCTCTTCAATTCGAAGAGGTTTTGTGATCCGGACTGGATTCAAACCAGTGACCTACTGCTTAGAAGGCAGTTGCTCTATTCAGCTGAGCTACCGGACCGGGAAAACCGGTTTTTCAACCAATTTTCAAGGCGGCAAAGATAAAGGAATCGGCCTGAATAATCCGGGGAATTAATTTCTTAAAAGGCCTTAGGAAAACCGTGGTTTTATTGAAAAAACAAGGCCGGGGAGGGGCTTTGTCCGCCGTCCGCTTGCGCTGATTTTGTGCGCTGACCGTGTGCGCTGACCGTGTGCGCTGAAGCTTTAGCGAAAGCGTAAGCTTTAGCGAAAGCGCAAGCTTTATAGAAGGAGGAAATCAAATAAGAAGTGGCTGCTATTTCATAAACTGGTCATAACCTGGCAGGAACTAATTAGTTTTTCTTTTGCGTTTTGGCGTCTTTGCGTGAAACCACCTATCCTCCGAAATAAAAACTATCCAGGAACAGGTCCTGTTTGTTTACATCTGCCTGCCCGATATTCTTAACATACAGTACAGCCATGTGCCTGCCATCGGTATAACCTTTCACTTTCCAGTCAACCCGCTGTTTGTCCTGCCAGTAATCCATCAGGCTTGCGGAATGATCCTGGTTCCAGTCTTCATCATTTCCCAGCCCGGTATTGCAGGTGATCTGAAAAGGTGCCTGTAATTTATTCATGTAAACAGAAAGCAGTTGTTTCGCGGCATCCATTTCATAAATTTTATTCAGACGGATGCAAATCAGTCCATAGGACACATGGTTCTCCTTGTATTCGTGGAAGTACAGGTCATCACCGGTTCGGGTCTGGGTATAATTAAGTTCACCATTGCCTGCCAGTACCAACGCAGTACAACCAGTGTTACCAATTTTGCAGTTTTTGAATTTACGCGGCGCGGAAAGGCGGCGTATGGCCAGTGAAGTGGCGAGAAAAATAAAGAGGTTTTCCATGAGTTCGAATATTGAAATAGCTTGCAGATCTAAGATAAAAGTTATTTTCGACTCCTTATGACGGGCCAACCTTTTTTCTACGGAAGCGATAAACTGACAGTCCAAACCGCCATATCACTGGCCGAAGGCCGGCTCAAAGGCGTTCTGAATGAAGCAGTAAAAGATAAGATCCTGTTAAGCCAACAGCATGTGCAGCAAATGGCCGATGCCGGCAAAACAGTTTATGGTGTTACCACGGGCTTTGGCATCCTGGCCAATACGCGCATCAATGAAGAAGACACGGCAACACTTCAATATAAGATACTTCAAAGTCACAGTGTGGGTGTGGGTGACCCGGTGCCACTCAACATTGCCAGGCTGATGATGATCACCAAGGTTCAATCACTGGCGCAGGGTTTTTCAGGTGTACAACTCAGTACAGTTGAAAGAATTCTATGGCATATAGAAAATGATGTGATACCTGTTGTTCCTGAGAAAGGAAGTGTTGGCGCTTCAGGTGATCTCGCCCCGCTGGCGCATTTATTTCTTCCTTTGATCGGGCTGGGTGAAGTATTCCATAAAGGCAACCGGTATAAAACCCGGGAAGTGCTTGGTGAATACGGTCTCCACCCCATCCAGTTAGGACCGAAAGAAGGACTGGCTCTTATCAACGGAACCCAATTCATATTATCCTACGCGGTAGAAGCGGTCAACCGTTTTCATTATTGTCTTGAAGCCGCAGATATCATCGGGGCTATGAGCCTGGAAGCACTCACGGGCACTAAGGCTCCGTTTGATGAAAGGCTGCACCAGCTCCGACCTTTTGAGGGTAACCAGCTTGTTGCACGCAGACTCAGGAACCTGTTGCAGGATTCAGAGATCATGCAAAGTCATATTGATTGCGGACGTGTACAGGATCCTTATTCACTGAGATGTATGCCGCAGGTGCATGGTGCCTCTCGCAATGCCTGGCTGCACTTGAAAGAACTTACGGAAACCGAACTCAATTCGGTAACGGATAACCCCATCGTTTTTGGTGAGGATGATACCATCAGCGGTGGAAATTTTCATGGCCAGCCGATGGCACTGCCATTAGACTATGCCTGTTTCGCTGCGGCGGAAACGGGAAACATATCTGACCGCCGTTGCTATTTATTACTGGAAGGTAAATGGGGACTGCCTATGTTGCTCATGAAAGATGTGGGACTGAACAGTGGTTTCATGATCCCTCAATATACGACTGCAGCACTGGTCACTGAAAATAAAACCCTTTGTTTCCCTGCCAGTGCTGATAGTATTCCCACTTCACTGGGACAGGAAGACCATGTGAGCATGGGCAGTATCAGCGGCAGAAAGCTATTACAGGTACTGCTGAACCTGGAAAATATTCTTGCTATTGAACTGATGAGTGCCTGCCAGGCAATTGAGTTCCGCAGGCCTTTGAAGAGCAGTGCTATTTTGGAAGCAGCGCATGACCATGTGCGTGAACTGGTGAGTTTTGCGGAGGAGGACAGGATATTTGCGGATGATATTAAAAAGATCAGGGATTGTATCCATGATTTCTCCTTTGTGGATCATGTGAATGCTTTTGCTGCTTCGAAGGGGATTGTATTATAAGAATTTGTTACAATCAAATCTTATCAATGTATGAAAAAAAAGCCGGGAAGGCGGGAAGACGGTAAGTAGTGTCTGTTCTTCGTAAGAGCTTTTCCTATGCTATTAGTGTATTGTTTTGCCAATGGCCAATAGTCAAAAGTCTTCCTGTGTGACTTTCCATGAAATGAAACGCATAGCCGGGAAGAAGCGGTAAGTAGTGATTGATTTTCAGACATACTATCGACTTTTGACTTTTTACTTTTGACTTTTTACTTTTTATTTCCTGGTAAAAGTATAAGGATCATATTCCACGAATTCATTCTGTCTTGTTGTAATGGACCGGACCTTTCCTTCACTAATCTCAAACTTTACTACAAAAACTCCATACTCAATATTGGAATACTGCATCAGCCATTCCCCATTGTCAAGATAATCCAGGCGTGCTTCCAGGTCAGGCTTGATCCCGAATTTGACATTCAGTTGTTTTCCAACCTGGCTAATGGTGATATCGCCATACAAAGGATTATTGTAAACACCAGCATAGTTGCTAACAGGTAATTCAGGCTGGTTGTTTTTGATCCTGGCCTTCCATGCATTGATCTCGCTTACCTGGTTTTTCATTTCATCCTTGAAAGCTTTTAGTTGAGCCAGGCTCCTGTTAATGTAAGGCACACCGAGATAAGCATCCATCACCTGGTAGCGCAGGTATTCAAAAAATCCCTGGTTATCATTATTGGTGAGAATGGCGATGCCGAGTTTTTCTTCAGGAATGAAGCAAACATTACTGACCATGCCTGCTGCACCACCTGTATGCCAGTACACCTGCCTGCCATTATAATCAGCGGCGTTCAACCCAAGTCCATAACCCCTGAAATGCATGGGGTAGATTGATGATTTACGGCTGCTGGTAATAATATTTACATCTCTTGTTTTTTGCAGCACCGGCCAGGGCAGCACCTGCTTTCCTCCATACTTTCCGCTGTCAAGCTGCATCATCAGCCACTTTGACAAATCTGAAACATTGCTGATCATGCTGGCGGAAGGGGCCAGGTTGTTCCAGTTATCAAACGGAACCCGCTGCAGGGTATTGGTATAGGAAGTCGTGTAGGGCTTTGCAACATTCTTCTTATCACTGATACCGGTTGAAAGCAACAGGGTTTCATTCATTCCCAACGGCCTGGTAATACTGTCTGCCACAAAATCCTCCCATTGCGTACCGGTAACTTTTGGAATCACTTCACCCGCGGTCAGGTAACAACTGTTGCAATAACCATAATCCTGCCTGAAGACCTGCGATGGTTGCAGCAGCCGCATCTTCTCCATGATGGCCCCCCTTGAAAGACTTGTGTTCCAGAAGGTGAAGTCCCCCTGGAAAGTTTTGGTGCCGATCCTGTGCGTGAGCATATCCCGGATGGTAACCAGTGCGGTACTCACGGTGTCGTATAAACGGAATGAAGGGAAATATTTTATGATCTTATCATTTAGTGAAACCTGCTTGCGGTGTTCCAGTAAAGCCAGGGCCGTTCCTGTAAAAAGTTTTGTATTGCTGGCGATCATAAACAAGGTATGCGCATCAACTGGTTCCCGGGTTTGGATATCCTTCACTCCATAACCTTTCATCACCACTACTTTCCCGTCTTTTACAATAACGATAGCAAGCCCGGGTATATTCCAGTCTGCCAGTCCCTGCCTGATATAATGATCAAGACTATCCTTTACAAAAGCAGGAGTTTGCGCGTTGGCTTCCTTAAGGATGAGGCAGAATGCAAGTAAGGTCAATAGCTTTTTCATAATCATGAGTTGAAACAAAATAAGGGAATTTTTACGCAGGCCTTACACAGAAAGAGACCGGATGTCGGCAGTGCGCCACAAAAAACCGCTCCAAAACACTGGCATAAAATTTTTAATGTATGGGCACAAACTAAA
>CAYWSQ010000174.1:0-8413 GCA_964460925.1 uncultured Flavisolibacter sp. | reverse complement strand
GGCTTTTAGTAGTGATTGGTTGCCGGATGCTCATCTGGTGTTGCTCATTACCAAGACTTACCATGTTCACCCCGCTTATTTTATTGAGTAGCTGGTCAGCGGAGATAGCCCTGTTATCCTGGATCGTCCGGGCACTGATGGACGCAACTGCAACCGGCGCTGATGACCTTTTAACGGCATCACCCCTGTTGGCCGTAACAACAATTTCATTCAGTAAAGAATTAGAAGGTTGCAGGTAGATGACAGCCGTGGCAGAAATATCAATCTTCATTAACTGGTAACCCGTATAGGAAACAGAGAATTGCTTGCAATCTGTACAGTTTAAAACGAAAACACCTTTATCATTGGTTGTACATGCGGCATGGCAGTGGCTGTCAGCACACTGAATAGTAGCCCCTGCAATTGGTTCCTTTGTAATACCATCTGCCACCAGTCCTTTCACCACTACCTGGGCCTGGCTGTTCAGGCCAGTAAAACATGCAGTTATAAAAAGTATCAGCCTGATCCTGGATAACATAAAAACTAATTTTCATTAACGGGTGCAAGATTAATCCTGGCAGGGAGGGTTAAAAAGACGGGAAGTCATGAACAGTAATAAAATTGTAATGAGTTGATCGCATTTGAAAGGTTGTGACGCATTTTCCCCAGATTGCAGGAAAACCCGGAGTAAATCCGGGTTTCAAAGAAGACCATTAATTGATTTTATCCGCCAGTTTGAACTCAATTCTTAAAATATTCTCAATAACTCTTCCATTAAGGAAAATACATACCTGATTGGATTAGTATTTGTGGAAAAAGATTGCAATGGATAAGTTTCTGTTGGCGCTTGATCTGGAGACGCTCAAAATTTTACACGAAAGGGAAGCATCTAAACTGAAAGCTGCTTTGATAAAAGGAGCCTCATGGGAGGATCTCAAGGACCAGCGAGACCTCGTTACGGAAATTACCATTGTGATCCATCAAAAAAGGATGAGTTCGACCAATCCTGCGGAATCTTCAAACCGGTTTGGCTGATTATTGGCCACAAAAATCAAGTAATCTTAGCACAGCAGCCTGCAGGCTTTTATAATCCGGCGGCTTTGTGATCATTTCAGTATTATATTTCTGGCAATACATACGGTCCAGCTCACTGTTGGAGGTAGTGAAAACCACTGTTGGGATAGATTGGAATGATTCAGTCTGCTTGATGATGGAAAGCGCTTTTTTACCGTCAAGCACCGGCATATTGATATCAAGAATAATCAGGCAGGGTAAATTTTCAGGCGATTGTTTCTGGAGATAATCGATCGCTTCCTTACCATTCTGTACTTCAATTAACTCAAATGACCGGTTATTCTTCTTCAGAATATCACGCATCATATGCAGATCATCTGCATCATCATCCGCCCAGAGAATGGTGTTTTTTTTCATAATTGGTTAAGCAAATGAAGCAGGTCCTGGTTGCGATGCTGAAAATACCGGCTACAAATTAAGTGTTTGTCTGACGGGAGCGGGAGATGTGTGGACAAGACCGGTTTTCTGCTCGGTGAAATCTTGATTTAAAGCGTTAAAGGTGGCTCGCCAAGGAAATCATCCATTTCTCTTCGCTGCTTCTTGGTAGGTCTCCCGATCTTGCTTTTTCTTTTACCGGTATGAAAGGAGGCAGGCTGGTATGCAGAAGGGTCTTTTTCTTCCTGCGGTGTGATATCGATATAGAATTTAACTGCTTCGGAAA
The DNA here is from genome assembly GCA_964460925.1 of uncultured Flavisolibacter sp. GTDB lineage: Bacteria > Bacteroidota > Bacteroidia > Chitinophagales > Chitinophagaceae > Flavisolibacter. The sequence continues at coordinate 6,699 of CAYWSQ010000174.1, read as the reverse complement.
AAGCAACACGGTTATGTAATAAAGCAGTCACCTTGATCACCCATTTGCGTGCATCAGTCCTGATTTCGTATTCATCACCGGTACTTACATTTTTAGAAGCTTTTACACTACTTCCATGCTGTTTTACCTTTCCCGATTCGCATGCAGCGGAAGCCAGGCTCCGGGTCTTGAAAACGCGGATGGCCCAGAGGTATTTATCAAGCCTTAATTTTTCTTTGAGCGGTACAGGGTTCAAGGGATCAATAATTATTTTTATTACAAACTTACTGTTATGAAACCGTTGATATTCCTGCTGATCCTACTGGCCTGCCTGGAACTGAAAGCCCAGGAAAAGAAAGCCTTGTCCACAAGGCCGGAACACCCGGTTTTATTAACGCCGGTAAAGATATACCCCTCCGCTAACGACAGCATAATTGCCAGGGTGAAAAAAAGGTTACAATATTCCAATGAAAGGTTTGGCATCATTCATTTATCACAGGACCGGATGCCCTGCATCATTCCCAACCCCAACAGGGATGTATCCATTCCGAATAGCTGGAAGAATGGTACTTTGCGCCTGGTATTACCCGGTGGCAGCATGTCAAATGGAACCAGGAAAAAGAATGATCCGGCGCTCCAGTTGAACTGACAAAAGGACCAATAAAAAAAGCCGGTCATGCCGGCTTTTTTTATTATCGGGAGATGAATTATTCCTGGGCAAAAAACTTATGGAAGTAAGGGATGGTTTCTATACCCTTATAATAATTTTCCAGGTTGAATTTTTCATTGGGAGAATGCAGGTTGTCATTATCCAGTCCAAAACCCATGAAAACGATCTTTATGCCCAGTTCTCTTTCCAGGATGGAACAAATTGGAATACTTCCACCGCCTCTTACCGGTATCGGCGTTTTACCGAATGTGGTTTGCAATGCTTTGGAGGCAGCCTGGTAACCCTTGCTGTTGATAGGGGTCATGTAAGGCTCACCGCCATGGTGCTCAAATGCATGTACAGTAACAGAAGGAGGCGCTATCTTTTTGAAATGCTCCAGCAGAATTTCAGTGATCTTATGCGATGACTGGTTGGGAACAAGCCTTGCAGAGATCTTGGCCGTGGCCTTGGAAGGCAGTACGGTCTTGGCGCCTTCGCCGGTATAACCGCCCCAGATCCCGTTGATCTCGATTGTTGGACGGATGCCGGTCCTTTCATTGGTAGTGAAACCTTTCTCTCCCCACAATTCCTTTACACCCAGTTCGTCTTTGTATTCTTTTTCATCATAAGGAGCTCCTGCCATTAAAGATCTTTCTTCCGGGGTGGCTTCCACCACATCATCATAAAACCCTGGTATGGTGATGTGGTTATTCTCATCATGGATGGAAGCAATCATTTTGGAGAGGATGGTAATGGGATTAGCAACTGCGCCTCCGTAGGTTCCGCTGTGCAGATCACGGTTAGCCCCGGTTACTTCTACCTCTATATAGGAGAGTCCACGCACACCAATATCAAGGGAAGGATTTTCCATGCTTAACAAAGAGCTGTCGCTGATGAGGATCACATCGGCTTTGAGCAGGTCTTTATTTTCCGCAACAAAATTTCCCAGGTTGGGTGAACCTACTTCTTCTTCACCTTCAATCAGGAATTTAATATTGGTTTCAAGGCTGTTGGTTTTTGTCATGATTTCCAACGCCTTCACATGCATGTAAAACTGTCCTTTATCATCTGCGCTGCCTCTTGCATATACTTTTCCTTCCTTGATCACAGGATCGAATGGACCACTGTGCCATAGTTCAAGCGGATCTGGCGGCTGTACATCGTAATGACCGTAAACCAGCACCGTTGGTTTGGACGGGTCAATGATTTTTTCTCCGTACACTACCGGGTGTCCTGCTGTCTCCATCACTTCGGCCCTGGCGGCACCGGAATCCAGCAAGCGTTGTTTTACCAATTCTGCGCATTTGCGCATGTCTTCTTTGTGCTCTGATTTGGCACTTACCGAGGGTATGCGTAACAGTTCAAGCATTTCGTCCAGGAAACGCTGCTGGTTCTTTTCCTGGTAATCTTTCCAAAGTGTAGTCATAATCAAAAAATTTTCTGGTAACTGAACGAAGATAAGCAGGGGCGGGGAGCCATGCGCCAATAAAAAAACCTGCCAGAGCAGGTCATGGCAGGTACACATGCGAAAAACGGAGGTCAGCAATATTTTTGATGCAGCGCCTTTACAAATGTTTTATAGTAGTGAACAGCTTCTTCCTGTTGTCCTGACCTCACCAGGTTCACAGAAGGCAGGATCATATGCTGGTACATATAATCATAGATCTCGGCGCTGTTCGCGCAGCTATTGATGCCTTTTACTATTGATGGTCCCATGATGGAATATTGGCTGATGAGCAGCTTCCCTTCCTCCTGGTTCCGCATATGCTCGTCACGCAGTCCACGCAGGGTTTGCAGTTCCATACAGTCATCCTGCAGTTGCATATGATGCACACAGGCGGTAGTAAGGAAACAATCCTCATCACCGGAACCGGAATCAATGTATTTAAGTTTGGCAACAGCATCTTTCTTTCCTTCAATCACCACGTACTCCCTGTTCTTTAATTTCAGGGTTAATTTTTTCGAGATGGCTTTGGGCAGGTCGTAACTGCTGGAGATCTTTTCAACTTTGGTTTCAATAATGAAACGATTATCATCTCCCGCCCTTACAGACACTACTCTCAGTTTATAGTTGCCGGCCCGGGATGGTGATTCCCTGTCAGTGGACTTGTAATATTTAACTGAAAGCATGATGGTCTTTTCTTCCTCGGAGGCTGACGAAAAACTATTCAAAATCGCCTCGTCAATGGTAAGACCATACAGTGTTTCTTTGGCTTCACCCATATTTTCAGACCGGTAGGTTTGGGTTTCTGATGGTTTTGGCTTACGGGCCCTGGCCGCTAGCGGAAGACTGGCGGCTGCCATGGCTGCCAGGCTGGTTTTTTGCAGGAAATTACGTCTGTTCATAAAGGTATTTGCGTGTAAAATAGTCCTGGGAAGCGGAAGTTGCAATACTGAGAAACAGAAACAGAAACAGAAAGAGAAAGAGAAAGGGGGGAATCATTTCTTTTTTCTCAATGCAGATGCCTTGGTAAGCAGGTCACGGCCAAATTGGTTCTTGATACCGTCAACGGTTTTGAACAGTTCCAGCTTTTCAGCGGCATTGTCAAAAAGATTCATCTGGAGGGTCATGGGTACAAGGTGACTGAGTTTCACTCCCTGCAGCCTTACTTTTTCACCTTTGCGGTAGAGTTTATCAAACAGGTCTTTCACTTTCGCCAGCAGGATATTGTCGAGAGCTGTATAGTCGATCATTTCCTGCCTGGTTACCGTGGTGAAGTCCGCATAACGCAGTTTGATGGTAACACAACCTGCCAGTTTTTCTTCTTCCCTCAGGTCATAACCCACCTGCTCTGTAAGGCGGACCAGTTCCGTATACAGGTGATCCTGATCGTTACTGTCGGCCTCGAAAGTATTTTCCCTGGAAAGGGATTTTTGTTCGCTGTAGGGTTCAACCGCAGAATGGGAGATGCCATGGGCTTTTTCCCATAATTTCTTTCCCCATTTTCCGAAAGCATGTTCCAACTGGTCGGGAGCTGTCTTCGCGATCTGTTCAATTGTGAAGATGCCCATGTTACGCAACTCCACTTCTGTTTGTTTGCCTACGCCAGGTATTTTATCTACGGTTAGTGGCCAGAGGAAAGCAGTTTCCCTGCCGGGAGGAACTTCAAGATATCCATTGGGTTTGGCTTCATTGGTTGCCATTTTGCTCACCAGTTTACTGGTAGATAAACCATAGGAGATCGGCAGGCCGGTTTCCCTGATGATCTTCTCCCGCAGTTCCCTGGTGTAGTTACGAACTCCAAAAAATTTATCCATCCCTGTGAGGTCGATATAAAATTCATCCACCGATGCTTTTTCATAAAGAGGCACCGCATCCGCAATGATGGAGGTAACCAGCCGTGAATATTTGCTGTAATCATGGTAGCTTCCCCTGAGAAAGACCGCATGAGGGCATAAGCGTTTGGCAGTTAGAGCAGGCATGGCGCTCTGGATCCCGTATTTGCGGGCTTCATAACTGCAGGCTGCCACGATGCCTCTTTGCCCGTCGCCGCCAACAATGATAGCTTTACCTTTGAGTGAAGGATTTTTCAGAACCTCAACCGATACAAAAAAAGCATCAAGGTCGAAATGGGCAATATGCCGGGTAGTGTGGGCCACGGCCAAACCTAAATAAAAACCGCTGTTCCGGAAAGTAAAAAGCGGGCTGTGTAATTTTTACCTCGAACCCGCCTGTTTTAGCCGGCCGGGCAGCAGGAAAGGGTGGTCTGTAATTTGAATCATTATAGAAGCCAAAAACCATAAGATGAAAAAATTTAAAAGCGAAGAACTGATTGGCCAACTGGAGTCGGATATCAGGAAGTTGATCGCCGCTGCTGAACATTTACGGACCGCTGATCCAGTTAAACTCAACTATACTTCTGCCGAGGGTGCCTGGAGCGTGGCGCAAACCATCGAGCATCTCAATATGTATAACCGTCATTACCTTCCGCTGATCGAGAAGGCCATGGTTCCCATTACAAGAGACCAGAATGCCTGGTTCCTCCCCGGGTTCTGGGGTAATTATTTTACAAGGATGATAGCGCCTACCAATGTGTACGAGATCAAGAATAAAATGAAGACACTTAAAAATTTTTCTCCCTCCAAAGGACTGAACGTGGAACAGGTCTTCAATGAGTTCTTTAAACAGCAGCAGAAATTCCTGCATTTGCTGGAGATCGCGAAAAAGCGGAACCTCAATAATATCAGGGTACCCATCACCATCAGCCGTTTCATCCGATTGAAATTGGGCGATATTCTCCGTTTCCTGGTGGCTCACCAGCAAAGGCATATGATACAGGCGAGAAATGCTGTGAAAGCTGTGGGTATCTCTACTGATAAATTTCCAGTAATCCTGGAGGCAGCGCGACAATAACCTGTTTTTTCCTGTTGTCGATCTTCAGCAGGGTCTCTTCATGAAGGGGTATATAAGCTTCGCTGTTTTTATAATCGATCCGGCAAAGTAACTGGTGGGGCTGCTCAATCACTTCACGGATGAGACCCAGCACCTGCTGGTCTTCCACCATTTCATAACCCAGCAGGTTAATGGGTGAAGTTTTCGCGGAAAATTTTTTGAAATCCGCTTCGGGCAGCCATACTTCTTTCTGTGTGAGCCGTGTGGCTGATTCTTTAGATTCTACTCCCTCGAGTTTAATAAAAACCTCCTCTTCATTTTTAATACGGCTGGATTCAATGAACCAGGGTAAAAAATTTCCTTTTTTTTCTTCAATAAAAAAAGCCGTCAGCCCTTTGAGTGAGGTCTTCTTCCCAAGATTATGCTTCAATACAAGCTCTCCCTTCAGTCCGAAAGCGGTTACCAGTTTGCCAATCCTGAAATATTCCGTCATCCGCCAAAGTTAGCCGATGCCTTCAACTTAAACCCCGCCATTGCAACCAAATTGTGTATTTTACGTAAGTACAAAAAACACCGGCATGAGAACGATTCTTCTTTTCTTTTCCTTCCTCGTTACCCTGGTAGTACAGGCCCAGGATTCCAGCAGCAAAAGGATCAATGTAAATAACCTGAAGGATGGCTCCAGGGAAAAGCTGATGAGTGTTGTTTTCAAATATCCTGAGTTCGTGAACAGCAGGCTGGTTTACCGCGATAATGCCGTTATGGAAGCAAAGCTCAATTACCATCGCCTCAATGAGCAGATGTTCTTTATTAATGGCAAGGGCGATACAATGATCCTTGCCCAGCCTGAACTTTTCAGTATGTTCATCATGAACCAGGATACTTTTTTCTATGCCGATAAATCTTATGCCTATCTCCTTACGCATTACCCCGAGGTAAACCTGGCTAAAAAAGAATCCATTTCACTGGTTGGCAAGGAGAAGAAAGGCGCTTACGGAACTTATTCGGCAGTGTCGTCGGTGAATTCCGAAAGAACATTTACTACTGATGAAATGCCCCAGGTGACCTGGCTGAACCTGGATGAGAACGCGGTATATAAAAGAGAATCGAAATTTTTCCTGGTGGACAGGCATCGCAATTCTTTTACCGCAACGAAAAAGAATTTATATAACCTCTTCTCCAAACAGGAAAAAGAGTTGAAAGATTATCTGCAAAAGAATAAAGTGGATTTAAGCAGTGAAAAAGACCTCCTTGATCTTTTCAGTTTCCTGAATGGAGATAAGAAAGAATAAAAAAATCCCGGTGAAATCACCGGGATTAATTTTTTTGAAGGTCTTGGGTGCGAGATCAGCCTTCTGAACCCTCGTTAGCAGCCGGTCTTCTTTCGCGGCGCTGGTACGGGGGATTTCTTCTGCCTCTTCTGTCACGCTGAGCTTCTTCCTGGCGTTTACGCATTTGAGCTTCATGCTCTGAATGCCAACTCTGGAATTTTGTCATAGCTGTTGCTTCATCAAACAAGCCAAGTGATACACCACGCAATAAATGCTTCAGGTATAACACGCCTTTGTATGATAAGATCTTTCTCACGGTATCAGTAGGCTGGGCACCTTTGTGCAACCAGTCCATGGCCTTCTGACGGTCAAGCTGCACAGTGGCAGGTGTTGTCAGGGGGTTGTAAGTACCGAGTTTCTGAATGAATTTACCATCGCGGGGGCTGCGTGCGTCTGCAACAACAATG
>CAYWSQ010000173.1:0-8609 GCA_964460925.1 uncultured Flavisolibacter sp. | reverse complement strand
ATTGAAAGGAGCTGCCTCTACAGCTCTTTACGGATCCAGGGGCGCGAATGGAGTGATCCTGATCACAACTAAAAAAGGTGCCAGGGGACTCGGCATCACAGTTAATACAGGTTTTGGTATAGGTAATTATATCAAAAGCACTTTTGCTGAATACCAGCAGGAATATGGTGCTGGTTATGGCGCCTACTATGAAGATCCTTCCGGATATTTTCTTTACAGGGACATTGATGGAAACGGTACACCTGACCTGGTTACTCCAGTAACAGAGGATGCCTCTTATGGTGCTCGTTTTAATGCTAACACCATGGTATTCCAGTGGGATGCATTTGATCCGAATTCACCCAATTTCAATAAAGCCCGTCCTTGGCTGGCTGCAGCAAACGGACCCGCATCTATGTTCCAGACAGCTACTTCATCCAACCACAGTGTTTTTCTTGATGGTGGAACTGACAAAGGAAGTTTCAAACTCGGTTATACCCGCAACGATGATAAAGGCATTATGCCCAACAGTAAGATTTCCAAAAACCTGTTGAACTTCGGAGGAACATTGAATCTTTCTGAAAAACTGCAGGCAGGTGCTTCTGTTAACTTTAGCGGCATTGAGGCTACCGGCCGTTATGGAACTGGTTATGATGATAAAAACCTGATGACGAATTTCCGCCAGTGGTGGCAAACCAATGTGGATGTTCTTGAACAGAAAACAGCTTACTTCAATGAAGGAAGAAATGTTACCTGGAACTGGGCAGACCCTACTGACCTTGTACCTATCTACTGGGATAATCCATATTTCACCAGGTATGAAAATTTCCAGAATGACAGCCGCAACCGTCTCTTCGGAAATGTCAACCTTACCTATAGTCCACTGAAATGGCTGAATGTGCTTGGCCGTGTATCACTTGATACTTATTCAGAATTGCAGGAACAAAGGCAGGCTGTGGGAAGTGTATCTCCATCTTCTTATTCCCGCACCAACCGTAATGTGCAGGAAACAAACTTTGACCTCATTTTTACCGCAGATCATGATCTCTCATCTGATATAAACCTGAAAGGTTTGCTGGGTACCAATGTAAGGAAGGAAAGAAGGCAGGCCATTGCCGCTGCAACCAACGGAGGTTTGATTGTTGAAAGGATCTATGCCCTTTCCAACTCCATCAACCCGATCAATCCTCCTTCTGAAGCTGATGCAAGAAGGGAAGTATGGGGCAATTTCGCCGGTGTTACTTTCACATGGAGAGATATGTTGACCCTTGATGGAACTATCAGGAATGACCAGTCTTCTACTTTGCCTGATGGTAATAATAGTTACTGGTATCCTTCTGCCTCAATGGGCTGGACATTCTCTAAACTTTTAAGTTCTGCCAACTGGCTGAGCTATGGTAAGTTCAGGGCAAACTACGCACAGGTAGGTTCTGATGCCCCTGTGTACAGTACTGCAGATTCGTATATCATTGGAGTTCCTTTTGGTGGAAATCCAATTACTTCTGTGGCTGGTGCTGCTGCCAATCCTGAACTGAGGCCTGAGCAGACCAAGAGTTATGAGTTTGGTATCGAAGCCGCCTTCCTGAAAAACAGGCTGGGTTTTGATGTTACTTATTATAACGCAAAAACTTTCGACCAGATCTTTGCTGTTCCTGTTTCTACTGCCACTGGTTACAATTCCAGGGTATTGAATGCCGGAAACGTAAGAAACAAAGGTGTTGAGGTTTCTTTGTTTGGTACACCTGTACAAACAAGAGATTTCTCATGGAACATCAATGTGAACTGGACCCGTAACAGGAACAGGGTTGAAGAACTGTATCCTGGTGTTGATGCCATCACGCTGGGAACATTCCAGGGTGGTATTTCAATAGTTGCTGCACTGGGTCAGCCATATGGTGTGATCCGTGGTACAGATTTCCAATACCACGCCAATGGCCAGCCGCTGATCAACCAGACAAATGGTTACCCTTTGAGAACTACAACTTCCAACAACAATATCGGTGATGCCAATCCTGACTGGATTGGAGGTATCAACAACACTTTGAAGTATAAGAATCTTTCACTGAGCTGGCTGATTGATACACGCCAGGGTGGAGATGTATTCTCTCTCGACCTTTACTATGGACTTGCTACCGGTCTGTATCCTGAAACTGCAGGAAACAATGAACTGGGCAATCCTTCACGTAATCCTATTAGCCAGGGTGGTGGTGTGATCCTTCCTGGTGTTGGTCCTGACGGCAAACCAAATACTGTAAGAGCCAGCAATACAACTTATGGACTTTACGGTTATGGACGTCATCCAAACAAAGAGTTCGTTTATGATGCAAGTTTTGTGAAATTGAGGGAAGCTATCCTTACCTATAATCTTCCTCAGTCAGTAGTGAACAGAATGAAACCTTTCAAAGGTGTTGACCTTTCTTTGATTGGACGTAACCTCTGGATCATTCACAAAAACCTGCCATATGCTGATCCTGAAGAGATCATCAGTGCTGGTAACCTCCAGGGATACCAGGGTGGTGCGTACCCAACCACAAGAACTTTTTCTTTCAATCTCAGATTCAGATTCTAAAAATCAAACCATGAAAAAATTATTTTTAATAGCACTATTGCCCCTTTTTACAGTTGTTGCGTGTAGAAAGGACCTGACGAGCCTGAATGTGGATCCAAAAAATCCGCAGTCAGCTCCTTCATCCGCATTCTTTACGAGCGGACAGAAAGCAATGACTGACCTGCTCACCTCAACCAATGTAAATGATAACATTTTCAGGCTGATCGTTCAGTACTGGACTGAAACAACTTACACAGATGAGAGTAACTACGATATCGTAACTCGCCAGATCCCAAGGCAGATCTGGAATGGTCTCTATCGTGATGTGATCCGCGATTTTCGTGAAGCAAAAAAACTGATTCCTGACCAGGTGGCTAATGCCGCTGTACAACAGAACCAGCTTGCCATCACAGAGATCATGGAAGTAATGGCATGGTATTACCTTGTTACAACCTTCGGCGATATTCCTTATACTGAGGCCCTGGAGATCAACACCCTGCAACCTAAGTATGATAATCAAAAAACCATCTACACCGATCTGCTTAGCAGGCTTAATGCAGCTATTGCTGATCTTGATGAAGGCGCTGCAAGTTTTGGAAATGCTGACCTTATCTATGGTGGTGATGTGGAAATGTGGCAGAAGTTTGCCAACTCTTTCAAAGTAAAAATGGGAATGACCATCGCTGATGATGATAATACCCTTGCGCGTTCAACTGTTGAAAGTGCAGTAGCTGCTGGTGTATTTACATCCAATGCTGATAATGCAAGTTTCACTTACCAGACTTCTCCTCCCAATACCAATCCTGTTTGGTCAGACCTCGTGCAGAGCGGACGTAAGGATTTTGTAGTAACAAATACCATTGTCAACAAAATGGAAGCACTGAATGATCCCCGCCTTGATGATTATTTCAGCTTCGACAATACCGGTTCTGATTATTCTGGTGGTATTCCCGGTGCAGGTAACAACTTCGCTACTTTTTCCAAACCTGCTGATGCGATACAGGCACCTGAATTTCCAGCCCTCCTGCTTAGTTATGATGAAGTTGAATTCTTCCTGGCTGAAGCAGCGCAGAGAGGTTACAATGTAGGTGGTACTGCCATCCAGCATTACAATAATGCGGTAACAGCTTCCATTCTTTACTGGGGCGGTACAACTACCGAAGCTACAGCTTACCTGCTGCAACCTTCTGTAATGTATGATCCCGTTAACTGGAAAGCCAGGATCGGTGAACAAAAATGGCTGGCGCTTTATAACCGTGGCTGGGATGCCTGGATCGAATGGAGAAGACTGGATGCTCCTGCCATCGTTGCACCTCCAACAGCGGTATCAGCAACACCATTGCGTTACACTTATCCTATTCCTGAACAAAACCTGAATACCGCCAACTACAATGCAGCAGCTTCTGCTGTAGGTGGTGATGCGGTTACAACCAAGTTGTTCTGGGATAAATTTTAAGTCTGTTGAATAATTTTATACTAAGCCTCCCGGAAGGGGGGCTTTTTTATTAGACCATAGTCCATGGTCCATAGACCATGGACTTCCACCCGCATCACCTATTTTTGCACCTCAATACAATCTCATGGATCCAAACAACCAGCAGCAGAACCAGATCAACATAGAAATATCGGAAGAAGTAGCAGAAGGCACTTATGCCAACCTGGCCATCATTACACATTCGCATGCGGAATTTGTGGTGGATTTTGTGAATGTGATGCCCGGCACGCCCAAAAGCAAGGTCAAGTCAAGGATCATTTTTACACCGCAGCATGCCAAACGATTCATGAAGGCCCTGATGGAAAATGTAAGCCGTTATGAAGATGCCAATGGCCCCATCAAAGACCTGGAAGAGATCCAGATCCCGATGACTTTTGGAGGTCCCACTGCGCAGGCCTGATTGTTAGAGAATTCCCTCATCGGCAAAACTGTAATAACCGTCATCGCTCACGATCAGGTGGTCCAGCACCTTGATGTCGAAATAGCGAGCGGCTTCCCGGATCTTATAGGTAAGTTCCTCGTCGGCCTTGCGGGGTTTAAGACTTCCGGAGGGATGATTATGGCAAAGGATGATACTGACCGCGTCCTCCTCCAGTGCTTTTTTCAGGATGATCCGCGGATCGGCCACCGTGCCGGTGATCCCGCCTTCACTGATCACCTGGAAATGATTGATCTTGTTGGACCGGTTCAGGAACAGCACGGCAAAGACCTCGTGCCGGTAATCCCTTAATAGGTTTTGAAGGTATCCTGCCACATCGGAACTGCTGGTGATCACGGCTTTTTCCCTTGAAACAGCCGCCTGCCGCCTTCTTCCCAGTTCCATGGCCGCCGCGATGATGATGGCCTTGGCTTCCCCGATCCCCTTCACTTTCATGAATTCCCTTACCGAAAGTTTACCTACTTCACCCAGGTTGTCCTTGCCGGTTTTAAGGATCTCCTGGGCCAGGTCCAGGGCCGATTTATCGCGGGTGCCGTTATTGATCAGGATGGCGATCAGTTCCGAATTGCTTAGGGAGGACGCCCCCTTGTCACGTAGTTTTTCACGCGGCCTGTCGTCTTTTGCCCATTGCTTGATCGAGTACTTTTGCTCTTGCATGGTTAATGTTTTGAAAATAATTTTATCCCTGTCAATTATCCTAAAGAAAACTCAAACCAATTCCTATGAGACGTAACTCTACCTCTTCTGTTGGCGCACTGCACCCTGTTCTGTTCTTCATGCTCATTTACGGTATCTCTTTGTTCCTGGCCATTTTTGTATGCCGTACCGTTTATTACAGCATCAATGGCGAGGAAAGCAGCAGCACCTCACAATTGGAAAGGATGCCAGATGTGAACATGGGCGCCACCGCTTCCCTGAAATAATATTAAAACATATCCATAGCCAGGCAGTGGGAAAATCCTCATTGCCTTTTGGTGTTTTCAACCTCGGAGGTCAACCTCCGAGGTTGATCGCAACCAAGTTTCGCCCAAACCCCCTGATCAGGTTTTCACTTTTATTCGCAGAAGCCTATCTTCGCCCCCCGAACATTCTACCATGAATCCTTCTGCCAAAATTTTCGCAGGCACCGGCTCTCAGAAACTCGCTGAAAAGATCTGTAAGAGCTATGGCTGCCCTCTCGGTAAGATTAATATTCAAAAATTCAGTGACGGGGAGATCCAGCCGATCTTCCTCGAAAGTATCAGGGGGGATTTCGTTTTCCTGGTACAAAGCACCTATGCCCCGGCCGACAACCTGATGGAACTGCTGCTGATGATCGACGCGGCCCGCAGGGCCTCCGCCAACAAGATCATCGTAGTGCTTCCTTATTATGGTTATGCCCGGCAGGACAGGAAGGATCGTCCTCGCGTAGCCATTGGCAGTAAACTGGTTGCCAATATGTTAACGGCTGCCGGCGCCGACAGGGTCATTACCATGGACCTGCATGCCCCGCAGATCCAGGGCTTCTTCGACATCCCTGTTGACCACCTTGATTCATCTGCCGTTTTTATACCTTATATAACACAACTGAGACTCGAAAACCTTACCTTTGCGGCCCCTGACGTGGGCGCATCCAACAGGATCAGGGAAATTGCCAGTTATTTTGAAGCGGAAATGGTGATCTGCGACAAGCACCGCAAGCGTGCCAACGAGATCTCCAGCATGGTGGTGATTGGTGATGTGACCGACCGCGATATCGTGATCATCGATGATATCTGCGATACCGGCGGAACATTGGCAAAAAGCGCAGCTCTTTTAAAGGAAAAAGGTGCAAGAACCGTGAGAGCTCTCATCACGCACCCAGTACTCAGTGGCAAGGCTTACGAAACCATTGATAACAGTGTGCTGGAAGAACTGGTGGTTTGTGATACCATTCCGCTGAAGCAGCCGGCCAAAAAGATCAACGTGGTTACCACTGCCGAACTTTTTGCCGTTGCCATCCGCAATGCTTATGAGAACAAAAGCATCAACAGCCTGTTCTTTCATTCGCAGAGAAGGGATAAATAGCCAATGGCCAATGGCCATTAGCCAATAGCTAGTTTAAATTAAACATTCATAAAATGAAGACAATTACAATCGAAGGACAACTGAGGACCGAACATGGCAAGTCAGCCACCCGCCAGCTTCGCTCTCAGGACCTCGTGCCTGGTGTAATTTACGGGGGTGCACAGGAGATCAATTTCGCAGCTCCTGCTAAAGCTTTCAAAGGCTTAGTATACACACCAAATTTCCAGATCGCCGAGGTTAAACTGGATGGCAAAACTTACCGTTGCATTCTCAAAGACCTGCAATTCGACAAGGTAAGTGATGCTCTGATCCACGTAGACCTACTGGAATTAGTGGAAGACAAAAAAGTGATCGCTTCTATTCCATTGAAGTTCACAGGAGCTTCCGTTGGTGTGAAAGCCGGTGGTCGCCTGGTTCCTAAAATGAAATCACTCAAGGTGAAAACTTATCCAAAGAACCTGCGCGAGCAGATCGAGGTAAGTGTAGAGAACCTGGAGATCGGTGGAAACATCCGTGTTGAAGATGTTCAGATCGAGAACTACGAGATCCTGAACTCACCACGTATTCCCATCGTATCTGTAGTTACTACCCGTGCCTTGCGCCAGGAAGAAGCTGCCGCTCCTGCATCTACAGCTAAAGCTGCTGCTCCTGCTGCCGCTAAAGCACCGGCCGCTAAAAAATAACCAGATTCAATTCAAGGATCCCGGTGCGAAAGCCCCGGGATTTTTTTTGCCCTGCCTTGCCTCCCGGGCAAGAATGTATCCCAAAGCTTTTCCCCGATATTTGCAACCATGAAATTTTTGATTGCCGGGCTGGGAAATATTGGAAATGAATATGCGCACACCCGGCATAACATTGGATTTGATGTGGTGATGGCCTTTGTGAATAAACACGGGGGCAGCCTGGCCTCCGACCGGCTGGCTTACAGGGCGGAGGTGAGGTGGAAGGGAAGGATCTTTGTTTGTATCTGTCCCACCACCTACATGAACCTGAGTGGTAAAGCTGTTAAGTACTGGATGGATAAAGAAAAAATTTCCATTGAAAATACGCTGACCATCGTAGATGAAGTGGCCCTGCCCCTGGAGCGGATCCGCCTTCGGCCTGGTGGCAGCGCGGGAGGCCATAACGGCTTGAAAAGCATTGAGGAATCACTGGGCAGCCAGCAATTTCCCAAACTAAGGTTCGGTGTAGGAAACGACTATCCCAAGGGCATGCAGGTTGACTATGTACTGGGAAAATGGAAAGCATCGGAAGAGCCTCTCATAAAACAAAAGATCAGTATTTGCGTTGAAGTGATCGAGGCTTTTGCTACCGTGGGAATCAGCCATGCCATGAATAAATACAACAATGTGGAAATTACGTTATGACGTATAAGAGTTATTATTTACTTTAGCGCACCAACACTAGTTAGCCTTTCCCGTAAAATCCTACTTTCTCTTGTGAAACCATAAATATATGGGATAAACAATCTGTTGAACCAACGATAAGTATCCCCTGGTATTTAAACTCTAAACCAAATTTCTGTATGAAGATTTTTTGTGTAGGCCGTAATTATTCTGACCACGCCAAAGAGCTAGGCAATGACATACCCGATGAGCCAGTGATTTTCATGAAGCCAAAGAGTGCTTTGCTTCAACCACACACGCCATTTTATTATCCTGAATTTACCAATGAGCTTCACTATGAATGCGAACTGGTTTTGCGCATATCCAAGAACGGTAAATACATCCAGGAAAAATTCGCCAATAAATATTACGATGCCATTACCACCGGTATCGATTTTACAGCAAGGGACATCCAGGATGAATTAAAAAGCAAGGGGCTGCCCTGGGAAAAAGCCAAGGCCTGGGACAATTCAGCCGTTGTGGGTAAATGGGTTCCGGTAGCCAATATAAAGGCTAAAAAAGAAATTCCTTTTGCGTTTTATAAGAATAAAGAGCTGGTGCAGGAAGGCAATTCAAAAGACATGCTGTTTGATTTCGATTATATCGTTTCCTATATCTCCAATTTCTTTTCCATCAATATCGGTGACCTCATTTTTACCGGTACACCTAAAGGTGTGGGAGAGATCGTGGTGGGAGATGAAGTGGAAGCCTTCATGG
>CAYWSQ010000172.1:3373-8663 GCA_964460925.1 uncultured Flavisolibacter sp. | reverse complement strand
GGGTATCCTGGGATTTATTTTCCTGGAGATCACTTCTTATGCCCGGCCTGACAGCCTGAATCACCTCCTTTATTTTCTATCCATCAGTTTTTTGCTTCCAGCGATACAAAAAAATAAAAACTCACTGCTCATCGCCAGTGCCCTCTTTGCGGCTGCTGCTCTTTTCACCAAACAATCTTCATTCACCCTGCCGCTGATCATCGGTACCTGGATGGTAATTAAGAAGCAATTCAAACCATGGTGGTTCGTTGCTTATGGAATCTTTATTTTACTGGCCCTGTTAATGATGCACCTGGCCTGGGGACTTCCCGTTCTGTACGGGAACCTGGTGATGGGCGTCAACAATGGCATTAACCTGGGCTTGTTCTGGGCAAATATTATCAAACCATTTTTTGCTTCATTCGGCCTGCTCTGGCTTCCTGCAGGCTATTTGATTTTTCATAAGGCAAAAAAAGAAAACCATCCACTACTTCAATTCCTGGCCATGGCGATGGTGATCCAGTTTTTTATCAGCCTGGTTTTATCGCTCAAATTCGGATCGCACATCAATTATTTTACGGAAAGCTGGAGCCTCCTGCTCATTTCCGCCGGTTATTACTGGAAGGATCACAGGAATTTTTATGAGCCTTCTTTTCCCGCCCTTGTACTGGCGATGATCCTGGTTGTGAAGATCCTCCTCATCTCTTTTCCTTTATACCGCGAGATGAGGTTTGGTAATGCCGACAAAAAAAATCTTTATGAAAAAGAAAAACTGGTTGCTTCCAAAATAATATCAGGCGATCCGGAACAGAAGGTCTTCAACAATCTTTTCAGCCCGCACAGTTTTCTGAACAATTTTCTTTTCCGCCAGGCAGTGCTGCCTCAATACGAGATCGTTTATTTCACAAGCTGGGACAGGAAGGTGTATAATTATAAACATTTCAGGGAGCAGTTTTCCAAAGGAAATATCACCTGGATGATAACAAAGAACCAGGACAATCCATCCTTCAAAGATTTTCAGATCCCCGGTTTTGAACCCCTGGTTGATACGGCAGGTTACAGGATATTGAAATTTACCGGTAACGGGATTAAATAAAAAATCCCGACGAATCGGGATTTTATAATCAGGCTGCTAATTTTTCTTTTTTTCTTTTTATCTGGTTTACCATTGATTCGAGCGCTTCATCAAAAGAAGCTTCGAATGATTTACTTGTTGATTTCACAAAGAACTCAGACCTGGGTACTCTTACTCTGATTTCTGCGATCTTGTCTTTAATGTTGTGTACTACATTGTCCAGTTTTAAAAACACATCCACATTAATGATGCGGTCATGAAACTGAGAAAGTTTTGCGAGTTTTTGATTTACATAATCTATCAATCTGCTATCCGCATCGAAATGCACTGTTTGAATGTTAACGTTCATGGTAATCGCATTTTGAAAATGAAACAATAAATAAAGAACTGTTTTCGGGTTCCCTATGAAGTTACTCTACAATACATTTTCCGCCAAGTAAAGCCACCCCTAATTTCTTATGATAAGTAAAAATTTTAAGCCCTGGGATGGGCTTTTTTATAGATGTTCTTCAGCTTGTCTATGCTGTTGTGGGTGTAGACCTGCGTAGAGGCCAGGCTGCTGTGACCGAGCAGTTCCTTTACCGCGTTGAGATCCGCCCCGTTATTGGTGAGATGGGTGGCAAAACTGTGGCGAAGCACGTGCGGGCTTTTCTTGTCAACGGTGGTAACTAGCGAGAGATATTTTTTTACAATGCTATATACCGCCCTGGGTGAAAAGGGTTTGCCTTTGGGATTCAGGAACAACAGCTCCGTGGGATGTTCTTCATTTTTCCTGTACCCCCTGATCTCCCCCAGCAGTTCAGTACTAAGAGGAATGATCCTTTCCTTGTTTCCCTTACCAAGCACCCTTACCGATTTGTTGGAAACATCAACCTGGCTGTATTTGATATGGATCAACTCACCTAGGCGCATCCCGGTCTGGTAGAGCATCAGCATCAACAATCTTTCTGTTTCCCCCTGCCTGCCTTCGCTGAACTCAACATGGGCAAAAAGTGTTTTAATGTCCTTGTCTGCGACAAAACCCGGCAGCCGGGTTTCATTTTTAGGCGCGATGATCCGGCTCATGGGCGATTTTTTCAAAACCCCTGTACGAAGCTGGAATTTATAGAATGATTTTAGAGAAGAGATCTTGCGGTTGATGCTTTTGGAAGCGAGGCCAGCGTCTTTCAGCGAGGCCAGCCAGGTGCGGATATACATATGACTGATGTCCCCAAGGTCAAGTGCCCCGTACTGGACAGTAATAAAATCAAAAAATGCATTGAGGTCATTCGTGTACGACAGGATGGTATGCCTGGAGTACCTTTTCTCAAATTTCAGGTACTGCAAAAAAGGCTGAAGAACGGAATGGGGGGTATGCATAAAATAATAGCTGCAAAGTAGCAAATACCTTGCAGCTATAAAATATGTGGGGGAGGTGAGCTCTTAAGCTTCGATCTTTCCGCTGGCGATCTGTTGCTTGTAAACAGCTTTCAACACCTGGCCTCTCCTTTTGATGGAAGGTTTGGTGAAGGACTGCCTTTCACGCAACTGCAACAGGATCTTGGCCTTTTCGAATTTCTTCTTGTACTTCTTAAGGGCCTTATCGATGTTTTCGCAGTCTTTTGAATCAATGATTAACATGTATATACCTCCTTAAATGATTTTTAGTCCGATTTTTTCGGGAGGCGAAGATAAGCAAGAATGCCATTTTATTCCAAAATAAAATGCAAAAACCCGAATTTTACCCCATGTTCACGGGAATCATCGAGTGCCAGGGCCAGGTCAGGGAGATCTTTTTACAGGGAACGAATAAAACTTTCTGGGTAGAATCGCCCATCTCAGCCGAACTTTCTGTAGATCAAAGCGTTGCGCACAATGGTGTTTGTCTAACTGTTGAAGCTGTTGAAAACGGGGCCCACCGGGTGACCGCCATCGAGGAGACCCTGAAAAAGACCGCTCTTCACCAGTGGCAGACCGGGTCGCGGATCAACCTGGAGCGGGCATTAATTCCCTCCGGGAGGCTTGACGGACATTTTGTGCAGGGACACGTGGACACCACTGCGGTATGCAAAAAGATCCGTGACAAGGAAGGCAGCCATGTTTTTGAATTCAGGTTTGCGCCCCGTTTCGCGCCGCTGCTCATTGAAAAAGGATCGGTCTGTATTGACGGTATCAGTCTCACAGCTTTTGATGTAAAAAAACAAAGCTTTCGTGTTGCCATCATCCCTTACACCTTACAACATACCAACCTGCAGCTTTTAAGTGTGGGAATGGAAGTGAATATAGAGTTTGACATGATTGGTAAATATATCCTCAGGAAATTATCTTTGGACAAATAAAGGATCTGACCAATACCATGAATCAAAGCCGGCCTAACCATCTGCATCATCCAGCCCTGGATGGTATCAGGGGACTGGCGATCTTACTGGTATTGGTCTACCATAATTTCAATTTCCTGCATATTTCTTATTTCGGTTGGCTGGGTGTGGACCTCTTCTTCGTGCTATCCGGATACCTTATTACGAACATCCTGCTCAACAACCTCGGGCAAAAACATTTCCTTCGCAATTTTTACGTAAGGAGGGTCCTGCGCATCTTCCCTCTATACTATGGAAGCCTGCTGGCCCTGCTGGTAATTCTTCCCAATCTTTTTCCCGGTTACCGTGCCTTCGATTATTTTGTTGACCACCAATTCTGGCTATGGATCTTTTTACAGAACTGGCTATTTATTTATGAACCGCCCCCAGGCATGGGCATTCTCAATCACTACTGGTCACTTGCCGTGGAAGAACAGTTTTACCTGGTATGGCCCTTTGTGATCCTGCTGATCAAAAAAGCAAAACTCCTTTTGTACTTCCTGGTCACAGTGCTTGCAATGGTCCTTTTCCTGCGCCTGTATGTATGGGTGAACCAGGTGGATGTATCGTATTTTAATCTTTATACTTTTACCCGGATCGACGGCATCTGCATTGGCAGCATGGTAGCACTGGTACAAAGATTCAACAGGCAGCTCCTGAGTAAAACAACTTTCTGGATCGTAATTGGTTTTGCAGGTCTCAACTTCATGTTCGATTTCATCAACCGCTATTATCATTTTACATTTCCTTACCTGCCCCTGGTAGGTTATACCACCTTTGCCATGTTATTCGGACTGCTGGTACACGAAGCTTCCGCATCACGCGACAACCTGGTAGCCCGCATCTTTGATAACCGTTTCCTGAAATTTTTCGGCAGGATTTCTTTCGGACTTTATGTGTACCACTGGCCCATTTACCTGGCAGCAAGGCTCCCGGTTTCTAACTGGTGGCAGCATCATTTTGACCAGTATGCCATCTTGGTCTCATCAATTGTTCCTACACTTGCAGCAATTGCACTGAGTGTAGTGAGTTATCATTATTTTGAAAGCCCTTTCCTCAGACTGAAAAAAAGATTTTCGCATTGATCCATCCAGGTGAACATATTCTGATCCTGACACCGCTTTACAAGGATGAAGTGGCCTTCAGTGCATTCGCTGAAGCTTTGGAAAAAGTAACGGCTGGCATGCACCGAAAGTTTTCATTACTGGTAGTGAATGACGGCACGCCGGGAAAATTGCAACTTCATACAAACCTTCCACTTACTATAATCAATCTCCATATCAACCAGGGTCACCAGAAAGCCATTGCTTTAGGAATGGCCTGGGCCAGCCAACATCTGCAATTTGATGCCATGATCATAATGGATTGTGATGGAGAAGATGATCCGTCTTACCTGCCAGTGCTACTGAACAATTTTGAAAAATACAGGCAGGTAATCGTCGCCAAAAGAGGTAAAAGAAGTGAATCAGGGTCTTTCCGGTTTTTTTACCTGGTTTACCGCCAATTATTCCGGATTCTTACAGGTAAGGAAATTGCTTTCGGGAATTTTATGCTCCTGCCAGCGGCTGACGTAAAAAAACTGATTCATCACAGCGAGATATGGAACCACCTCGGTGGAACGCTTATCAAATCAGCTATCCCCTACCGTGAGATCATTGCAGACAGAAGTGTAAGGCTTTCCGGAAAATCCGGAATGAACTTCAACGCACTGCTGCTACATGGACTGGCAGCTATCAGCGTATTTATAGAAAGGATTGCGAGCAGGCTCCTGGTGCTTTCGCTCGTGATGATCGGGATTTCATTACTGGCGATCCTGGTTGTGAGCTATATCAGGGTATTTACCAGCCAGGCCATTCCCGGCTGGGCCACTACGGCTTTTTCGTCCATGCTCATCGTGCTG
>CAYWSQ010000172.1:0-3363 GCA_964460925.1 uncultured Flavisolibacter sp. | reverse complement strand
GTTACAAAGTTTTTTGTTATCGTTGTTCACGATATTTCTTTTTCTTTCGGCGCAGGGACAGCGAAAGATCATACCCGCTATCCATTTTGAAGATTATATCAGATCCGTTGACACCCAAAACCATTCCGGCTGATGGATCTTGTAGAATTAAAAAAAGTTCAGCCCACCCATTTCCGGAGACATCCCTGGGAACTGGCCAGGCTGCAGATCCTGGAATACCTGGTGAGGCAAAACGGCATCCCCACCACTCATATCCTTGATGTGGGCAGTGGCGATGCATTTGTGTCCAAACGATTGTTGAAAAAATACAAGGGAACTGTTACTGCGGTTGACCATAACTATGCTGACGCTTTCATTGAACAGGAAAAAAATTCCGGCATCAGGTTTACGCGAAGCCTGGATGAAGTAAAGGAAGAAAAGATCGATCTTGTTTTGCTGATGGATGTGATCGAACATGTGGAGCATCCCGATTCTTTGATGGCTTCCATCCGGAATCTGCCAGGCGTTTCAGCCTCCACTGTCTTTTTCATCACTGTTCCTGCTTACCAATCCTTATTCTCCCAACATGATGTATTTCTCGGTCATTACCGGAGGTACAATATCAATACGCTGAAAAATGATTGTCTTTCAGGAGGACTGGAATGGCAACAGGGCGGCTATTTTTTCGCCAGCCTATTGATTCCACGTTTTCTGCAGAAACATTTAAGCCGTGGCGGACAACATGCGCTCCATGACTGGAAGGGCAACTCCTTTACCACGGGCCTTGTACGTTCTGTACTTTGGACTGATTTTAAAATCTCTTGGTATCTTTCGAAGCTCGGCATCAGGCTTCCGGGCCTGAGCTGTTACTGCTTATGCAATCCCTTACCATCATAATACCCTGTTACAATGAAGCAGGCCGTTTTAATAAGTCGGCCTTTATTGAATTTGCTGGATTGAATCCGCAGGTGCATTTCATTTTTGTAAATGATGGCAGCACTGACCATACAGGGACTGTGCTTGATGAAATCAAAGCCACTCTTTCTTCTGCACAAGTGATACACCTCCGGCAGAATGCAGGCAAAGCAGAAGCGGTAAGGCAGGGAATATTAAAGGCTTTACTTTCTGAAACAAATTACATAGGGTATCTCGATGCGGATCTTTCGGTAAGCCTGCAGGATTTTATGGAACTGGCAAATGAGGCAGCAGACAATAATCTTGATATGGTGATCGGGTCACGCATCAAAAAACTAGATACGCAGATTGAACGCTCATTTCTCAGGCATATTACCGGGCGGGTGTTGGCCACGATCATTGATGCGCGCTTTCACCTGGGTGTTTACGATACGCAGTGCGGCGCGAAGGCTTTCAAGCCTGCTCTTATTGCCCCGCTGATCCAGCAAGCTTTTTATACCAGGTGGTTTTTTGATGTTGAGATCCTTTTGCGCAACCGCGATCAAAACAAAGAATACAGAGCCATGGAAATACCTTTAAAAAAATGGATCAATCGAAAAGATTCCAAGCTGGGGCCCCTGTCCTTCCCTGCCGTAATGAACGATATCATTTTACTGATGAGAAAATATAAATGATTGCTGAACCAACAATCCCATACAAACCGGTCCACCTTTACCTGCCTGGCAGTTTTGCTTTTTGCCTGCCTGCTGGCCTACTGGCCGCTGACACTGGGATTATACAGCCTGAAAAACGATGCGCTGAATTACTTCCTGCCTGTTCGTTACCAGATCAGTTCTGCTATCAGTGAAGGATATTTTCCCGGATGGTCCCCCTATTTCAACCTGGGATATCCACTGCACGGAGATATGCAATCAGGCACCTGGAACCCTTTTGTGCAATTGCTTTCGCTGGCCGGACCTTATACTTTAAGAACCCTGCAGGTTGAAACCTTTTTTTATATCTGGGTGAGCGGGGTGGGCATGTTTTTCCTGGCGAAACATTTTACGGGCGACCAGCGTGCTGCTTTGCTTGCCGGATCTGCCTTTATGCTTTGCGGTTATAATTGTGATTCGGCGCAGTTTCTTAACTGGATCAGCGCGGCTTCCTTCCTCCCTTTTGTGTTTCTTTATTACTACAGGATGCTGAAGGAAAGAAAATGGAAACTTGCCCTCTTAACGGCATTTTTTCTTTACCTCTTATTTGTAACGGCTTATCCTGCAGATTTTGTTTTGACTGCCTACCTGCTCCTGGCTGTTCTTATTGTTCATCTTTTTTCCAAGGCAGGACGCACCGAAGTAAAAAGGCAAACCGGTTTACATGCCTTGCTCGCCACCAGCTTTTTTATCCTGTCACTTCCGGCCATTATTTCCTATGCTGAATTTCTCCCGTTGACGCAACGCGGCTCAGGAGCAAGCTATGAACAGGCGATGAGTAACCCCCTGCACCCCGGTCTCCTCATTTCTTACCTGGCTCCACTAGCTGTATGGAAGGCCCCATTTGCGGTAATCACAGACCCGCTCACACGAAATTCATTTATCGGGCTGATCCCATTTTATTTTTTCCTGCTTTCATTCTTCCTCAAACTTCCCTACCCTTTGAGCAGGTTTTTCAGGATTGGATTTGTTGTATCAATGCTTTTCAGCTTTGGCGAATGGGGACTATTAAGGGGAGCGGCCTTTTATGTACTGCCCTTAATGGATACTTTCCGTCATCCCTCCAATGCGCGACTGTTCACGATATTTTTTGCCTGCCTGCTTGGCGCGATGGCTTTTGGCTTCGTTCTAACGAATCTTAATGACTGGAGGAAGAGGAAAAAAACCTGGATCGGCATCCTGGTGGTTTTGATTTTATTACTCCTGGTATCACTTACCGGCTGGCCTTTATTTAATAAGATTTCCAGTGATAGTTTTAAAAATTTGATTGATAGTGCAGGTTTTCACGAGTTGCTCTTTTTATCAATCATGATCCAGCTAGCCTTTATGGCCTGGATTTACTTTTATTCTGTAAAAAAAATCAATAGCAGGTTACTATTGATAGGCAGCATTCTCAACCTGGTATTGTTTACGGCACTCTACCAACCGTTTTCTGTAGTGAAGAATACCAGCGTATCAGCTATTCAGGATTTACTCGATACGCTGCAACAGCCGGGCTTCCCAAAACCTGATCTTCAGTCTTCCATTGCTGACAACAGCAGGCAAGGCATGAAATACTTTGAAGAAATTGGCGCGGCCAATATGTATAATAAAAAGATTGGGCGTGTGGATTACAGGATCACTCCGAGTAATTTGAATAGCCAAAATGAGTTCTGGTTTGATACGGCTTTCAGGAAACGTGTGCTTCAGTATCCATTATTTTATAAGGCGGATTCTGTTGTGCGAAGCACTAATACGAAAGTGCCACACGAGAAAAAAATAATCTATACGGAGAAAG
>CAYWSQ010000171.1:0-8838 GCA_964460925.1 uncultured Flavisolibacter sp. | reverse complement strand
GATCTCGGCTACATTGAACCTCTCCATACTCATTTGTGGTGTGCGCAAATTTCTTTGCTGCCTGTCCGACCTCACAACGATGGTTTCGAGGTCGCGGCTGAGATCTTCCATAATGAGATCAAGACGGGTGTCAGACTGGTAGGTGAATTCTTTTTCCAGTGGCTTTTTTCCAACTGCTGTTACCCGGATGGTTTGTTTACCGGATGGAAGCTCTATTGAATAAAAACCATACTCATTGGAAGTGGTGCCGGTGCCTGTACTACTGTTTACTACTGATGCGCCAATGATGGTTTCACCATTGGTGGAAGAGATGGTTCCATACACGCGAATGTTTTGCGCGGTTGCCAGCAATGGCAATAAGGAAAACATGAGGAGCAGGAACCTTTGTTGCATGGCAGGGAATTAAGAGGTAAAATTAAGCCGCACCTGCTTGCCTGTTCAGAAACTACATCAACGGAAAAGATGCTTCAGCCTGCTCCATTGATATCATACACCAGCACTTTTTCCCAGAGATGACTGTACTGGCTGATGAAGGCCTGGTGAAGCGGGTGCGCCTGGTAGGCGGCCTGGTCTTCCAGGCTATTAAAAAATAAAAGTTCGGAAACATGATAGCTATTGTCCACCACATCACGTTTTTCCGTGGAGGCTGGTATGCCCGCATATAGTTTTTTTACCTGGCTGATCTTCTTAAGGCTTTTGACGCCCTGGAGCAACAGTTGCTGGTTGGCAGGTGAAGGATCTTTAAGCCAGAAGAAGACCTGGTGAATGATATAGTTTTTTTTACCTGCTTTCATATTTCCTGCAATGATACCAGCCCCTGCCAGTACGGATGTGGTAATGAATTGTCGCCTGCTGCCTGCTTTCATGATCTTTGGTTTGATACAAATTACAGAGTTATTGCAGTTCTTTGCAGTTGAAATCATTTTCATCAAAAAAAGAAAGGCATTATGGAACCATTACAAAACAAAGTTGCCTATATCACAGGTGGCAGTAAGGGAATCGGGTTTGGCATTGCAAAAGCATTACTGGAGCAGGGCATGAGGGTGGCCATTACCAGTCGTGATGAAAAAGCTGCAAAGGATGCTGCCGCGAGGTTAAGCAAAGATCCTTCACGCATTCTTGCTTTGAAATCTGATGTAGCCGACAAAGGATCTGAACAGCGCTCGGTGCACGAAATCATCAGTCATTTTGGACAGCTTGATGTGGTGATCGCCAATGCGGGTGTGGGCCATTTCGCGTCTATTGAAGAATTGACGGAAGAGCAATGGAGCCAGACCATTGATACCAATCTTACCGGGGTATTTCATACGGTGAAGGCATCGATCGATGCATTGAAACAAAGCAAGGGTTATTTTATAACGATCGCCAGCCTTGCCGGAACAAATTTTTTTGAAAAGGCATCGGCTTATAATGCATCCAAGTTCGGGCTTGTAGGATTTACCCAGGCAGTGATGCTGGATCTCAGGAAGTACGGCATCAAGGTTACTACCATCATGCCCGGGTCAGTGGCCACTTATTTTAATGATCATACTCCATCAGAAGCGGATGCATGGAAGATACAGCCGGAAGATATTGGCCAGATGGTGGTTGACCTGCTGAAGATGCACCCGAGGACACTGCCAAGTAAGATTGAAGTGAGGCCGTTGAAGCCGGGGGCTTAAGTCAGTCGGTAGTCGGTAGTCGATAGTCGGTAAAAAAGTTCAAAGTTGAAAGTTCAAAGTCGGTAGTCGGAAGCGCCAAGACTACCGACTACCAACTACCGACTTCCGACTACGGCCTACAACGTCTCACGATTCACGATTCACCATTCACTAATTTGCATTATGAAACCAGAAGAGATCATCGCTGCACGCAGCAACAATATTTGTGAATTGTGCGGTTCAACGGAAGATGTACAGTTGTACGAAGTATTGCCGCAGAATGGGCGTGATGAGAACAATTGCATCATGGCCTGCGTCAAATGCAGGGCGCAGATTGATAAGAAAGAAGACCTGGATCCTGCACACTGGAGTATTTTATCCACTACCATGTGGAGCGAAGTGCCGGCCATCCAGGTGGTATCGTGGCGCATGCTCAACCGCCTGCGCCAGGAAAGCTGGGCGGCCGACCTGCTGGATATGCTATACCTGGATGAGGCCAGCCTGGAATGGGCAAAGGCTTCGGGTGATCATGTGAATGATGCAACAGTTGAGCTTCATAAAGATGCATATGGTATGGTGCTGCACCAGGGGGATACTGTGGTGCTAACAAAAAACCTTGATGTTAAGGGGGCTTCCGTGAATGCAAGGCTGGGCACCGTAATAAAAAATATCAGGCTTGTTGCTGATAATACCGAACAGATCGAAGGTAAAATTGAAGGACAGCAGATCGTGATCCTCACTAAATATGTGCGCCGGCAGGCATAAGTGCTGATTGATGCCATGCCTTGCTTTTTTGATCTACCAGTTGTTGAATTCCCATGGAATCCTTTACCAGCATGGTTATCAGGATTCCATTCACATGGTATAATAATTATTTGAAGTAGATTATTTATTTGCCCTTTATCCACAAATAAGGGTATTCACAAAATTTTCTGATGAATCCGTAGTTCTACGCTTGTTTCTTAACTGGTTGCGATATACTTTCGCCTCGGTTTTTCATAGGATATTGGATTTTAAACGAGGCTGGATTTCTATCCGGCCTCTTATTTTTTAAAGATCCCTCCACGTGTAGTTCCTTTTCCAGACTCGTAAGTTTACGAACCTCATCGGTAAATACCATAGTTCCAAAAACCAGCAGTTTTGCTCTTGTGCAGCAACCCCGGCAGGAGTAGTTTTGTTGCAGAAGTTGATTGATACAATATCAATCATTATCCAGATCCTTGGTCACCCAAGCTTTAGCAAAGGAGACCTGAAGAACCAAATGTCCAGTAAGTTTTTTGTTGTATCCAATAATCCGAAGAAAACCATCCAACATCCAAAAGGCCGAAAGGCTCGAAAAACCAAAAGATCCAATATCGATCAACTTCTTTTTTATCCTTATCCTTTGGTCGCCGAAGTTTTAACGAAGGAGACCTTCGGTCACCGAAGCTTTAGCGTAGGAGACCTGAAAAACTAAACCAATCCTATAGTCGCCTTCGCCAAGGCTTCGGCGACCAAGGAAAAGCCCGTTTAGAATCCAAAACCCGAAGAAAACCGAATCCAGTCCTAGAAAACCCAGGCGTCCAATTAATGAAAACCTAAACCAAGAACCTGACTGCCTGAAAATATTGATCCCCTCACCAAGAGGGGATTTTTTTATGCGATGATCCCTGACCTGGGGTTTAAATAATCATTTGTGATAATGGCTGATAAATTTTTGCGGGTCTTTTACTCCTGTGCTCTTTTTTATATGTTTGTTGCCTTTAATCCAAACCAAAACTCATGAGAACAATTTTACTTGTCATTCTATGCTCTTTTTTTTCCTTTCAAACTTTCTCCCAGGATCTCGAAGAGGTGAGCGGGGTAGCTGTTTACTTCAAAGCGGGTGTGAATTATAGCAATTTTGTAAGCTGGGATGATGATGAGCCCACCACTGCCATTTTTGGTCCTTCAGGTGGTATGGGTTTATATATCCCCCTTTCAAAACCCAAAAGAATGTCCACTTCCCTAGCAGTTGATGGCATTTTTTCCGGGCAGGGCTTCAGCCTTACACATGATGATGTGACCATCAAGGCGAGAACCACTTATTTTAATTTATCGGCAGCGCTCCGCCAGTATTTTGGGCACATGTATATTACAGCGGGTGGTGAAAGAGCTTTTTTGATGAGTGCGAAAGAAGTGTATGAAACAGAATCGGAAGATGTGCCTGAAGGTATTTACCATAAAGGAGTGTGGAATGGTTTCGGAGGCATAGGAGTGAATTTCGGTACTAAAAATTCGAGGCAGGTGGATTTTGGATTTGAGCTCACCTATAAGCATGGCCTTAGCCCGGTGCGCACTGATTTTGTAAAGGCCAGGCAGTCGGTCTATAACCTGTCCATGTTCATACCCGTTTCATTCATAGCGGATATGGCTGCAGGATTTTAAAAAATGTGAACCGGGTTAATCCCGGTTCTTCCATGTTTATTTCCTTGTAGTCAGTCGTTACCGGTTGCCAATGGATTTTTTGCAGAAGGGTGTGGATTCGTTACATTGGACTGCCTGCCACCCTGCATTCCATTTTTTCCCTGTTCTTTATAACTGCCACCAATGCCCATGGTTGTATTGGCTTTGATGCGGAAATCCTTATGCGTCATTTGCCAGCACTCGCCGGTTTCTTTCATAATGATGGTGTATAATGTATCAGAGTTGGGACCATAATCCATCATATACCAGATCAGACCATCACCTTTTGGTGTGCTGACCTCAACAGGATCCCTAAATTCGAGCGCAATCATACAGAGCTTTACAGATCAGTATGAAAAAGCTGTGCCATATGCTCGGGACTTAGTCTAGGATTGCCGCTGGTACCATGTTTCAGTGGCTTTTTGTTCGGGTCCACCCGGTTCAATATTATAACTGGTGATCACCAGGGTGTTGGCATCCTTCAGTTCGATGGTGGTGCGCCAGCCCCAGGCCTGGGTGTCTTCCGCGGAGGCTGTGTAGTTGCCCATCACGCTGAAAAAATTTCCATCTTTTTCTCCTTCCGAAAGCATGATGCCGGTACCCATGTGAAAAGTATCCATCCAGGCGGCCTGGAAATTTCCATTCTTGATATGGTGTCCGTAGATGGCAATGCCTTCAAAAGGTTTACCCTGGAAACTACCCTTGTATTCGTGCATCATAAAACGGCCATCGAATAAAGGCCGGATTTGCCCGGTCATGGGTGATACATCCACCGGCTCGCCAGGTTCAAACCAAGTGCGGGTTTCCCCGGCCCAGTTACCAGCCAGTTGGTTGAGTTGAAAATGTGGCCCTGATTCCAGGGAGGCTTCGAGCTTGGACATGTTATGATGTTGAAGGGTAAATATAGCCAATGGCCAATAGCCAATCGCCATTGGCCATTGGCCATTGGCCATTGGCTTTCTTACCTTTGCGCCTCAACCAATTTCTCCGCATGGATGCATTAACGCTGATCTCCTTTATTGTTACGTTGTCTGCATTGCTGGCTTATATCAATATCCGTTATCTGAAACTTCCTGCAACTATAGGTGTGATGGTGCTGTCGCTGGTGCTTTCGCTGGTGGTGATACTGGGTGGCCGGGCCTCATCGCTGGCTTCTTTTTTTGGTGATGTGTTACACCAGCTTGATTTTTCCAAGTTCATACTCAACTTCATGCTGGGTTTCCTGCTTTTTGCGGGTGCCTTGCATACGGATATCAACAAGATCAAAAAATTCAGGAGGCCGATCTATACATTCGCCAGCCTGGGTATTCTCATTTCAACCTTCATCATAGGCACAGCGCTTTATTTTATTATTCCGCTGGTTTATGAGCCGGTGAATTATATCCATTGCCTGTTGTTTGGTGCATTGATCTCCCCCACGGACCCAATTGCGGTGCTGTCCATCCTGCACAAGGCAGGGATTTCATCCTCTACTGAAGCCAAGATCACGGGTGAATCTCTTTTCAACGACGGTGTGGGTGTAGTGGTGTTTATTACACTTTTTGATATTGCCACGGTAGGCATCAATAATGTCAGCGCCGTTGATGTAAGCATTCTTTTACTGAAAGAAATCGGTGGTGGGGTTTTCTTTGGGCTGCTCATCGGTTATCTCGGTTTTATCATGCTCAAAAGAATTGATCATTACCAGACCGAAGTGTTGATTACGCTGGCCCTGGTATTCGGTGGCACAGCATTGGCGCCGATCATTCACTATTCCGCTCCGCTTGCCATGGTACTGGCAGGCCTGATCATCGGTAATAAAGGGGTGAAAGAAGCCATGTCGGAAGAGTCGGGTGATTACATGCTCAAGTTCTGGGAAATGGTGGATGAGATCATGAACGCCATTCTTTTTGTGCTGATCGGTCTTGAACTTATCATCATTCCATTTGAAATTTCATTTATAGTGATCGGGCTCATCGCTGCCTTTGTGATCCTGCTGGCCCGCTATCTTTCCCTGGTAATACCTTCAAGGATTTTTCATTTCGGAAGGAATTTCAATTCCGCTACATTTCTCATCATGACCTGGGGTGGCCTGCGGGGAGGAGTTTCGGTGGCGCTGGCGCTTTCTTTAACTGCAGGCATGGAGCGCAACATGATCGTGGCCATCACTTACGTGGTGGTGCTGTTCTCGATCGTGGTACAGGGACTCACACTGGGAGGCCTGGTAAAAAAACTGAACCGCCGCACTACGGCAGGCGGACTTTTCAAAGTGAAAACCATCACCAAATCCACGCCCTGATAGAAATTCATTTGATCGCATTCAGCCCTTACGTCTAATTTTACTGCATGCCGAAAGCAATGACATGGCGCGCAAAGCTGCACCGGGTGATCTACGAATCAAACACCCCTGCAGGAAAAACCTTCGATGTGGTGCTGTTGTTCCTGATCGTTGCCAGCATCATCGTGGTGATGTTCGACAGCGTGGAGTCCTACAACGAAAAATATTCAGTACTGTTTGATGTGCTGGAATGGACCTTTACCATACTTTTTACTCTGGAATACATCCTCCGTCTTGTTTGCATCAAAAGGCCGGGAATGTATGCCAAATCTTTTCTCGGAATTATTGACCTGCTAGCACTGATCCCTTCTTTCCTTGCCATTCTTTTTCCTGCAGCAAATTCCTTGCTGGTGCTGCGTGCCCTGCGCCTGCTGCGCATCTTCCGCATCTTCAAGCTTACACATTTTCTCAGCGAGATGCAGTTCCTCAAGGCTGCCATCAAAAGCAGCGTAAAAAAGATCAGCATCTTCATGCTGGTGGTTTTGAGCATTGTGATCATCCTTGGTTCTGTTATGTACCTGGTGGAAGGAAGGCAGAATGGCTTCAGTACCATTCCTGATGCGATTTACTGGTCAATCGTTACCATCACCACCGTGGGTTATGGTGATATTACACCGGTAACCACACTGGGAAAATTCATTGCTTCCATCATGATGTTCATTGGTTATGGAATTATTGCGGTGCCTACCGGCATTCTCACTACAGAAATGGCCATCGCTGCGCGTACCCGCGGACATGGTCATGAGGTTTGTCCTGGCTGCGGTAAAGAAGGTCATGATGCTGATGCGAGGTTTTGTAAATGGTGCGGAAGTGGGTTGTGAAGTCAAAAGTCAAAATTCAAAATTCAAAAGTCTGAAGTATGAAGTCAAAGGATTTAACCGCAAAGAGCGCAAAGGGCTAAGTTCCGTTAGAGTTTTGAATTTAATGCACAAAGACGCAAAGGATGTTCGAATAGTCTTGGCGTCTTCTTTGCGCCTTCTTTGCGAGCTTTGCGGTTTCTGTATTATTATTCGAAAAATGCATAGCCGGCTGGTAAGTAGAGTTACCAATTCTGAAATGTTTTCCTTATTCCGGAATTTATAAATTTTCGAAATAAGAAATGAATAGCTGAACCAAGTAAACTACTTACCGCCCTTGGTAGCCGAAGCTTTAGCGAAGGTTACCCTTAACCCTTACAGGCTATATTCTTCCATTATTACAACCTGTTCAATTCTTCAATAGAATTCCTCTGTTTCAGGTTTGTTTTTTGTCCTTTACTGAAATTGTAACGTAAAGCCACTCCAACAGATCTCAACCTGAAATACTGGTCGAATTCATTCACATTCCCATTGATATCCGTTGTCCATAAATAACGCATGCCCTTAAAAATATCATTCGCATTCACGGTCAGGTCAAGCTTCTTATCAAAAATTGATTTTTTTACTGCCACATCCACCCTGTGCACCGAAGCCATTTTATATAATCCTCCGGCGGCAGCGCTGCGGAAATACATGTTGAGTTCCAGCCTGAATTCCTTTGGAAGAAGAATGGTGTGATTGGATTGCACAAAAAATGTGAGCTGGTTATTTTCCACCATGCCATTATTAGAATTCATGCTGAACTGGTTGTAATATACAAGCAGTGTATTCTGGCTGTCCCATTTCTTTGCGATCTTCAAAGGTGCCACTGCTCCCAGGCTTACATAATTCCCGTCATTAACATTGCCGGTGGTATAAACAGTGAGCGTGTCTTCAACAAAAAGTAGCGGGATCTCCGACATCACATCAGTATGCCTGTAATAATTGAAAGTGATGTTGTAAACTTTTTTGAGCACCTGCGTAATCGTAAAAGCATGTGTGTATTGAGGACGCAGTTGCGTGTTTCCTTCATACCAGGTATAAGGATCCCTGTAAGCCCTGAACGGGTTGAGGTTTCCATAATTAGGCCTGGTAAGCCTGCGGCTGTAACTGTAATTGATGCCATAATTATCGTTCACCTTCTGCTGGAAAAATACGCTGGGGAACAGGTTGGTATAATCGCGGTTGGTTACCTGGCCTGTAGTCAATGATTGGCCTTTTGAAACAGTTCTCTCAGCGCGCAGTCCTGCCTGCATGCTCAGTTTTTTACTGATAGTTCCGTTCCAGTTGAAATAACCTGCAATGATCTTTTCCTGGTATTTGAAATGGTTGGTCCTGGTTGGATCGATCACCAGCCCGTTATTGTTGAAATAAAAACGGTAATCGTTGTCCGAAGCGATGCTGCTCAACTTACCGCCCAGTTCAATTTTACCGTTACCCCTCACAGGCCTGGTAAAATCTACCCTTGCTGAATAGATATCATATCCGTTAGGCGTATGGTTGTAAAGGATGTCGCTGGTCTTCTGGCTGCCCGGCAGGAAAGTGAAATAATTATTCAGGAATGCCTCGCCGCGGTTGCTGATGTTGGCATAATCCAGGTCCGCAGAAAGCAATGTTCCAG
>CAYWSQ010000170.1:0-8894 GCA_964460925.1 uncultured Flavisolibacter sp. | reverse complement strand
TGACTGTGTTCATGATCAACAAAGACAAATGAGGAAAGATGAGCAGCAATCCCCATATAAAAATGAATGTGCCCAGGTAGAGTGGATGCCTTACAAAACGGTGCACACCGGTTACGATCAGCTCATGGCGGTGCTGCTCAAAAAACAGGCTTTTTAGTCCGCTCAGGCTCATGAAATATTTACGGATGCACACTAGCATCAATACCAATCCACTTGCCGAAACAAATATTCCTGCGAGGCTAAGTGCTGTTGATTCCCGGAATAACAAAACCGGTGTTATGGTAAGCTGGTAAATCAAAATCCCCACCATGGTAATAAAAGCAAATACCACGTAAAAGATGCGGTAAAAGCGGAAACGTGGTCCCATTTTTTTTTCCGCTGCCTGCTTGAACTTTTTATGGGCCAGCACACTGTGCACCACACCATACAGGATCCACATCGCTGCCAGCATCAAATGTTGCATGATTAAAACTAAAGCTTTTGTTTTATGCGAAAGCACAGGTTTATATTTGCAGCGCATGAGACAGACAGAAGATACGTACCGTCACAAAGGACTTCGCAAAAAACTGGTAGATACGGTACGTTCAAAAGGTATCACCGATGAAAAGATACTGGCTGCCATTGAAAAGATCCCCCGTCATTTTTTCCTGGATTCAGCTTTCGATGAAGTGGCTTATGAGGACAAAGCCTTTCCCATCGCCGAAAAACAAACCATATCCCAACCTTACACCGTAGCCTATCAGACTCAGTTGCTCGAACTCAAACCTTTTGATAAGGTTCTGGAGATCGGTACCGGCAGCGCCTACCAGGCCAGCGTGCTGGCTGAACTGGGTGCCCAGGTCTTCACTATCGAAAGGCAGAAAAAATTATATGACTCCAACAAGGGTTTTGCCTACCTGAAAAAATATCCCAACATCAAATTTTTTTACGGGGATGGCTATGAGGGCCTTCCCACTTATGCCCCATTTGATAAAGTGCTGATCACTGCAGCAGCGCCTGAGATCCCTCAAAAACTCGTGAACCAGATGAAGACCGGCGGCATGATGGTGATTCCCGTTGGCAGTGGCGATGTACAGGTAATGAAACGCCTCACCCGCCAGGCCGATGGTTCCCTTACTGAAGAGGTTTTCGACCGCTTCAGCTTTGTGCCTATGCTTGGGGGAAAAAGGGGGTGAGGGAAGCTACGAGTTGTTAGCTGCGAGCTGCGAGAAGCTCAGTGAATAGGTTTATTCTGACAGAACAAGAAAATGTTTGCGTAATTCTAGAAGCTAGAGGCTAGTAACTAGTAACTGCTCTCACTCTGCCGCCATAATTCCTGCTTTCGCCGATTTCCATTTTGACAGGCTGTCCTTTCATCCTTTCTTTGTGTCCGCGTCGCACAAAAACTAACTGCAACTTATTAAGTCCATCCGCCTAAAAAGAGGAAGTGTCCCGACCAGGACACTTTTAATTTTTTAATAGAAAAGGGAGAAATAATTCTCCCTTCTTTTTTGACTATTTGAGTTTCATCTCCTTGATGATCCTGTTGATCTTTTCCTTTGCCTGGTCGCGGGCCGATTCAAACTGATCTCTGGATGCCAGTTTTGTATTCACACTGAAATAAAATTTGATCTTGGGCTCCGTACCAGAGGGTCTGGCACTGATGCGGCTGCCATCTGCAGTTACAAATTGCAGCACATTGGATTTGGGAAGTTGGATCTGTTCGGTCCTGCCATCCTGCAAAAACGTCCGCACCTGGGTCTGGTAATCCAATAATTCTACCACAGGGCTGCCAGCCAGTTCACGGGGCGGATTCTTGCGGAAGCCCTCCATCATTTCCGCGATCTCCTGCTGGCCGTTCATTCCTTTTTTGGTAATGGAAACCAGGTCTTCCTGGTAATAACCGTATTGCTCGTACAGGCTGAGTAATTTTTCATAGAGGCTGCGTCCTTTGCTTTTTTCGTAAGCAGCCATTTCACAAAGTATGGCAACGGCTGATACAGCATCCTTATCACGGATCTGCGAACCGATCATCAGGCCATAACTCTCCTCTCCGCCTATTACATAATTTTCCTTTCCTTCCTTTTCTTTGATCAGCTCAGCAATCCATTTAAACCCCGTTAGCACATTGTAACAATTCACACCGTTCTTTTCCGCGATCACATCAATGAGGTTAGTGGTCACGATGGTCTTTACCACCATGTCATTGGAACGTGCCAGTCCTTTTTCCTTACGGCTTTCGATCATATAATTAAAGGCCAGCACGGCAGTCTGGTTACCATTCATCAGCACCCAGTTGCCTTTGGTATCCTTTACACCAATACCAACCCTGTCTGCATCCGGATCAGTGCCGCAAAGAATATCCGCATCAAGTTCCTGGGCTTTTTTCAAACCAATGCTCATGGCCTCACTCTCTTCGGGATTGGGATAAACCACCGTAGGGAAATTTCCATCAGGAGTAGCCTGCTCTTCAACGATATGAACATTTTCAAAACCATAAGCGGCAAGCGCTTTAGGCACCAGTTTGATACCAGTGCCATGGATCGGGGTATATACGATCTTCAGCTCTTTTTGTTCTTTGATCACTTCCGGGTACACACTAAGGCCTTTCAGCATGCTGATATAGGCTTCATCCACCTCTTTTCCGATACTGATGATAAGATCATCGTTTCCTTCCCATTTAACATCACTCACATCATTGATCTTATCCACCTCGGCAATTACATTCTTGTCATGCGGTGGCACGAGCTGGCCGCCATCATTCCAGTAAGCCTTATAACCATTGTATTCTTTTGGATTATGGGAAGCAGTGCAAACCACACCACCCTGGCATCCAAAATGCCGGATGCTGAAAGAAAGTTCAGGTGTTGGCCTCATTTCTTCAAACAGGTAAACCTTAATACCGTTAGCAGTGAAAACCTTGGCTGCTGTCTCAGCAAAAAAGCGGCTATTGTTACGGCTGTCATGAGCAACCGCCACTTTCACCTCTTCATTGGGAAAACTATTCCTGAGGTAATTGGCATAACCCTGGGTGGCCATGCCTACAGTATATTTATTCATGCGGTTGGTGCCTACACCCATAAGCCCGCGTAGTCCGCCCGTACCAAATTCAAGGTTGCGGTAAAAAGCGTCGGCCACATCATCGGGCTGGTCACGCTGCATTTGCCTGATCTGTTCCTTTACTTCTTCATCGAAAGCGCCGTTGAGCCATTTATCAATACTTTCCCGGATCACTGTACTCATATGTTTTTGGTTTCAGGTTGATGATTTGGTTGTAGTGATGCGAAGTTAAGTGTACGTACATTTGAATGATTGAAAAAGCTGTGCTGCTTTATATTTTTCCTGCTGACCATCCACGTGCAGGCCGCGGAACCGGCTGTGCAGGTGCAGCGCGACAGCATGCCCTTGCCTGCAAGAAAATGGCTGGTGGGATCTGCCTCGGCAGGCCTTTATGCCGGTTCCATGCTGCTGCTGAACAATGCCTGGTACCGCAATTACCCCAAAGCACCTTTTCATACCTATAATGATGCGGGTGAATGGTTGCAGGCCGACAAGGTTGGACACTCCTGGAGCGCCTATAACCTTAGCTTAGGAACCACTGCTGCCTGGAACTGGGCCTATGGAAATGATCCGGGAAAAAAGAATAAAGCCCTGTTGCTGGGAAGCCTCAGCGGATTCAGTTATCTCACCGTTATCGAAATTCTTGATGCGCATTCGGCCAACTGGGGCTGGAGCTGGGCGGATATGGGTGCCAATGCATTTGGTACCGGCCTGTTCGCGGTGCAGCAATGGAAGTGGAATGAGCAGAAGATCAATTTTAAATTTTCTGCGCACAGGAAAGAACATCCCGGTTCGCTGGAATCAAGAGCCAATGAATTATTTGGCGGCAGCCTTCCTGAACGTTTGCTAAAAGATTATAACGGGCAGACCTACTGGCTGAGTACCAGCATCCGTAATCTCTTCCCTGCATCAGGTCTCCCTGCATGGCTCTCTGTTGCCGTGGGTTATGGTGCAGAGGGAATGTATGGCGGTTTCAGGAATGTAGCCTATGATGAGCAGGGGCAGTTGACTTTTGACCGCAGGGATATCAAAAGGGTAAGGCAATGGTACCTGGCACCTGATATCAACCTGGCAAAAATCCCCGTAAAGAGAAAATGGCTGCGGACTGTATTTGTGGTATTGAACAGTGTGAAATTTCCAGCGCCTGCACTTAAATGGTCTGAAAGAAGATTAAGATTAAAGCCACTAGCTTTTTAGCCATGAAAGATTTATCTTGGCTGGCCAAGTCTCATAGGGCTGAACGCCCGGAAACCCTGAATATATAATTCCGCATATGAAAATTTTCTTTATAGCAGTTTTCCCACTGATTTCATTCCTGGAACCGGCATCTCCAAATCAAGATTTTAAAAACTTTTCACCTAAAATATCGTCAAAAGAAAATACAAGCTCATTAATAGATACCAATAAAATCAATGAGCTTAAAAAGTATTTCAGGGTAAAGTCAGTGGA
The DNA here is from genome assembly GCA_964460925.1 of uncultured Flavisolibacter sp. GTDB lineage: Bacteria > Bacteroidota > Bacteroidia > Chitinophagales > Chitinophagaceae > Flavisolibacter. Next base: position 4,406 of record CAYWSQ010000170.1, on the reverse strand, counting down.
AAGTGACCCCACAAAGCAGTGGTATTATCATCAGACCACTCCCACTGGCGTTTATCATAATTGGGTTAGCTGTTATTTCAGGGTCACAGACAACCAGGCAACAGAACCTTTACGACTGCGGGTTCAGTGTCATGGAGAAAAAGCTATAGTCTTCAAAAGATTGAATTTTGTTATCGACGGACAAACAATTGAGTACAAACCTTCCTCCTCCAGAATTTTCAGATGTGAAAGTGAAGAGTGCGAGGAAGATCCTGACAAATACTGGGAGTATTGTGAAGAGGCTGTTTTGGATATGGACATGAACCTGATAAAGGCCCTTTACAGGGCTAAATCTGCTGAAGTGAAATTTATTGGCAGCGTGTATTCAAGTTCGGTAACCATCACTACTGAAGAAATTGCGGCATTCAGGCAAACCATCGATCTATATTCGGCGTTTGGAGGAAAGCTTTAACTTCAGATGTAGTATTGATTGTAAAAATATATTCTGAAATCACTTCCGGATGCATCATGAATGGGAATGAACCAGCTATCAGTCTTCGTCCCACCACAACCTTAGACCTTGATACCTTATTCCAATTTCAATTGGATAAGGAAGGTGGTTTCCTTGCCGCCTTCATGCCAAAGGATCATGATAACAAGGCTGCTTATCTTGAAAAGCATAACAGGTTGCTGAATGATCCTTCAGTGAATAACCAGACCATCTTTTTGAAAAATGAAATTGCGGGAAGCATTGCAAAATTTGTAATGGAAGGAGATGCCGAGATTACCTACTGGATTGACCGGAAGCATTGGGGTAAAGGCATTGCCACTAAAGCATTGAAAGCTTTCCTGGAAATTGAGGCAACCCGGCCTTTGTTTGGCCGTGTAGCATCCGATAATACCGGTTCACAAAGAGTTCTTGAAAAATGTGGTTTTAAAAAGACCGGGACTGATAAAGGATTTGCCAATGCCCGACAAATGGAAATAGAGGAATTCATTTACCGGCTGGATTAATTCTAATGAATGTGATTTTGCCGGGTTAATAACAGTTTCAATATTCTCGGTTATTTAGATTCAATACACTTAAATAAGATGCGGTTTAATTTTTCCATATTCCTGCTCCTCTCCTCTTTTACTTATTGTTTCTCTCAAGCTGCTTTGCCTGATTCAATATTGTTTAACAAATTGAAGGCTGAATTCAACCAGTTCGAACAGGAACATGGCCATTATATTGAAACAAAGAATGGCAGGATGCATTATCTCACCTGGGGCATGCCAACAGGCAAATCCCTTGTGTGGATTCATGGTTCCTACAGCAATGCTTATGAATTTTACCAGTTTGCCGATTCATTTGCCAGGGATGGTTATTTTGTCATTGCCATTGATTATTTCGGCCATGGACTTACACCTTTTCCAAAAGGACCCTACACCATCCATCATGTAGCAGATGATATCAGGTTCCTGCTTGATCATCTCAAGATCAGGAAAACAGTTGTCGGTGGCTGGTCACGGGGAGGCTCCATCGCCACAGCTTTTTATAATGCTTATCCCTCCTACGTTTCAGGAATTGTTTTGGAAGATGGCGGATCCGTGGCATGGGCAAAGATGGATCACAGGGAGTCAATAGAAGAAATGTCTGCAAAGCTGAAAAATGTATTCAGGGAAGATGAAAAAGAATCTGGTACAGGTTTCTCAAGCCAGCTCCAGGCAGTTGACCAGGTAACAAACCTGGAGAATAAGGGACGCGTTTTTTATGCGTTGGCCTCAGTAAGGGAGTTAGCTGATGGTAAGTGGCAGCATAATCCGGGTGTGACCGAACAACTTGGAGAAGCCTCTGTTGAAAGTTTTCTGAATATTTTTTACCGTCCCTTCAGTTCACCACATGCATTTGGAGTTTCTACCCTGCTGCTTGATCCTTTTGTGGTTTACAGGAATCTGGATGTTCCGCTGCTCATCCTTGATCCCGTTTCTGATAATGACCGGTTCAGCTTTGAAGAAGAGAATAAGAAAATAAAAGAGCAACACCCTGCCCTGGTTACCCATAAAATTTACAATAACACATCTCATGGCCTTAAATTTCAACGGCCCGGGGAGTTTCTTAAAGATGTACGGACTTTTTTGGATAGCATACAATGAACTAGGATAAAAAATTGAAACATATCATAAGGACAACAAATGGAATTTTCACCTTTTAATCCTGTAGTAAAACTTTGCATCCAGGGTATGGAACTGGAGGAAAAAGGCTTAATCAGTGAGGCAGCACAAATATTTGAGCAGGCCTGGAACGAAGCAGGTAATGATTTCGAAAAATTTCTTGCAGCCCATTACCTGGCGCGGTGCCAGTTGTCTGTTGCCAACGAATTGAACTGGCTTGAAACAGCTTTGCAGTTTGTGACAAAACTGAATACAGACGCAGCGAATAGCGCCCTGCCTGCGCTTCATCAGAAAATCGCCAGGTGTTATGAAGCACTGGGTGATTCAGACAGGGCAAAGGAACATTCAGCGATCTCTATGAGTCACCAGTCCAATCCAACCGATAAAGGACCTTTCTATCACGGCACAAGGGCAAACCTCCAGGTCGGCGATTTGCTGACCGCGGGTAGCGGTTCTAATTACAAAGATGATCTCAGGATGAATCATATTTATTTTACCGCTTTGGTAAATGGAGCCGGGCTGGCTGCTGCCCTTGCCCGCGGTGAGGGATCAGAAAGAGTATATATTGTTGAACCAACCGGGGGATTTGAGCATGATCCGAATCTTACAGATAAAAAATTTCCAGGGAATCCTAGCCGGTCTTATCGTTCCGCGGCTCCGTTAAAGATCGTTGGTGAAATTGTGGAATGGTCGAGACCAAAACCTGAGGATTTACAAAGGTTTCGGGAGAAACTGGAAAATAATAGAGGTGAGATTATTAATTAATAAAAATTCTGTGCGATATATTTTATATACCATATTATTTTTTAAACGCAAAGGACGCTAAGGGCCGCAAAGATGGCGCAAAGAAGGTTCGACTGCTCTTTGCGCTTTCTTAGCGCTCTTCTTTTCCTTTGCGGTAAAATTCGAACAATACTTGGATGTTATACTCAAACGTGACAAGTAGTTTTTCTTATGAGAAATAATCATCCAGGAATGGAACAAATTCAGTTTTGATTCACCCAACTGATCTGGTGAGCTCCCCCGCTGATCCTGTAACCTTCTTTGTTCTTTGGCCACACTTCGGCCTCATTGCTGAGTTCAATGGGCGCTTGGGCATCGGCCGGCACAATTGCAATGGCGGTATAGTATGATTTTTCGAAAGTTTTATAAGCCCAGCAGGCAATGAATTTTCCATCCGGCGACCATGCAGGAAAAGATTCCTGGTTGTCACCGCCAGAAGCCGTTAACTGGCGCGGATTGCTGCCATCAATCCCCATCACCCAAACATGCTGGTTCTTGATGAAAGCTACCTGTTTGCCGTCAGGACTTACTGCCACATTCACGGGTGCCGGATCATCAAAGCCTGGGTCTATCCTGGTGTCTGAACTAAAGTCTTTATTACTGATAAAAAGACCTGCTTCTTTGGTATATACCTTCTCATCTACGCTTTCAGACTTCAGGGAACCGCTGGTAACTAGACGGCCATCTGGCGTCCAGTCGGGCTGGTAACGGTTCGGCAGTTGCGCGACGATATTGCCAGTATTATCAAATACCACCACAGCATCTTTATCGATCTTATAACCGCTGTAGCTGGTGATGCCCGCGGCCAGGTATTTGCCATCGGGTGACATTTTGATGCCATAGATCTTACCGCCTACCCACCCGTCGCTGAGATCAAGTGCAGTTTTATTGTTGTTGAACGCTGGATCAGATAGCTGAACCAGGTAATTGGCCTTGGGAAATTTCCTGGATACAGTCAGCACTTCACCAGATTTGGTAACGAAAGGCTGCCCCGCTTCTTTTTGAACAATGGTTTCCTGCTGTGATTGCAGGTCATAATATTTTATATCACCTGTGAATTCAAGTACAAGTTTGCCCTGCCAGCCGCCGGTTTTGTTTTTTTTGCCGTCTGAAGTTTTTTCGTTTTCAGTTGACCCGGTTTTAGAAGTATCGTTGGAACAGGAAGCGAGAAATGAAATAATAAGGATAAGTAATGTGTGTGTTGATAAAATTTTTCTCATGAGTCAGATTATTGTGCAAGGATAAAAAAGAATTAGTTGATTGCATAGTCTGGATCTTTCTGTATTCAAAATTAAAAGAAAGGAAAAGCCGGGCAGGCGGTATATAGAGATCAAAATCTGGATACTGCTATTTGTAAGGTCAAAGTTTTTTTGAATCTTTTTTCAGTTCCCCACACATTGGGATTGCCTTAAGCCTTTGCGCACTTTGCTCCTCTCCGCGAACTTTGCGTTTGAATGGATTATTACCCTTTAAGAAGGTAAAATGTACTA
>CAYWSQ010000169.1:400-8899 GCA_964460925.1 uncultured Flavisolibacter sp. | reverse complement strand
TGAAACTAAAAATAGGTCCAAGCCAGATGGCCGGCACTACAGGTGTAAGCCTGGTCTTTGCTTTCAAATGATCACCTCCAGGGAATTGTTTCATCCTCTTTACATTCGCAGGTATGAAAATCGCTCTGATTGGCTACGGCAACATGGGACAGATGATCGAATCGCTGGCTATTGAAAAAGGCCATGAGATCGTCCTGAAAATTCATATTGATAATACCGGTGAATTCACCAAGGAAAATATTTCGGTGGCGGATGTGGCAATTGAATTCACGGGACCTGACAGTGCTTTCGATAACGTGAAGAAATGCCTGGAATTTGGAGTGCCTGTAGTCAGTGGATCCACCGGCTGGAATGAAAAACTGCCTGAAGCCCGGAAAATTTGCCAGCACCTCGGAGGTTGTTTTCTTCATGCCAGCAATTTCAGCATTGGCGTGAATATTTTTTTCGAGATCAATAAACTGCTGGCAAAATTAATGTCAGCCCAGCCGGCCTACACCGTATCCATGAAAGAGGTACATCATACCCAGAAAAAAGATGCCCCGAGTGGAACAGCAGTAACACTTGCGGAGCAGGTAATAGAGCAAATCCCTTCAATCAAAGGCTGGGTGAACCAGGCTGCAGCAGCACCCGGACAACTATCCATTGAAAGCCTGAGGGAAGACCCGGCTCCCGGTACCCATTTTGTGAAATATCATTCGGATGTGGATGATATCGAGATCATACACACTGCGCACAGCCGCAAGGGTTTTGCTCTTGGAGCCCTACTGGCAGCGGAATACATCTCAAATAAAAAAGGTATCTTTTCTATGAAAGATGTATTGAATATTGCATCTTCATAGTGTATATGAGAACCCGTTTTGTAATCTGCATCCTCGTCCTGGGAATGGCAGCTTCGGCACAGCAGAGAAAGATAGACAGCCTGCACCGGCAGTTCCGGCCAAATCTACCAGATTCCGCAAAAGCAAAGCTGATGGCCCACCTGGCCGAAGTATTCCGGTCCTCCATAATGGATTCGGCCATTCATTATGGACAGCAGGTGATGAACTTCCCTGATACTAGACCCTTTTATTTCTGGAAAGCGGCAGCAAGTAATTCCATTGGATATGCCCGGTATTTCAAAGCACAGTACCCTGAAGCTATCGTGGCCTTCAACCAGTATTATGATTATTCTTCCAGGCTGCGGGACAAAAAGAATATGGCATTCGCGCTGAATAATGAAGGCAATATTTATATAGAGCTGGGTGATTACGGAAAAGCGCTAAGTCTCTACCAGCAGGCATTGCAGTTGCGTATGGAGAACAATGATGTATCCGGCATCGCCATGAGTTATAACAATATTGGGTTCATTTATAAAGACCTGGGGGATTATGAAAAAGCTGTCTCCAATTTTTTATTTGCCCTGAAGCAATATGAAAAACTGAATGACCTTCCTGCGATTGCTATTACCAATAATTACCTTGGAGCCATATCCTTCCGTCAGAAAGATTATGTTCAGGCTCTTGCCTACCAGGAAAGAGCTTATGTGATTCAGAAACAACTGAACGACCGCAACGGGCAGGCTATCACCTTACAATATTTTGCCAGCATACACGGTGAGCAGCAACGTTATAGTGAAGCGCTGAATTATTATATGCAGGCGCAGCAAATCTACACCGAGGTGAATGACCAGCGACAGCTTGGACTGGTGAAAGCACATATTGGAGAACTGTACAGCCGGCAGCAGATGCACGACAGGTCGGTGCCGTATTTTATGGATGCGATCGAGATCTACCGCCGCATTAATAACAGCAGGAGCCTTGCCTCGATTTATTTGTCCGCTGCTAATTCACTGATCGAAACCCGGCAGCTTGCCACCGCACGCAATATGATTGACAGCGCGGTACTGCTCACCAAAAAGACACAGAACAAGGAACATCTGAAGACCATTTACGAAGTGGAATCAAAGTACTATGCAGCCAACGGCGATTATAAACAGGCCTTACAGTTTGCTTCACAGTTCAATTCACAAAAAGATGTTTTGCTGAACGAGGCCAATATCAAATCGCTCCGTGACATGCAGGTTAAATATGAAACGGAAAAAAAGCAGCAGGAGATCGCATTGCTGCATAAGGACAATGATATCAAAGCGCTGGAGATCCGCAACCAGCAACTGCAGATAGAAAAAAGTCTTTTTGATCTTACGCAAAACCGGCTGGCATTATCACAGGCAGATTTGGAAAATGCCAATAACAGGATCCAGATCCAGGGCCAGAATGAAATCATTCTCCGGCAGAAACTGGATTCAACCGAGAAGGCAAAGAACCTGCATACACTGCAGAAACAATCAGAGATCCAGCAACTGGAAATTGCCAACAGGCAGTTGCAACTCACGCGCCGCAATGTGATGATCGGCTTCCTGGCGGCCATCCTGGTGCTGGGTATTTTACTGGGCTTCTCCTACTATCGCCGCTACCGGCTAAAACAGGAAGCAAGAATGCAGGCAGCGGTTCTCCGCCAGCAGGAACTGGCCACCAGGGCCGTACTGGAAGCAGAAGAAGCAGAAAGGCAACGCATCGCCAAGGATCTGCATGACGGTGTGGGACAGATGATGAGCGCGGCGCGGATGAATTTATCAGCATATAAACACGAGGTGAAGTTTAAAACAGATGATGAAAAAATCACCTTTGACAAGATCATTTCCCTGGTAGATGAAAGCTGCAAGGAAGTGAGAGCAGTATCGCATAATATGATGCCCAATGCGCTGCTTAAAAACAGCCTGGCCTCGGCTATCAGGGAATTCATTGACAAGCTGGATCACAAAGCACTCAAAGTTCATTTATATACGGAAGGCCTGGATGAAAGACTTGATTCCAATACAGAAACAGTGCTGTACCGCGTGATCCAGGAATGTGTGAATAACGTGATCAAACACTCGGGCGCTGATACACTTGATATTTCGGTAATCAGGGAGGCAGGTGAGATCACCGCCACGGTGGAAGATAACGGGCGCGGATTTGATACCAATGACCGGTCGAAATTTGATGGCATGGGATTGAAAAATATCCGCACCCGCGTGGAATACCTGAAAGGCACAGTTGATTTTGACAGCACACCTTCCAAAGGAACACTGGTAGCATTACATGTTCCGGTCTGAGTAATTTTTTATATTTTCAGTTGAATATGCACAAAATTTCTCTGGCCCTTGTGGATGACCACCAGATTGTAATTGACGGGCTGATGTCACTCTTGAAAAATGAGCACCGTTTTGAATTCGCCTTCGCAACTACCGAACCTTTGACGGTCCTGGAAAAACTGGGTCAGCAAAAAGTGGATGTGCTGCTTACCGACGTGCAGATGCCGGGATTATCAGGTAATGACCTTGCAAAACAGGTAAAAAAAGAATTCCCCCAGATCAAAATACTCGCGCTGTCCATGGATGGCCAGGGTGATGTAGTGAATGAGATGATTAATGAAGCCGATATCTCGGGTTATGTTTTAAAAAATATCGGTAAAACAGAACTCGTAACGGCTATTGAAAAGATCGCCCGTGGTGGTATTTATTTCAGCGATGCAGTGCTGGAAGAACTGCAGAGAACTGCCAACCGTAAAAAAGAAACCGAGGAAGCCCACCTAACCGACCGTGAAACAGAGATCATCAGGCTGATCGAAAAGGAATACAGCAATAAGCAGATCGCAGAAACACTCTTCATCAGCGAAAGAACCGTAGAAACCCACCGCAAAAATATTTTTCGCAAGACCAATACCAACAGTGTGATCGGGCTGGTGAAGTATGCGTATGAACATAAGTTGATCAGGTGAATCTTCGCCGATTGGGGTTCGGTTGGAATGCTTTCTTATTTCGAAATGAGGGAAACGCAAAGATCGCAAAGAGCCAACTTACATTAAGCTCATAATTATAAGACGCAAAGAAGACGCAAAGTAAGTTCGGATATTCTTTGCGTTTTCTTTGCGTTTTTACAAGCCATAGCTTTAGCGCAGGATGGTCCTCTGCGTTCTTTGCGGTAAATTTTCGATTTTTGATTTCTGACTTTTGACTTTTGACTTTTCGACTTCCGCCTACCTACTAACGACATTCCATATTGATCTCCGAACTTCCTACTTTTGCACCGCAATATGAAAGAGAAAATTCTTGTAATCGGGGCCTCCGGCCAGATAGGTGTGGAACTCACCCTTGCACTAAGGAAGATCTATGGTACAGCCAACGTAACCGCTTCGGATCTCCGTGAAGAAAATCCCCTTTTACATGGCACCGGTCCTTATGTGAGTCTTGATGTAATGAATAAGGAAATGCTGCATGTGCAGGTGATCCGGCAGGGATTCACACAGATCTACCTGCTGGCGGCCATCCTGTCCGCCACCGGGGAAAAAAATCCAAATCTTGCCTGGCACCTCAACATGCAGGGACTGCTGAATGTGCTGGACATAGCCCGCGAAGAAAAACTCAGCAAGGTTTACTGGCCCAGCAGCATAGCGGTATTCGGACCCACTTCACCCAAACAGAATTGTCCTCAAAAAACGATTATAGAACCCACCACGGTTTATGGAATCAGCAAGTATGCAGGAGAATTCTGGTGCAATTATTTTTTCAATAAGTATGGGGTTGATGTCAGGAGTCTCAGGTATCCCGGGCTCATATCTTATAAATCCGCTCCCGGCGGAGGCACTACCGATTATGCCGTAGAGATTTATCATGAAGCGCTGTCCAGTCAAAAATATACAAGCTTTCTTGAGAAAGATACTTACCTGCCCATGATGTATATGCCTGATGCCATCAGGGCAACAATTGAACTGATGGAAGCACCAGCCGAAAAAATTCATACACGCACCTCTTACAATATTTCAGGCATGAGTTTCTCTCCAGAAGAGATCGGGGCGGAGATCAAAAAGCATATACCTGGATTTTCGATGAACTATGCACCTGATTACCGCCAGCAGATCGCCAATAGCTGGCCGCAAAGCATTGATGATTCTGTAGCGCGTGAAGAATGGGGATGGAAACCGGAATATGACCTGGCTGGTATGACAAAGGATATGCTGGAGAACCTGAAGGAACAGGAAGCGTGAGTGAGTAAGTAGTGAGTATTCGGCTTGCCCGCAAAAAGCTTTAGCGAAGGCAGGAAGTCAAAAGTCAAAAAATTAACCGCAAAGTTCGCAGAGGACCATCCTGCACTAAAGCTATGACTGGTAAAGACGCAAAGGATTTTCGAACTTTCTTTGCGTTTCCTTTGCGTTTTAAATTATGCGCATAACATGAGTTGGTTCTTTGCGCCCTTTGCGGTTCCTCCTTTCGAAGCCCTAATCCTCCTTTCGAAATTCAAAACGTACATGCCTGCCTCCCCCGCTCAGTGTCACTTTCAACCTTGATGCTGTAGGTTCATAAAGGATCTGTTTGGGAAAATCATGATTTTGGTTCTCAAATAAATACTTCCCTTTCCGGTTACTCATTAAAGAAAAACGAATGGGCTTGCCCTGGTTCTGGCCGGGTACAGTTGGTGCGTAAACAATATTGCCTCGCGACACATTCAATACCACTGTTTCTTGCGGGATGGTATCCTTGCCGCTAACGCGGTAACTCACAGCCGTCATGGTGCTGTCGTTCATTATGGTCCATTGTTCTATAAGCGCACCTGTTTTTGTCGGCATCTTCCATTTGCCTTCCAAAATTTTGAAGAGTGCAAAATCCTTTTGCCCGAACTGGGCCATCAACTGGAAGGGGACTGAAAGAAAAAAGAGAGATAACATCCGTTTCATAATAATAAGATCAGCATTAATTATAAACCAGTTTCATAAAATTTTCGAGCTTCCGTTCATCCAGCCTTCCCTCTGTGTGTACACCGCTGCAAAGATCAAGACCAAATGGCCCATTTCCTGCATGGCGACTTTAAGAGGGCATAAGTCAAAATTCAAAAGATGGTTTTATTTTATTTTTTTGAATTTAACCGCAGAGAGCGCAAAGGATACGCAAAGAAAACGCAAAGAAAGTTCGACCCTTCTTTTCGTTTTCTGTGCGTTTATACCCCTAGCTTACAATTTGCCTTGTACTTGCCTAAATAAGGTTGACTTTTTTCAATTTACTATTATTACTACTATGTTGCCTTTTTTCCATGGTTGACCAGTTTTGAAATTTTGTCAACCTATTTCAGGCCCGTACACCTTTTTGACTTTTGACTTTTGCCTTTTGACTTTGACTCAGACTTTCAACTTTGAACTCCCGACTTTGAACTGTTTCTCCCGATCTTTGCCCCATGACCCTTTTTCTTGAGCAGTTATTCACCCGGCAGGAATATGATCAAAATAATTTTTTCCTGCTTGCAGGCCCCTGTGTTGTGGAAAGTGAATCCATTGTATTTGAGACAGCAGCGAAACTTGCCGCGATCTGTAAGAAACACGGGATTCCGCTAGTGTTCAAATCTTCCTACCGCAAGGCTAACCGCACCAGCGCTTCATCCTTTACCGGCCTGGGAGATACAACAGGACTTGAGATTATTCAAAAGGCCGGCAAACATTTTCAACTGCCTACCGTCACGGATATTCATTCTGAAAAAGATGCAGAGATGGCGGCCGCTTATGTGGATGTATTGCAGATACCGGCATTTCTTTGCCGGCAGACAGAATTGCTGGTGGCTGCGGGTAAAACAGGAAAAATAATTAATGTAAAGAAAGGGCAGTTTGTAAGCGGTGAGGCAATGAAGTTTGCCGTGGAGAAAATTCACAATACAGGAAACAATAAGGTGATGCTGACAGAGAGAGGCACCACTTTCGGCTACCAGGACCTGGTGGTTGATTACCGGAATATCCCGCTCATGCAGCAACCTAATGTCCCTGTGATAATGGATTGTACCCATAGCCTGCAGCAGCCCAACCAAACCTCGGGTGTTACCGGCGGCAACCCGCTAATGATCGGAACGATCGCCTCCGCTGCCATTGCCGCAGGGGCAGATGGCCTTTTCATAGAAACTCATCCCGATCCTTCCTGCGCCAAAAGCGACGGCGCCAATATGCTCAGGCTTGACCTGTTGGAGGAACTGCTGGTAAAACTGGTGAAGATCAGGAAGGCGGTGGTGGAGTAAGCTAATGGCTGTTAGCTGTTAGCTGTTGGCCATTGGCTGTTGGCTGTTTTCGACGCTATCGTCTTCGCCGTCGGCGTGCTCTTACGCTAAAGCTCCAGCTCACTCCGACGACTGGCGCAGCATTCACCCAGCCTTCGCCAAGGCTTGCGCCTCCGCTAGAGCTTTAGCGACACGCGGATGGCTGGCGAGCATTCACCATTCAACATTAGCCATTTGCCTTTCACGAAAAAACCAACATTCCTTTCCCCATCCTTGGTAGATTTAACCACTAAATCTTCTTTATGAGAAAGTTTTTCCTGGTGCTTACCAGCATTACCACTATCTATTGTGCACATGCGCAGATAACCTTAACACAATTACCAAGCGGGGGCAATAAGAAAGCAATGGTAGGTGAAAGGATCGGGCTTACTGATGTGACCATCCACTATGATCGTCCGGGTGTGAAAGGCAGGGAAGGCGCGCTGTGGGGACAGGTTGTTCATACCGGTTTCACCGACCAGGGATTTGGTTCTTCAAAGGCAGCGCCCTGGAGAGCCGGGGCCAATGAAAATACTGTTATAGAATTCTCGCGCGATGTGAAAGTCGAAGGCCAGCCTTTAAAAGCAGGCAGGTATGCCATCTTCATTGCATACGATCCTTCGGAATCAACTATTATTTTTTCAAACAACCACTCTTCCTGGGGCAGTTATTATTATAATGAAAAAGAAGATGGCCTGCGGGTGAAAGTGAAGCCGGTGAAACTGGACCACAATGTTGAATGGCTGCGTTATGAATTTTCTGACCAGTCAGAAAATGCCGCGACCATTTCCCTTGAATGGGAAAAACTGCGCATACCCTTCCGCGTTGAAACCAATTATGTTGAAGACCAGCTTGCGTCCTTCCGCGATGAATTGAGAACGCAAAGAGGATTCTTCTGGCTTGCCTGGGACCAGGCAGCCCAGTGGTGCCTGCAGCGCAATGTGAACCTGGAACAGGCCTTGCAATGGGCGGATTCAGCATCCGGACCATCATTTGGTGGTGGCAATTTATTCGGACCCAAATCAACAAAGGCACAGATCCTGGCAAAACTGGGAAGGACCGCCGAAGCAGATGCCATTATGAAACAGGCATTGCCACTTGCCAATATGCAGGAAGTGCACCAGTACGGAAGAAGCCTGCTTGCACAGAAAAAAAATAAGGAAGCGCTGGAGATCTTCCAGGAGAACCTGAAAAAAAATCCCAACCAGTTCACTACACTTTTTGGAATGACCCGCGCTTATTCTGCCAACGGTGATTTCAAAAATGCTTTGAAATACGCGAATCTTTCGTTGGCCCTGGCTCCTAATGATCAGACAAAAAAATATGTGAGTGATTCCATTGAGAAATTGAAGAAGAACGAGGATATCAATTGATGGGAGTTTTTGCTTAAATGTATGAGATGCGCGCAGAT
>CAYWSQ010000169.1:0-390 GCA_964460925.1 uncultured Flavisolibacter sp. | reverse complement strand
CTGTTCTGTGAGGTATCCTGAGCCGGGCAGACACATCGCATACGACCATCTCACCGGCGAAGGATCTGGTACGATGACAGAAAACCTAAGTGATGTTCGCACATCGTACCAGATCCTTCACCCGCAAATCATTCCTGAGAGAACGAAGTTTACCCGGCGGGTTCAGGATGCATGCCCTCCGCGATGCGATGAGGTCCTTCGTCGCGCATTAACTTACTACAGAACAGTGCGGCTTAGGCGCTCCTCAGGATGACAAAAGGTTGATCAGAGAACGATGTTTATAAATTAAAGATCGGAAAACTTTTTCTTGCCTAAAGTTTTCTATGAATCAAACGCAGGATAAATCTTTGAATGTAGTTAACCCTTGTCATCCTGAGGAGCGGAGTCGGA
>CAYWSQ010000168.1:0-8921 GCA_964460925.1 uncultured Flavisolibacter sp. | reverse complement strand
TTTGGTATAAAAAATTACCTGGGCAATATAATTATCATGATTTGTATTGGCAGCCAGTTCAGCCCTGTCCAATACCAGGTGATCGTACAGGAACCAGATGACCAGTAGAATAATGGTGACAGAAACGATCTTGGGCAGTATATCCTTTCGGAACGACATCAAAAACCAAAGCGAGAGAATGAATGCGATTAATCCCCCAATCAAAGGCGCAAGGATAATAAAGCTTGCTGTTCTCAGGATCGGGTCGCTGTTTACCGCGTCAAATCCTCCAAATGCAATGGCTGCTCCGGCAAATCCACCGATGAGTGTATGCGAAGAAGAAGAGGGAATGCCAAACCACCAGGTAAGCAGGTTCCAGATAATGGCGGCTATCAGTCCGGAAAAAATCACCACCATGCCAATATTTCCACTCACTACATCATCCTTTACTGTTTTAGCAACTGTATTCGCAACCCCATGGTCTTTGAAAATAAAAAAAGCCGCGAAGTTGAACACCGCTGCCCATAATACAGCCTGGAACGGGGTAAGTACTTTGGTGGAAACAATAGTTGCGATGGAATTGGCGGCATCATGAAAGCCGTTGATATAGTCGAAGATCAAAGCCAGGGCGATGATAACAATAATAAGGGTCATCTGGAATTTTTGTGCGTGCTTGAAACTGAAAAGCTGAAAATGAATTTCCTGTTTTTCATTTTACTCCCTATGCGTACTTAACAATGATGGATTCAATTACGTTGGCAGCATCTTCGCATTTATCCGTTGCCGTTTCCATTACCTGGTAGATCTCTCTCTTTTTGATTACTTCCTTGGCATCGGGTTCTATGGCGAACAACCGCTCAATGCTCATGTCAAAAATATCATCGGCCTCATTTTCGAGGCTGTTGATCTTAACGAGCGATTCCGTAATGAGCCTCATGTTCTTCATGTTCCTGAGTTCTCCCACGGCTTTGCGCACCTCGATACAGCTTTGCAGGATGATCTCACTGAGTTTCTGCATGCCGATATCGTTAGGATTAACGCGGTAGAAATTGATCTTTTTAGCTGTAGCGAAAATATAATCCGCAACATCATCAAGCGCGGAGGCCAGGTAGTGAATATCTTCCCGGTCGAAGGGCGTAATGAAATTCCTGCCCAGCTCCGTAAATAGCAGGTGGGTGAGTTCATCATTCTGGTGCTCAACATCTTCCATCAGTGAAATGATGCCCTGTCTTTTATCAAAATCAGGTTCACCAATAACCTGTGTGAGTAACTGCCCCATCTGTTTAACATTATCAGCACTTTTTTCAAAGAGCTCGTAGAAGATTTTGTTCTTGGGAGCCAGTAATTTTGCGAAGATGTTCATACTTTATTTTTAAAGTTGAGCGAAGTTAGGTTCAATTATTGCCGGCCTAAGCCTTAACCAAGAATTAATAATTACTTAATATAGCAATTCCCGGAAGGCGCTATTTAACGGATTCATAAACCATGCTAAAAAACAACGCAACAAAACAGAATTCTATTCTTTTCCTTTTATTCCTGTTCGTCCTCCTTTCCGGGAAAGCGGAAGCCCAGCGATATCTTTCGGATTACGATTCTTCTTTATTTATTAATGATACCCTTCGCCCCTTTCTTAGGAAAATGGAAAACCTGAGCTTCAGTGCTTATATGCAACCCCAGTTCCAGGTGGCCCAGGATAAAGGTATTGATTCCTATGCCGGCGGAGATTTCAGGGAATATACCAGCAACCGCTTCATGCTCAGGAGGGCCAGGCTCAAGATCGATTACCGGCTTCCTGCTAAAAACGGGAGCTTTCCCGCCGCCTTGCTCACCTTCCAGTTTGAAGCTACCGAGAGGGATGTGAACGTGAGGGATATGTTTGTGAAGATCTATGAACCGGGCAAACATAATTTTTCGCTTACTGCCGGACTTTTTGCGAGGCCTTTCGGATATGAAGTGAACCTTTCTTCTTCTTTCCGGGAGAGTCCTGAAAGGGGAAGGATGTCGCAGATCCTCATGCCCAGCGAGCGTGACCTGGGAGTTATGGCCAGCTATGAATCGCAAAAGGAAAATCAAAAACCACTGCAACTGAAATTCGATATTGGTGTTTTTAATGGCCAGGGTAAATCCGGACCCGCGGAATTTGATTCTTATAAGGACCTGATCAGCCGGCTGGCCATGAAACCCCTGCAATTGACGGATGAATTTTCAATTGGGGCCGGCCTGTCCTTATTAAGAGGAGGCTGGGTACAGGCTACAAAATACAAGTGGGAAACAGTGAATAAGGGATCCGGAAAAGTTTTTTCCGTTGATTCATCAATAGAGAATATCGGTAAAAAAGCGCCGAGAAATTATTATGGAGCCGATGCCCAATTGATTTATAAACATGGCTGGGGAAAGACCGAGATCCGTGGTGAATACTGGAAAGGTAAACAGCCGGGCACGATCAGCACCACGGTCAACCCGGGCGAATTGCCTGAAGCACCTACCTACCTGCGTGATTTTGACGGGGCCTTCTTTTATTTTTTACAGAATATCATCAATGAAAAATGGGAACTCATTGCCAAGTACGACTGGTATGATCCCAACGTGGAGGTTTCCGGTATGGAACTATCCGGCAGTTCCAATTTTTCCGGGGCTGATGTAAAATTCTCAACGCTGGGAATGGGTCTAGCCCATAGCTTCAATGATAACCTCAAGATCCTGGCTTATTATGATTGGGTGCGCAATGAAAAAACAGCATTGCCTGGTTTCATGGAAGATGTGAAGGATAATGTATTCACCTGGCGGATCCAGTTCCGGTTTTGATGAAGCTTAAGGCTTTCTTCGTACATTAAATACATGAAAGAGCCGCCAGTTTCAATTCCGGCTATCCCATTCCGTTATACTTTTTTCCAGAAGGTGAATGATTTCACCCGCACCCTGCGTGGTATCTGGCTCATCCTTCTGTTCAACCTCCTGGCCATCTTCGCTTTCCTGATGGTTCCGCAGGGCACCGATGTATTGCTGTCCATCACCGAGGACGCTGCCGCCAGTTTCCAGGTAATGCCCCTGATCTGGCTGATGGTTGCCTTATTCTTTTGGAGCATCGCTTCCGAATTCTGTACACGCTTCATCATTTATCTCACCGATAATTCAGGTCGTTCCCTGGCACCGCAACGGGTGATCTTCAGGAAAAAAGTGCAGGAAGTGCTTTCGAGGATATTTTTATTTCTCCCGGTTGCCATCCTGTTCTTCGCTTTTATCAGGGCCTGGCTGTTCAACTGGAAGGACTTCAATACCGGCACCATCATGCTGGCCTTTATGACCATACTATTTATTCTGGCCGTGATGGCTTTTGTTTTATACCTGCTTTATATGAAGGGCGGGATAAAAAAATTCGCAAATCGATATCCATCATTCGGCTGGCTGCAGATCAGCGAAACAGAGCGGCACTGGGTGAATAAACTTTATGGTATCCTCAATGATGTAACAGTTACCAAAGACCTGCCCCGGGAGATCTCCCTGCCCAATGGCATGAAGCTTCCTGATGCTTTCATTCCCTATGAGCAGAATCCTCTGCGGGAGGAAAACCTGGACATCTGGATGTTCAGGATCCCGCTTTCATTTTATAGCTGTCTCAGAAAACAACTGCTTTATCTTTCCCTGTTTGCAGTTGGTTTTATCCTGCTGTTTGCTTTCCTGCCCGCAGGCGCTTATATGTTTTTTGGCGCAGCCTCTCTGATCTGCCTGGCCTTCGGCTGCTGGCAGGTGGTATTTATTATTATTCATTTTCTTGATAAGGTGCAAAGAAAGGTTCCTGTGAGACTCATCCTGCTGGCTTTATTTATTGTGAGCAGTTTTTATAACCGTGATCATCCTGTTCGGGTTCTTTCATCATCTGCTACACAAAGACCACAACTGCAAACTCATTTTGATGGATGGCTGCAGGCCCTGGCCACCGATACCGTGGTGGATCAACCGGGTGAAAAATTATATCGCAGGGGGGTGAATGAAGATACTATTCCCGTAGTTTTTATTGCCGCTGAAGGCGGGGCCCTCCGTACCGGAGCCTTCACCTCCATGATCCTTTCCAAACTTTCTGATCAATACCCTTCCTTTCCTGCCTATATCTATTGCTACAGCGGTGTTTCAGGTGGCACACTGGGTTCCAATTTTTTTAATGCCACCTACATTACCAAACAGAATGGAGATACGGGTACTTACGCTGCTGCCACCAGAAAATTCTTCGGCTCGGATTTCCTGGCGGCTGCCACCGGTAAACTGGTATTTGGTGAGATCATCAATTATTTTATTCCCTGGCATATTCCGGTGTTCGACAGGGCCATCGCCCTGGAAAAAGCCTGGGAGTCGGGTGAACACCTGGCCCAGGCCAATGTTTTATCCGGGTCATTCAGCATTACCAGCCAGCAAAGGATGCCTGCTGTTTTCATCAATACCACCGAAGCAGAAAGCGGGCTGCAATGCATCTGGAGTAATGTTTCGCTGGATTCGGTTACCCTGGGCCGCCAAAGAGACCTTGCCCGCCGTTCGGGTATTGATCTCCGTTACAGTACAGCCATTAATCTCAGCACCAGGTTTCCCCTCGTTTCTCCGGGAGCTACCATATTTTATGCTGATGGTGATGTAAAGGAGAGAAAACATTTCGTTGATGGAGGTTATTTTGAAAATACCGGCGCTGAAACCTTGCTTGAAGTGATGAAACTGCTGAAGCTGGAAAATAAAAAAGTGAAACCTTATGTGCTGCAGTTCAATTTCGCTGATGATGACAGCACCATAACTCCCACCAGTATTAAAAAGTTCAGCGAGATCATGGAAATTGTTGGTGCTATTTATAATACCCGTTCCGGAAGGTCCAATCTTTCCCAGGCTTACCTGGAACGTTATGTAAGATCATTGAATGGTGAATTCATTTCCCTGAACCTGGGACTCAATACCAAACAGTTTCCCATGAGCTGGATCCTGAGCAATACTGCTATGAACCGCCTCAACGATGCCATTGATGATATGGTTAAGCCGGTCATCACTGATACCAGTGATGTTGTTGATAAGAGAAAGCTGCATAGGTTGTTTGTGTATGATTGAGGGCGAAAGTCAAAATTCAAAAGTCAAAAGTCAAAAGTCGGTTTTGGCTGAAGCTTTAGCGAAGGATGGTAGTCTAAAAATTTAACCGCAAAGGAAGCAAAGGAGAGCAAAGGGCGCAAAGATTACCTCAGCGAATCTCCATTATCTTTTTTCTCTGCGGTAAAAGAATTATCTGGTCTTTCAGCCACCAAAGCCAATAGCCAATGGCCAAAAGCCATAAGCCTCCCTATCCCTTAACATCCCGGTAACATTGCCTTCATCATTCCTTAATACTCCCGTAACATTCCCATCACAGTAGAGCCGGTCATTTGCATAAACTTTTACAAATGCAATTGCGCCTGTTGATCCTGATACTTTTTACTGGTTTGAGTTTATCATCTTTTGCCAAGGGAAGGTTTACTGGTAAAGTGATCAATGAAAAACAGGAGCCGCTTTCAGGTGTAACTGTTAAGGTGGAAGGCAGCAACCAGACGGCGGTGACAAATGTTGATGGCAGTTTCTCTTTAAACCTGGAAGTTGGACCATCTTATACGTTGGTTGTTTCTTCCATAGGCTATACCAGTAAAAAAATCACGGATATTGTTTTGGAAAACGGTCAAAACAATGAAATAACCATCGTTCTTGAACCGGTTTCCCTTGCCCAGGATGAAGTGGTGATCCGCACCGTTTCCAGGAGACAGGAAAACACAGCAGCCCTTCTCAGTTTCCAGAAAAATAATACCGCGCTATCAAGCGGCATCGCTGCAGACTTTATACGCCGTACTCCTGACAGGAATACCGGTGAAGTATTAAAAAGAGTGAGCGGAGCATCCATCCAGGATAATAAGTATGTAGTGGTACGTGGCCTTAGCGACCGTTATAACCAGGCGCTGATTAATGGTGCGCCGATGCCTAGTTCGGAACCGGACAGGAAGGCTTTTTCCTTTGATATGATCCCTTCCTCCATGATCGATAATATCATCGTAAATAAAACAGCCACCCCTGATCTTCCGGGTGAATTCGCAGGAGGGCTTGTACAGATCAATACAAAAGATATCCCGGTTCAGAATTTTCTTACCGTTGGTTTTTCGGCGGGTTATAATTCGCAGTCAACTTTCAGGGATTTTACCAGCAATCCCCGCAACAGCAGGGACTGGCTTGGCTTTGATGATGGAACAAGAGCCCTGCCTTCTGCTATTCCGTCTACAACCGGTTACAGGAGTCTGAGTGATGAAAAAAAGATCGAGATGACCCGTCTGTTTCCGGGTGAAGTATATGCAGAGCAAACACGAAAGGCTGCGCCTATTACCACCCTGAATCTTACCTGGGGGAATGTTTCTAAATTCAAAAACGGGGGAAGATTCGGAACCATCATTTCTCTTTACCACAGGAAGGGCATGATCGTATATGATGATGTGGAACGTGGCCGCTTTGAGCAGGTTCGTACACCCATATTCACCGGCACTGAAATGCAGAACAAGTATTCCGTGAATGCTGGCGGACTGGCCAACTTCACCTATATCAAAGGAAAACATAAGATCTCCTTTAAAAATATTTTCAACCAGTTGTTTGAAGACAATTATTACACTCGTACCCTTAACAATACAGGCCGTCTCCAGGAGGTATCCCTACGCTCATCCTTCCTCAACCAGCGGTCACTTTATAGTGGCCAGCTGGAGGGCGAGCACACTATTTCAAGGTCTGGCGCTAAATTCAGTTGGAATGGAAACCTTTCCCATAATTATAAAACACAACCTGATTTCCGTACCGCTCAATATGTAAGAAGCCTGTCTGATCTAAACGGTACATTTGAAATGGATGATGATGATACCCGCCGTTTTTATTCTTCACTGAAAGATTATACTGCAGGGTTTTCCGGCTCTCTTCAAATTCCATTTGAACTGGGCGGCATCAAACAGGTATTGAAACTGGGTGGAGGATCCACGCTGAGATTCCGTGATTTTAATGCCAGGGTCTTCAGGTATCGCCCTGCTTCTTCCAATACCGATATCGGTGTACCCTATGACCAGGCCTTCCTGCCTGGTAATATAAATGGCAATGGCCTTTTCCTCGATGAGCAGACCCAGAATACAGATAAATACCAGGGCATTTCTGCACTGAATTCAGGATACATCATGTTTGATAATAAGATCGGTGATAAACTCCGGGCTGTATGGGGATTGAGAGCAGAATTTTTTGAACAGTTTCTTTCTTCCCGTGATCTTTCCCTAAAAAGGATCATTGTCAATACGGAAAAATGGGATTTTCTTCCTTCTGCAAATTTCACCTATACCATCAATCCCAGGAACCAGTTGCGCTTGTCAGGTTCCAAAACCGTTGGACGTCCCGAGTTCAGGGAAATTGCACCTTTCCAGTTTTTCGACTATGAACAGATCTGGGGTGTAAGTGGTGAAACCACCCTGAAAAGAACCAGCATTCTGAACGGAGACCTTCGTTATGAATTTTATCCTGCTGCAGGTGAGATCATTTCGGTGGGTGTGCTTGCAAAAAAGTTCACCAATCCCATAGAGCTGCGCATGGATGCCGGCAGTAACGGTGACAGGTGGCTATTCAATTATGCAAATGCGGAGCAGGCATTTTTATATGGGGCAGAATTTGAAATCAAAAAAGACCTTTACTTCATCAGTGAGCGCCTCGACAAATTGAGTTTCATTGGCAACCTCACCTGGCTCAAATCACAGGTAACCCTGGCTACAGAACAGGCTTCCGGGCAAAAAGTTGAGCAGGACAGGCCTTTGTATGGACAATCTCCTTATTTACTCAATGCAGGCTTCCAATATAATGGCGAATCGTGGAATGCCTCTGTTTTATACAACCGGATCGGGCCAAGGCTTTACCTGGTAGGTGATCCGCAGGGTGCAGGTTTTTATGATGTATATGAACGTTCACGCAACCTGCTGGACCTGCAGTTATCCAAAAAAGTTTTTAACCAGAAAGGTGAATGGAAATTAACCGTTTCAGACCTGTGAATAACCGCTATGCTTTTTATGACAATCCTTCCGCTAAACCAGTTTACAATTTTGGGGAAGGCGACAGGATCAACTATTCCTACAGTCCCGGCACCACCGTTACAATAGGATTTACCTACGATTTCAGTTTGAAAACAAAAAAATAGTACAACAACCGGCTAAAAGAAAAATTATGAATAAGATGAAACAATATTTACTCGCAGCAATGATGGGCCTTTCACTGGCCTCCTGTGTAAAGGTCAATTTTAATGATGGTGATGGAGGAAGCACGGGTAGCAATCCTGATGATCCGAATGTAACGAGGGTGCTCACTGGTTCTTACGAAAGAGACATCGTTCTTACTGGCGGAGTCTACACCATCAAGGGGTATGTTTACTTTACCAATGGTACCAGCTTCAATATTCCGAAAGGAACGATCCTTAAGAGTGATGTAAGCCAGAAAGGCGCCATCATAATTGAACGCGGTGCTAAGATTGAAGCGCTGGGAACGGCCGCCGAACCCATTGTTTTTACTTCAGGAAAACCTGCAGGTTCGCGAAACCGTGGTGACTGGGGTGGTATTATTATCCTGGGCAATGCACCCACCAACAGGCCTTTATCCCCGGCTCCACTTGTGGAAGGCGGTGTTGACAGGAGATATGGCGGTACCAACGCTGCTGATAATTCAGGCACCATGCGATATGTACGTATCGAATATGCAGGTATCGCCGCTGAACCAGGTTCCGAGATCAACGGGCTTACATTAGGAGGTGTTGGCTCGGGTACCACTTTGGAATACATACAGGTTTCTTATGGAAATGATGATGCTTTTGAATTTTTTGGTGGAACAGTAAATGCGAAATACCTGGTATCCTATGCTTCATCTGACGATGATCTTGATTTTGATTTTGG
>CAYWSQ010000167.1:0-8939 GCA_964460925.1 uncultured Flavisolibacter sp. | reverse complement strand
GGCCCTGCTATTTGAAAATACCGGTTACGACTTCCCCGTTCTCATGAACGCTTACGGGAGTGAAAAAAGAATGTGCCTGGCCCTGGGGGTGCAACACCTCGATGATGTGGCCAAAGAGATTGAGCAGTTATTTCACATGCTCTCGGCTCCTAAGGAAAACATTCTTGATAAACTAAAACTGCTTCCAAAACTTGGACAGTTCGCAAGCTGGATGCCCAAGGTCCGTTCAGGAAGGGGCGAATGCCAGGAAGTGATCTGGCAGGGTGAGCAGGCTGATATCACCAGGTTGCCTGTGATCACCTGCTGGCCTAAAGATGGTGGACCATTTGTAACACTCCCCATCATTCACACCAAGGATCCCAATACAAATTCAAGAAATGTTGGCATGTACCGCATGCAGGTTTATGGTCCCCAGCTTACCGGCATGCACTGGCACAAGCATAAAGTATCAGCCAAACATTTTAACGAGTATAAAAAACTTGGAAAGCGTATGCCCGTTGCCGTTGCACTGGGCGGCGACCCGGTATATGCTTATTCGGCCACAGCACCATTACCGGAAAACGTGGATGAATACATGCTCGCCGGCTTTCTGCGTAAGAAAAAGGTGGAATTGGTGAAATGTATCACGCAGCCGGATGTGGAAGTACCTGCAGACGCGGACTTCATTATTGAAGGATATGTTGATCCCAATGATGAACTGATCTGGGAAGGTCCTTTTGGTGACCATACAGGTTATTATTCCCTGCCCGACTGGTACCCGCGCTTTCACATTACCTGCATCACACACCGGAAAAACCCGGTATATCCTGCCACCATAGTTGGCATTCCGCCTCAGGAAGATGCCTGGCTGGGAAAGGCCACGGAAAGAATATTTCTAGCGCCTATGAAAATGACCATGATCCCAGAGATCATTGACATGGACATGCCGGTGGAAGGCGTGTTTCACAACCTGGTGATTGCCCAGGTGAAAAAAGATTACGCGGGCCAGGGACAGAAGGTTATGAATGCCATGTGGGGGGCCGGGCAGATGATGTTCAACAAAATTCTTGTGATGGTGGATGAACATGTGAAGATCCAGGATTACCAGGCACTGGCCACTTATGTATTCAAAAACCTGGATCCTGCCATGGATATTTATTTTTCGCAGGGCCCGATGGATGTGCTGGACCATAGCTGCAGCAAACTTGGATTCGGAGGCAAGATGTGCATTGACGGAAGCGCCAAATTCGAAGAAGAAACTAACGAGGACAATGCCTGGTCTGCACCTCCTGCCGATCTTGCAGCCCTTCTCACCTCTACATTCAGCGAGGTCCACAAGGTAAACCAGGACCTTCTTAAAAAAGATATACCCGTGCTGGTGGTTTCAGTTGAAAAGACAAGAAAAAATCATGTACGGGAATTACACCAGGCCATTGGTGAACTTCCGGAAATGGAAGCAGTCAAGATGGTGTTGTATGTAGAACATACGGTTGATGCGAGCGATCTTGGTGTTGCACTCTGGAGAGTCTGCAATAACCTGGACCCCAAAAGAGATTATACTTTGGTTCAGCGTCCATCGCTGAACAATGCCGGGAAAAATTATTCCTGCATGGGTCTCGACGGTACACTCAAAACAAAGGAACTTGATAATTTCTATCGCGACTGGCCAAATATTATTGTATCCGACGATGCTACCATCAAATCAGTTGATGAAAAATGGGACAAACTGGGCCTGGGCGCATTCCTGCCATCGCCATCATTAAAATTTAAGGGACAGATCTATGGAGAAGAAGCCATAGTTCATCATTAAATTTGGTGAATGAACCAGGAATTCATTACATCCACCGGAAGAGTGATTGTGGAAAGGGACGTTTTGCACCTGCGATTTGAAAACAAGCCTTTTTCACAAAGTGCATTCTTTGATTTTCTCCCGGTTGTGTTACTGATACTGCCATTGCTCCATCTTGCAGATTTTGAAAATAATCCCAGGTGGTTCTTCCGGATGTTCTTTTACCTGACCCTGGTTTTTATGTATGGCAGCAAACTGTATGATGTCATTTTCAGGAAGAGTTTTGCTACAAGAATCCCGGTAAGTAATATCAGGAAGATAGAGATCAAACCTGATGAAACAGTTTCCGGTCTCGAAACAAAATTGCTTTTGTACCTGCAGTCAGGCAGAATCAGGACCATTGTGTTCAGGACGCGTGAACACCAGTGGGAACCCTTTTCCGAATATCTTTCCAGCCATATTTCAGTACCAGGATTAGCGCATTGAATGATTCACTAAACATATTAATGACTGGTGGGGGAGCACCCGGAGCCCCGGGAATTCTTCATTGCCTGAAGCAGGATGCGCGGCTAAGGATCATCGCGGCCGATGTGGACCCTATGGCGACAGGCAGGTTTCTTGCACATGATTTTGTTCAGATCCCGCCAGCATCCGATCCTCATTTTATTGAAACCCTGCTCGCGGTCTGCAAACAAAAAAATATTCAACTCGTACTGCCGCTGGTTACCAAAGAATTGTTTTTGTTCAGCACCCACAAGGAACTGTTTGAATCTGCCGGCATCAGGGTTCTTGTTTCTTCTGCTTCTTCTATTGAATTAGCCAATAACAAATCAAATTGCTACCAGCTTTTGCAATCAGAAGGAATGCAGGTTCCTGATTTCCGTGTGATCCATAACTTGGAAGCATTTATTCATGCGGCATTCGAACTGGGACATCCCGGTCGTTCTTTCTGCTTCAAACCCTCTGTATCCAATGGAAGCAGGGGCGTGCGCATTGTTTCGGATTCCCTGGATGAACATCACCAGCTTTTCAATGAAAAGCCCTATAACCTCCACATCACCTACGCCCATGCTTTGCACATACTTTCATGTAAACCTTTTCCTGAACTGCTGGTTTCGGAATATTTGCCGGGTGAGGAATATTCGGTTGACTGCCTGGCAAGGAATGGAGAGACAGTCATAGCAGTTCCAAGGATCCGCCGCAAAATGATCAATGGCATTTCCGTACAGGGAACCTTTGTAAAGGATGAAGCCATCATTGAACAGTGCAGCCGCATCATCTCGTTGCTCCGGTTGCATGGCAATATCGGTATCCAGTTAAAAAGAGCAGCAGGCGGAGAAGCCCTGTTGCTGGAGATCAACCCGCGTGTGCAGGGCACCATTGTATCGGCACTGGGTGCGGGAATCAACCTGCCACTGCTGTCAGTAAGGATGGAACTGGGTGAAACCATCTCGCCTTCTGACCTCAATGTAAAATGGGGCACTTCCTTTTCCCGTTACTGGACAGAGGTCTGGTATTGACGGATTCTTCTTCCAATCAAATGCTAAATTCTATGCCTGCTATCCTGCAGATACGCGTGATAACGTATATTGCCACAATGAAAAAATCTGTGTGGTTATCCCTTCTCGCTGCTGTTGGTTTCGCTGCATGCAGTCCCGGTGCCCGTTCCAAAAGCCAGGTATCAATCCCTCCAACTGTGGAGAACACCCTGCTCTGGCGAATTTCTGGAAATGGACTGGCCAAATCATCCTATCTCTTCGGCACCATGCACATGATCTGTGCCAACGACATCGGGGTAAGTGACAGCCTGAAAAAGGCGATCAGCCAGGCTGACAAAGTTTACCTGGAACTGGATATGGATGATATGATGGGCATGATGCTTTCCGCCATGACCATGAGAGGTGATACCACGCTTTCAGACCTGCTGACTCCTGAAGAATACAATAAGGTCAAAGGATTTTTCCAGGAAAAAAGCGGTGGACTGCTGCCTTTTTCAGTGGTGGAAAAATTTAAACCGCTGCTGGTAGGCTCCATGATCGTGGAGCAGATGCAAACTTGCGAGAACATGATCGTGATGGAACAACTGGTGATGACGGAAGCAGGCAAACATAACAAAGAGATCGAGGGACTCGAAACAATCGATTTCCAGCTCGGCATATTTGACAGGATTCCTTACAGAACGCAGGCACTCCAACTGCTAAAGATGATTGAAGAATCAGGTAAGGAAGGTGACGACAGTGAAATGAAGATTTTGACGGATGCCTACCGCAACCAGGAACTCAACAAGATGCTTGAGTTGACTATGAATGAAAAAAGTATCGAAGGGTTCACCGATGTACTGCTTTACAACCGCAATGAAGACTGGGCGCAGAAACTGAAAGGATTGATGGCAAAGAATGCCCTGGTGATTGCTGTAGGCGCCGGACACTTACCCGGCGAAAGAGGGGTCATTAACCTGCTGAGAAAAGCGGGATATAAAGTGGAACCTGTGCGGAATGATATGATTATGGAGAAAAAAGCGGAGGAGATTTGAGAAAGACCATAGACCATGGTCCATGGTCTATGGTCTATGGACTTAATTCAAATCAGAATTGCTCTAACCCAGAAAAAAAGAAACTTCCTTCGATTTTTGCATTTTCATCGCTGTCACTTCCGTGCACTGCGTTTTCTCCAAGAGAAGTGGCGAATAATTTCCTGATCGTACCCTCATCTGCCTTGGCAGGATCTGTAGCTCCGATCAGCGTTCTGAAGTCTGCCACTGCATTGTCTTTCTCAAGAATGGCAGCTATAATCACACCGCTGCTCATGAACTGTACGAGTTCACCATAAAAAGGTCTTTCCTTGTGTACAGCATAAAATTCACCGGCCTTTTCTTTGGTCAGCAAAGTTTGCTTCAAGGCAACGATCCTGAAACCTGATTTGATGATCTTGTCAAGAATGGCGCCCGCATGACCATTTTTCATAGCATCAGGCTTGATCATCGTAAAAGTTCTATTGCTCATATCTGAATAATTTTCGCCGCAAAAATAGGGGATTGAAGACCACCAATTACGGGAAAGATCAGGCGTGAAGCAACTGCCTGTCCCCGGAAGGACTGCTTTACCTCTAATTTAACAGGTGCTTATTTGCGGGCTGACAGATATTTTTTCTCTGCCGCCAGTTCAATAAGGCATTCGATGATCATCCGGGATCTTTTAACGGATTCCAGCGAGGGATACTTTTTTTCTGCCCATTTCTGTAATTTCTGTATGATCTTTTTTGCCTGTACATCGGCAGTAGCCACCGGGGCTTCCTGGAGTTGATTTTTCATTGCAGTTGGATATTGGTTAAAAACTGTATTAAAGTAAAACCTAATTTCTGACTTATGCAAAATTTTTTTAAGCTTAAGGAGAAATGACCTTTATTTTATTTCAACGGTGAAAGTTTTTATCACTGCATTGCTGTCTGCTTCCTCCACCTGGGTATGAGCGTGCATGAACCTGATTGTGTCCCTTCCTTTTTCCAATGCTTTGAACTTCCACCTGCTCATCCCGCCACCACCTATACGGTTTCTATTGCTGGCATCGTAGCTTTCACGGGTGAGTTCCAGGAGGGGATTCCTGCTGATGATTTTCCATTTATACGGAATGGTCATGTTAGATTCCAATTCAATCGTAATAGTCTTTCCTTTTTCAATAATAAAATGGGCATCGTCTTTCGTAGCGACTTCAGAACAGCCTGCCAAAAGTAAAAGAACAATAATCTGGTTCATTCTCATAATTAGATAATTACTGTTTTAAATTCACTGCATGATAAGGGCTGCAACCATTAACGACTATCCTCACCTGCACAGGATCAGGATGGCCGTTAAAGAAAACAGGCTTAGTGATCCTTCAAAAATCACCCGGCAGGATTATGAATCTTTCCTTACCCAAAAGGGAAGGGGTTGGGTTCATAACATTCATAGTATCGTCACCGGTTTTGTCATCATTAACCTGGAAGATCATAATATCTGGGCCTTATTTGTTGATCCCGTGTATGAGGGGAGGGGTATCGGGAGGCAATTGCACGATACCATGCTGAACTGGTATTTCGGGGAATACCAGGATACTCTTTGGCTGAGCACTTCGCCCGGCACCAGGGCTGAAGCATTCTACAGGAGAGCTGGCTGGCAGTACAAAGGCCTGCAAACCGGCGGCGAGGTCCGTTTTGAGATGCCTTCTAAAAACTGGCAGCTAAATACCCGTTAAAGGGTATGGCATCCCGTTGAATTTTGTTTTGTTTTAGATACAAATCACATTTATGTATTTTTTACAAAGCACGATGGGTGCAGTCACCTACCTCGCCGTTGGCATAGGCCTCTTTGTTTTGCTGGTATTCGGGCTAATGAGAAAAAAGAGGTAACCCTCCGGGGCTTGCGAAAAACATATGCTGAACAGGTCCCTGCCTAAGAATTTCCTAAACTGGGCTCCGCTTCCGCAATACAGGAAACTTTACTATACTTTTGCCGCTCTTTATGGAGCCCATTCACGTTATTTATGAACAGTTGAAGCAACCCAGGCGGGTCGTCATTACCATGCACCAGAAGCCGGATGCCGATGCGATGGGTTCAGCGCTTGGCCTTTACCACTTCCTCAAACAACTTGGACATACCATTACCGTAATCTCCCCAACCAACTGGGCCCGCTGGCTCAACTGGATGGAAGGGACCGCGGATGTGCTGGACTATGAATTGAACCGGCAGGAAGCCAATGAAACCCTTGACAAGGCTGAATGGCTGTTCTGCCTCGACTACAATCATTTCAACCGCACCAAGACCATGGCCCAGAAATTAGCAGGGCTTGATTGCGTGAAGATCCTTGTAGACCATCACCGTGAACCTGACGAGGCCTCTTTCCAGTACGGCGTTTCCAATGTAGGCAAAAGCTCCACCTGTGAAATGATCTATGATTTTATCGTCAATTCCGGCCACCGCGACAAGATCAATGCTTTCGTGGCTGAATGTTTATACGCCGGTGTGGTTGCTGATACTGGCTCTTTCCGTTTTTCTTCCACGCATGCCGGTGTGCACCACATGGTGGCTGCCTTGAAGGAAACAGGTCTTGACCATACCAAAGTGCACGAAGCCCTCTATGATAATTTTCTTGAGAACAGGTTACGTTTCCTCGGCCATGTTCTCTTAAACAGGATGGAGATCGATTACCAACTCAATACAGCCCTGATCTATATTTCGAAAATGGAATTACTGAAATACGAGATCAAGACCGGCGACACGGAAGGCCTGGTAAATTATCCACTGTCCATCCAGGGCATCAAACTCGTTGGCTGTGTGATAGACCGGGATGAAGAAAGAAAATGGTCTTTTCGCAGCAAGGGTCAGTTCGACTGCAATACTTTTGCCCGCACCTATTTTAGTGGCGGAGGACACTATAATGCTGCCGGCGGTCATGATTCAGCAAGCCTGCAGGAGACCGTGCAGAAATTTAAAAAAGCAATCCAGGAAAACAGCTCTCTATTACAATAAAAATCAACTAATGAAATCAGTTAAGCTATTCTTCAGCATCCTGTCAATGACCATGCTCTTCGCGGCGTGCGAAACAAAAATCGATTTTAAAAAAACCGCGGGTGGTGTACCTTATAAAATCTTCCCTGCCAAAAAGGGCAAGGACACGATTGCGGTTAATGATGTTGTGAAATATCACCGCATTGTAAAGATCAAGGACAGTGTACTCAATAACACTTACCTCGAGGTTCCCGCTTATGAAAAAGTAAGAATGGCAACCGGCAGTTACAGTGACCCCATGCCTGAGATCCTGACCAAGGCAAAAGAAGGCGACAGCATCTATTTTGTACAGGCCATGGATTCTTTCATTGCTTACAATCCACAGATTGAGCAGCAGACCCCGTTTCGCAAAGGTGACCAGCTCATTACTACAATCCGCGTGGTAAAAGTTTTCAAGAATGAAGAAGAAGCCAGGGCTGAATTCATGAAGGATAATGAGAAAGCCATGCAGGCCAATTACAAAAAGATCGAAGCCGCGGAAGCCCAGAGTCTCGAATCATTCAAAAAAGATTCAGCTTCACAAAACCAGCTTGCTAAGGATTATAAACTGATTGAAGCCTACCTGCAGAAGAATAATATCCAGGCACAAAAAACCGACTGGGGTGTATACATCCAGGTGCTGAATCCAGGCCAGGGACCTAAACCTGCTGTAGGGAAATTCGCGAATGTGAATTACAAAGGCAGCCTTCTTTCTGGTGAGGTCTTCGATGCGGGTGTATTCCCGCTCCAGGTAGGAACTGGTGGAGCCATCAAAGGTTTTGAAGAAGGTGTGCGCCAGTTGGCGAAAGGCGGAAGGGCAAAGATCTTCATTCCATCCGTTTTGGGGTACGGTCCAATGGGCAGTGGTGATAAGATCAAGGCCAATGCCAACTTAATCTTCGATATCGAGGTTCTTGATATCAGTGATACACCTCCTCAACAGGGTGCCCAACCTGCGGATACTTCTCATGCGGGTCACAACCATTGATATTTATTTGAAAATATTCCCGAACTTTGGTGCTCGTCCGGTTTAACGGGCGGGCATCATTTTTTGATCCGTACATGGTCCCGTTTTTAGTCCAACCATCCTGTTAATTCCGGCGAGCCTATTTAAACACGTACTTATTCCTGTAATGAGCAGGCCAACACCTGGAAAACGATATCAGAAAGAGCAGTTTACCTGCTCTTTTTTTATTGGGATAATGCTGAAACCAGTTTCACTGCTTCCTTTGCTTCCTTTACATCATGCACACGCAGGATGGAAGCCCCGTTGAGCAAAGCCACCGTATGCAATACGGTGCTGCCGTTGAGTGCTTCCGCTGCGATGATGCCAAGCGTTTTATATATGGTTGCCTTTCTCGAAAGACCCACCATCAGTGGCCGGTCAAGATTTTTAAAGAATGCCAGTTGCTGAAGGATTTTGAAATTATGTTCGCTGGTTTTAGCAAAACCAAATCCAGGGTCAACAATGATATCATTGATGCCTGACTGGGTAAGAGCAGCGATTGTGAAGGATAAAAAATCAAAGACTTCGGTCACCACATCCTCATAGCTGGCATGCTGCTGCATATTTTGAGGGGTACCCCGGGTATGCATCAGCACGTAAGGCAGTTTCAGCTTTGCCACTTCTGAAAGCAGCGCTTCATCTAT
>CAYWSQ010000166.1:0-8973 GCA_964460925.1 uncultured Flavisolibacter sp. | reverse complement strand
TCAGACTACGGTTCACAGGATTAGTCATAACAATCCCGTGCCGTTTTTTTTAAACGAAGAATCCCGCCGGAAGCGGGATTCAACAGAAAATATGTGGATTATTTTAATCTAAAACTTTCACACCTTTGGCGGCGAACTGCACATCTTTTTCAGAACCTTTGATCTTGGCGATCTCCTCTTTTGATTTGCCTGCATCTTCCGCGTAGTGTTTCCTCATGTCTTCGGATACTTCCTTCACGGTGGCATTGCCCTCGATCAGAACGGTTTTTCCAACAATATTCTCAGGCATCAGGAAGGCATGATCCTTGGCCCTCACCATCATAGATGTACCATCAGCTCTCTGCAGTTTGATCCAGCAGCCTTCTGCCTTACAAACTTCAACTACCTTACCCTTTACCTGGCCCTGGAACTTGTCATCAACAAGTTTGGATTTGAGTTCATCAGGACTAACGGCATTGCTTTCATCTGAAACCTTGCCATACACAACCCCTTTGGCAGCGGGAGTTTTTTCTTTTTCAGGAGTGTCCTGCGCCGTAGCGGCAAAAGCAAAAAATAAGAAAGCGCCGAAGAAGATCTTTTTCATTTGTCTGGTTTTTGTGGAAAACAAATATAGAACAGTCAACAACAAAATGCGAATGAGGACTTGTAAGAAATCGTGAAAGCAGTCCATGGACTATGGACCATAGACCATGGTCCCATGAGAAAATTCCCAAAATATTATGAGGATTTTCCTTTTTTCGATGCCAATATTTTTCGTAATATTTGCTAAAATCATTAGTTTCGCGTAACAAAAATTCCGGAGCGGGATGGACAGATCAACCTAACTTAGGACCATCGTTCTCCTAACTTATTCAACCTAACAATATGTCAAATTCTGAAAAATTAAAAGCGCTCAAACTTACCATGGACAAGATCGATAAGGATTTTGGCAAGGGTAGCGTGATGATGATGAACGAAAGGTCCCAGGAACCAATGGATGTGGTGTCCACAGGTTCGATCGGCCTGGATGCCGCCCTGGGTATTGGTGGTCTTCCCCGTGGCCGCGTGATCGAGATCTACGGCCCGGAAAGTTCCGGTAAAACAACTGTAGCCACGCACGTGATCGCGGAGGCGCAGAAAAAAGGCGGCATGTGTGCCATCATTGACGCCGAGCATGCTTTTGATTCACTCTACGCCCAAAAGCTGGGTGTGGACATTGACAACCTCCTGATCTCCCAGCCTGATTATGGTGAGCAGGCGCTCGAGATCGCGGACCGCCTGATCCTTTCCGGTGCTCTTGACGTGGTGGTGATCGACTCTGTTGCTGCCCTGGTTCCGAAAGGTGAACTCGAAGGTGAGATGGGTGATTCCAAAATGGGTCTGCAGGCCAGGCTGATGTCACAGGCCCTGCGTAAACTCACGGCAACCATTTCCAAGACAAATACCATTTGCATCTTCATCAACCAGCTCCGTGAAAAGATCGGGGTGATGTTTGGCAACCCGGAAACCACTACCGGTGGTAATGCCCTTAAATTCTATGCGTCCGTACGTCTCGACATCCGCCGTATGGCACAGATCAAAGACGGCGATGATGCCATTGGTAACCGCGTAAAGGTGAAGGTGGTGAAGAATAAAGTGGCTCCTCCCTTCCGTACAGCGGAATTCGATATCGTATTCGGGGAAGGTATTTCCAAGATCGGTGAGATCCTCGATATGGGTGTAGAGATGGGTATAGTTCAGAAAAGCGGAAGCTGGTTCAGTTATAATGGTGATAAACTTGGCCAGGGCCGCGAAGCGGTTAAATCCCTGCTACATGATAATGCCCCTCTTGCGGATGAACTCGAAGCCAAGATCAGGGAAAAGATCAAGGAATTGCAGGAAGCATAAACAGTATTAAAATAAGATTCCCGTCCTGAAAAGGGCGGGAATTTTTTTATCGCAGATCATAGGGATGTTCATTAAATCTCTTCCATTCCATGTTTTTGTGGTCTATGTGTCGACCCCATTGACAGGGAAATCTGCGACTCATATAAGAGACCGTCATTCAGATGCTTGTTGGGCATGCCTGATTGATAAAGCCTGCTGAAAACAACAGGCTGTTCCGGGTGTTTGATAGGTTTGAATGTTTTAATAATTTCTTTGACTGGATTGGATTTGACACGAGGCAGATGATCGGCGTATGACTTTGATAGTCAAAGATGCTGCCATATATGTACCGGCATACATATCAACACGTTAAATCTATACGGCTGCTTTATTTACAGGCCGGGTCTTTTCATTGAATCCGGCTTCGGAACTCTAATTTTGCAACTATGCCCTTCCAGCTACAGTCTCCCTACCTGCCAGCAGGTGACCAGCCCTCAGCGATCGCCGAACTTACGGAAGCCATTCACCGTGATGAAAAACACCAGGTGCTCCTGGGGGTGACCGGCAGCGGCAAGACCTTCACCGTGGCCAATGTGATCCAGAATGTTCAGCGTCCAACCCTGGTGCTGACCCATAACAAAACCCTCGTGGCCCAGCTTTATGGAGAATTCAGGCAGTTTTTCCCGGACAATGCGGTGGAATATTTTGTTTCCTACTACGATTATTACCAGCCCGAAGCCTACATGCCCACGACGGATACCTATATTGAAAAGGACCTGAACATCAATGAAGAGCTGGATAAACTGAGACTGCGCGCCACTACGAGCCTGCTTTCAGGCAGGAGGGACATCATCGTGGTTGCCTCGGTAAGCTGTATTTATGGTATGGGTAACCCGACAGATTTCGAGAGCGGGATCGTCCGTATCTCAAAGGGTGACAACATATCTCGGCAGGGATTCCTGCATTCCCTGGTGAATTCGCTTTATAACCGCACTTCCATTGATTTCAACCGGGGCACTTTCCGTGTGAAAGGAGATACGGTTGACATCAACCTTCCCTATGTGGACTATGGCTACCGCGTGACATTTTTTGGTGATGAGATAGAGGAGATCGAAAGCATCGAGATCCCCAGCGGCAAAAGGATCGGTAAACTGCAGGACGCGGCCATCTTCCCCGCCAATCTATACGTGGCACCGAAGGATATCATCAATGATGTAATGTACGAGATCCAGGATGAGATGAATGCCCAGGTTGAATATTTCAAGAGCATCGGTAAGTTCATTGAAGCGCAAAGGCTGAAAGAAAGGGTGGAGTACGATCTTGAGATGATCCGTGAACTGGGTTTTTGTAATGGCATTGAAAACTATTCCAGGTTCTTTGACCGGCGCCGCCCCGGTACCCGGCCATTCTGCCTGCTTGATTATTTTCCCAAGGATTTTTTATGCGTGATCGATGAAAGCCACCAGACAATACCACAGGTGAGCGGCATGTATGGTGGTGACAGGAGCCGTAAGCTCACTCTTGTGGATTATGGTTTCCGACTGCCCTCCGCGCTCGATAACAGGCCGCTGAATTTTCACGAGTTCTCTGCCCTGCTGAATCAGACCATTTATGTAAGCGCCACACCTGGCGATTATGAACTGGAACAGACAGGCGGAGTGGTGGTGGAGCAAGTGGTAAGACCCACAGGATTGCTGGAACCACCCATAGAAGTGCGTCCCAGTGTGAACCAGATCGATGACCTGCTGGATGAAATTGATAAGACGGTAAAAAAAGGTGACCGTGTGCTGGTAACCACGCTCACCAAGAGAATGGCGGAGGAAATGGATAAATACCTGAAGCGGATATCCGCTCTAAATACATACACAGTGAAGTGGATACGCTGGAACGTATCGAGATCCTGCGTGACCTGAGGCTGGGCAAGATTGATGTGCTGGTGGGTGTGAACCTTTTGAGAGAAGGGCTCGACCTCCCGGAAGTTTCACTGGTGGCAATACTTGATGCCGATAAGGAAGGATTTCTGAGAAATGAACGTTCACTGACACAGACGGCAGGCCGCGCGGCAAGGAATGTGGATGGCCTCGTGATCTTTTATGCTGACACAATCACCGAAAGCATGCAGCGGACCATTGATGAAACCAATCGCCGCAGGGAAAAACAGTTGGCATTCAACATTGCCAATAATATTACTCCTGCCACGGTTAAAAAATCGATTGACCAGGTGATGGCGCAGACCTCAGTGCTTGATATCAAAGGTTATGATCCTGATTCGCCTTTTGCCATAAACGAGATCGTGACCAGGGCAGCGGAACCGGAAGTGGAATACAATACCATTCCCCAGTTGGAAAAACTGATCGCCCGGACAAAAAAAGAAATGGAGAAAGCAGCCAGGGACCTCGATTTTATGGAGGCTGCAAGGTTAAGAGATGAAATGTTCAGCCTCCAGAAAAAGCTCCAGGAATTGAAGTAACGTAAAACTACGAGGGGTTTTCGTCGGGTTTTCACCCGATTTTAAAGAAATCCTCAAGAAATGCTTGCAAGGCGGGGTTACTATTTATATTTTGTCAGCCGAACCACCAAATCCTATTTTATGAAAAAGCGTATTTCCAGGGTACTTAACTTCTTTGCATTCAATCTTCTCTTCTTCGCACTTTATCTCAACTTCATTCACAAGGACAATGTATCAGCCTCCGTGCCTGCACCGCAGTCATCCACTTCTACCGTAAAAGGTACAGTACTGGTTGAACATCCTGAGCAATATATTATGAAGACAGAGGCGAAGGCAGCCAACACTGCCAGGTTGAACAACTAAATTTTTTTACTAACCCTTCCCTTTACTAATTATTTAGAAACTACCCCGCTCATGCGGGGTTTGTTATATTAGTTGCAAGCTGCTAGCCACTAGCTGCGAGTAATGTATTTTTGAGGCATGGACAAACGTCTCTTTCTCCTCGATGCCTATGCCCTGATCTTTCGCGCTTACTATGCCCTGATCCGGAACCCCAGGATCACTTCAAAAGGGAAAAATACCAATGCGCAATTTGGATTTACCAACACGATCATTGAACTGATCAACAACCAGAAGCCAACCCATATGGCGGTATGTTTTGATACCGCGGCGCCAACGGAACGTCATACCGATTTCACTGAATACAAGGCCAACCGCCAGGATGCACCTGAAGATCTTACTGCTTCCATTCCTGATATCAAAAGGATCATCAGCGGGCTGAATGTTCCTATCATTGAAAGTGATGGTTATGAAGCTGATGATGTGATCGGCACGCTTAGTAAACAGGCGGAAAAACTCGGGTACGAAGTGTACATGGTTACCCCTGATAAAGACTATGGCCAACTGGTTTCAGAAAAAATCAAAATCTACAAACCGGGTTACCAGGGCGGTGAAGTGGAGATCATGGGCCCGAAAGAAGTATGTGAAAAATGGTGCATCGAGTCTGTTGACCAGGTGATCGACATCCTGGGACTGATGGGTGATGCGGTGGATAATATTCCCGGCATTGCCGGTGTTGGACAAAAGACCGCCTGCAAACTCCTGACAGAATATAAAACACTGGAGAATGTTCTGGCCAATGCCGAAAATATAAAAGGCGCCCTGGGAGAAAAGATCCGCAAGGGAAAAGATGATGCGGTGATCTCTAAAAAATTAGCAACCATCATCACTTCTGTGCCTGTTGAATTTCATGAAGAAAATTTCCTGATCCGCGATTGGAACAAGGAAGCATTGATGGAGGTTTTCAATGAACTTGAATTCAGGACCATCGCCAAAAGGCTTTTTGGTGAAGAGGGGGGTGACGCAGTGGGGCAAAAAAAACCGGGGGGCATCCAGGCGGAACTTTTTGGAAATAATTCATCGACTGACACCGATAAACCGGAAGTGATCACCGTTGTTCAACCCGGAAATAATATTCATAACACCCCGCATGATTATGAACTGGTGGAAAGTGAAGCGGAATTCGCCGCGCTACTTGAAGAGTTGAATAAGCACAGTGAAATTTCTTTTGATACGGAAACCACAGGCATTGATGCCAATGATGCCGACCTGGTTGGATTGAGTTTCGCTGTACGTCCGCACCATGGCTGGTATGTTCCTGTGCCCTGTGATGACCGTGAAGCCACCAATAAGATCCTGGCAAGGTTTTCAAAACTTTTCAGTGATGAAAGCAAATTATGGATCGGGCACAATATCAAGTACGACCTCCTGATGTTGAAATGGTATGATGTGGAGTTGAAGGGGAAATTCTTTGATACCATGCTTGCACATTACCTCATAGAACCAGATGGTAAAAGCAATATGGACTGGCTCAGTGCGAAATATTTGAATTATGAACCGATTCATATAGAGGAACTGCTTGGTAAAAAAGGCAGGAACCAGCTATGCATGAAGGATATTGAAATTGAAAAAGTAAAGGATTATGCCGCGGAAGATGCTGATGTTACCCTCCAGTTCAAACCCATATTCGCACCAAAGCTGAAAGAACTGGAAGTGGAAAAGGTTTTTGTTGAAGCAGAAAATCCACTGGTGAAAGTGCTCACCGATATGGAATTCGAAGGTGTGCGTATTGACATGGAATTCCTCCAGGAGTATTCGCGGGTACTTGAGATAGAAGCCCGTGTGCATGAAGAAAAAGTGTATGAAGCAGCGGGCGTGAGATTTAACCTGGGTTCACCCAAACAACTGGGGGAAGTGCTGTTTGAAAAATTGAAGCTGGATCCCAAAGCAAAAAAAACCAAGACCGGCCAGTATGCAACGGATGAATTTGTGCTGAGAAAACTGGCCGTGCTGCATCCCGTAGCTGATGACATCCTCGCTTACCGTGAGTTTACCAAGCTGCGTTCCACTTACGTGGATGCGCTGCCCCTGCTGGTCAATAAAAAAACAGGAAGGGTTCATACCACTTACGGACAGGCCGCTGTTGTAACCGGGAGGCTGAACAGCAATAATCCCAACCTGCAGAACATTCCCATCAAAACAGAAAGAGGTAGGGAGATTCGCAAGGCTTTTATTCCAAGAGATGAAAATCATATTTTACTGAGTGCCGACTATTCACAGATCGAGCTGAGGATCGTTGCCGCGCTGAGTGCAGATCCTGTAATGTGTGAAGCATTCAGGAATAATAAGGATGTACACATTGCAACAGCAGCCAAGGTTTATGGTGTGGATGAAGAAGCGGTTTCAAAGGACATGAGGCGGAAAGCCAAAAGTGTGAACTTTGGTATTATCTACGGGCAGGGCGCCTTCGGACTGGCAGAGAACCTGGGCATCAGCCGAACCGAAGCCAAGACGATTATAGATAATTATAAAAAGGAATTCGCGGGCATCACGAAGTATATGGATGACATGATCAATTTCTGCAGGGAAAATGGTTATGTGCAAACAGTGCTGGGCCGCAAGCGCTGGCTGAAGGATATCAATTCGGGCAATTTCACTGTGCGAGGTTATGCGGAAAGAAATGCCATTAACTCACCTATCCAGGGTACCGCGGCAGACATGATCAAACTGGCCATGGTGAAACTGCACCAGGCAATAAAAGATAAAGGCTTCCGCTCCAAAATGATCCTGCAGGTGCACGATGAACTGGTGTTTGATGCTGTGAAAGAAGAAGCAGAAAGCCTGAAACCGGTAATCCTGGAATGTATGCAGTCAGCCATGACCTTGCCTAATGGTGTTCCTGTTATAGCGGAAGTGGGTGAAGGGGTGAATTGGCTGGAAGCGCACTAGGAGAAAGAGAAACAGGAACAGGAACAGGAACAGGAAGAGAAAGAGAGAGGGGGGTGGCTAGGATAATTCTTCTATGAATTTTTTTATCTCTTTGCGTCCTTTGGCGGAGGCGAAGGGGTGGATGGTTTTGGCGAGTTGGGTAAGATAAAATTTTAACTGCCTGGCTTCGGGCATGTTTTTGAAGGAAACTGCGGCTTCGGAGATCCAGAACCTGCCGATCAATGAAACCATGGAAACGAGGTAATTTTTATCTTCTTCATTTTCAAATACCAGGTAACCTGATTGATGAAGGGCCTCCAGGTTGGCATTGATTGCAGTAGTGCGGTTGCCGTAAGTTTTTTTATAGGAAGCAGCTACCATTTTATTTTGACGCATTACATGGACTACACTTAAAAGCAGGCACTTGTAAGCCAGTTGGTTATGATACATGCTCTCCAGAATTCCCAGGAATCCGTATAATGTAATGTTCTCATTACTGATCATCACAGCCGCGTTCTTTTTACTGAGTTCCTGTGACAATTCAAATACCAGATTATCTTTCGTGGGAAAATAATAACTGATATTACCCACCCTGATGCCCAGTTCAGCGGCCAGTTCGCGAAGTCCTACATATTCAATTCCCCGTTCATTGAACATTTTCAACGCCTGATCCAGTATTTTCTCCCGTGTATTCATGATGCTGTTTGGACAATGTCCAAATTTATATTGTTTTGTGCAACAATTAAAAAATCATTTAAAAACAACATTATGAAAAAGGATATTCTTTATGCAATAACCTGTCTTACATTCTCCATCATGGGTGGTGGAGCTGTTTATGAACACCTTTGTGTAGTGCCGTCATGGTCCGCAGGTCCTCCCCTGTCATTGAGCATGTTCCAGGGTGAATACGGGCTTAAAGCCGAAACTTTCTGGATGCTGATTCACCCGGTTAACCTATTATTGTTCTCTGCCAGTCTTGCCATGTTTTGGAAAACGCAGCGGAAAAAAAATTTAGTCATAGTGCTCGCCAGCTATATCAGCATCCTGGTGATCACGGCCATCTATTTTGTTCCGGAACTATTAAGCATCGTCCAGACACCCTTCTCCACAGAAGTGGATCCGGATCTTACTCGCCGCGCCAAATTGTGGGAGCTACTGAGCATCATTAGAATGTTTATACTCTTTGCACTTACGATTGTTTTGTACCTGGGTCTTACCAGGACAGGAACAAGAGTGCAATCATTCCAGAAAAGAAATGAAAACAAACGGCGTTCAAATCAGCCGGTAATGCAAGTCAATGCATAAAGTACCAGGCTTGACATATTTTGAGGTGTAGAATAGTCGGAAATAAAAAGAGTGCCCCGTTTTGTGGGCCCTCTTTTTTCAATAGACAACAAATTAATCTGTAACTG
>CAYWSQ010000165.1:0-9077 GCA_964460925.1 uncultured Flavisolibacter sp. | reverse complement strand
AGCTGGATGATTATTTTCACCAGGGAGAAGAAAACAAGAGGGTGCACCGGATGAATGATTCCCTGCTCAACCTTCTCCAATCCAATTTTGTTTTTCCCGACACCTCTGAAACCTTAGTAGTGGATTCAGTGCGTATTGATACTACCTTGGGTATACGCCGGTATTTATGGAGGGATGCTAAAGTGGTTTACAATGATCTGAACTCGCAAAAAAACTACCTGCAGATCAACCGGGGTTCGAACTACGGGATACGGGATAATATGTCGGTGCTCAGTTCCGACGGAGGCGTGGTGGGACAGGTTGTAAATGTGAGTCCTAATTTCAGTTCTGTGATGACCCTGTTGCATGTTCAGAGCTCTGTGAGTGCTGCTCTCAAAAAAACTAATGATGAGGGCCGGATCAGGTGGGATGGCAAAGACACACGTTATGTAACCATGGAAGGCATTGGTAAAAGCGTTGTAGTGAAAGTAGGGGATACTGTACTTACCAGTAAGGTCACCTATAATTTTCCGCCCGACAGGATGATTGGTACTGTGGCCCAGGTGAACAGTGATCCTGCCACAGGTTTTTACTTATTGAAGATCAAAACGGCGGTTAATTTCAGCAATGTACAGCAGGTGTTTGTAGTAGAAAATTTGCAGCGCAATGAACAGGTGCAATTGCAGAGAGATACAGAAAGGAAAGTTGACCAACAAAAAAGAACAAGCAATTGAGTGACCTGGTAAAAAATATCTTCCGCCTGATCGTATTCATCCTGGTGCAGGTATATATTCTTGACAAGATGCACCTGCACCGCTTTGTGATACCTGTACTTTATTACCTTTTTATTCTCTGGCTTCCTTTCAGTCTTTCAAGGATCTCCTTATTGCTGATTGGCTTTGCTACCGGCCTTTCTCTTGATTATTTTACCAATACACCCGGATTGCATGCGGCAGCCTGTGTGCTGATCGCATACGCCAGGCCATTTATCATCAACCTGCTTACACCCAAGGATTCGGCGGAGTTCAATTACCGTGAACCTTCTCCAAGGGCTATGGGCTGGGCGCCTTATACCGTTTATGCTTTCGTGATGACCCTTTTACATCATACCTATCTCTACCTTCTTGAATGGCTCGACCTGGGCAATCCTGTAGCCTTTGCCATAAAAGTGGGTGCTACAACCGGCATCAGCATGCTGCTGATCTTTACAGTGGAACTGCTTTTCCCCAGGAAGCTGAAGTTCCGGACCAACACCGCCTGAGGACCTGCCAGGCCTGAAAAAAATACCATCGCCGCTGGTATAATTACCCGGGAAAAAAAGAAAAACCTGCTTTTAGAAAAATTATAAGAAATCTTTGCCATTCTTCTTTTGATATCACCGGAGCTTTAATCAAATTTGTATAGCAATATTATAAATCCCGGCCATTCTGACCCCGCAATAAAAAACCTGTGTTTAACCAGTCACGAAGCTACATTATAAGGATCCTGTTTGTAATTGCCTTTCTAATTATGATTGGGCAGTTGTTCAATCTGCAGGTCATGTCCAGTGAATACACCATCCTGGCTGAACAGAATGCGCTCATCCGCAAAACCGTTTACCCTGCAAGAGGAATTGTTTATGACCGCAATGGAAATCCAATTGTGAAGAACACACTCATGTTCGACCTGATGGTTACGCCATCGGAAGTGAAAGACCTGGATACTGCTTATCTCTGCAAGCTGCTTGAAATTGACGAGGCAGGTTTCAACCAAAAAATGCTCAATGCCATCATCAAGGGAGGAAGAACAAGGCCTTCTGCATTTGAAGACCTGCTCACTCCCGAAAAACATGCAAGGCTACAGGAGAACATGTGGCGCTTCGGTAGTGGTTTCTTCCTGCAGGAAAGACCGGTACGCGATTATCCCTATAATGCCGGCGCGCATTTTATGGGTTATATCGGTGAAGTGGATAAGGCTATTATAGAAAGAACCAATAATTTTTACCAGTCGGGCGACTATATCGGAAGAACAGGTCTTGAATCCTATTATGAAAGTATCCTGATGGGAAAGCGTGGTGTCCAATTCCTGATCAAGGATAATAAGAACCGTGTGCAAGGCTCTTATGCCAATGGGGAAATGGATGAACCCGCAACTGCCGGGAGAGCGCTTCATACTTACGTGGATATTGAATTGCAGCAGCTTGCTGAAAAGCTGATGCAGAACAAAGTAGGCGCCGTAGTTGCGATAGAACCGCAGACCGGAGGTATCCTAACGATGGTATCAGGACCCAATTTCAGCCCGGAGGATCTTACAGGGCCGAATTTCAGGAAGACCTACAGCAAATTTGTACTTGATGTTTCAAGGCCATTGCTTAACAGGGCTATCAAGGGCCAGTATCCACCAGGTTCTACATTCAAACCATTGGGGGGCCTGGTTGCTTTAAATGAAGGGTTGATCACACCATCCTTTGGTTATCCATGTGGCGGACGTTATTATGCCTGCGGTCACGGTAAACCGGGATGTACACATAGTAATGCCGGTCACGCTGCCAATCTCAGAAGGGCTATTGCCAATTCCTGTAACTCCTACTTTACGCATGTTTACCGGATGGTGGCCGACAATCCTAAATATGGAAATGTAAAAGATGGTTACCAGGCCTGGAAAGATTATATGAATGCGTTTGGCCTGGGTATAAGGCTCGGCATTGACCTTCCTAGTGAGGACAGGGGTAATATTCCTGATTCATCTGACTATAATAAAGAATACAGGAATGTCTGGAACTCCTGTACCAATCTAACACTGGGCATCGGCCAGGATAAAATGACTTCTACTCCCTTGCAGCTTGCCAATGCCATGTGCATTATTGCTAATAAGGGATATTATTACACACCACATTTTGTTAAGGGTGTAGAAGAAGAAACTGAAGCCGATACGCTGATGAAACCCTTTCGTGTGAAACATGAACCTCTCACACACATTTCCGATTCTGCTTTTAATGCAGTGATCTGGGGTATGCAGGATGTGGTGG
Source organism: uncultured Flavisolibacter sp. (assembly GCA_964460925.1). GTDB lineage: Bacteria > Bacteroidota > Bacteroidia > Chitinophagales > Chitinophagaceae > Flavisolibacter. Next base: position 6,091 of record CAYWSQ010000165.1, on the reverse strand, counting down.
AAAGAGGTACCGCAGTTGCAGCCAGGGTGCCGGGGATTGATATTTGCGCTAAAACTGGTACGGCCCAGAACTTCAGGATCATAAGAAGGAAAAAAGTTGAGCTGAATGAAAATTCCATGTTTGTTGCTTTTGCTCCAAGGGTGAATCCAAAGATCGCGATTTGCGTGGTGGTGGAAAATGCAGGTTATGGTTCAACCTCGGCTGCACCTATTGCTTCCCTTATTATTGAAAAATACCTGAACGATACATTGAGGGCGGAAAGCGTGAAAAAAGCAGAGGAACTTTCGAAAAAGAATCTCATGCCTTCAATACTGGCGGTGGAGCAATTTATTTTTGATTCAACGAGGGCTGAAGAATGGGCAAAAAAATATGGTGACAGCACCATGCTGAGAAAGTATTTACGGAGAGGTGCAACAGCAGCGCCTGCCACGCCAGTACAACCTCCTTCCCGCACCACTTATTTCAAAAGAGAAGACATGCTGATTCCGGGTAAAGAATTTGAGTTGAAAAAGAAAAGGAGTGTAGCCTGATGAGCAGACAACAGCCTGGGATTTCTAAAGGAGTGGACTGGAGCCTTGTATGGCTTTACTTCCTGCTGGTAGGTATTGGCATCATGGCCATTTATGGTGCTACCTGGAGGGAAGGTGAGTCCATCTCCAGTTTTTTTTCTTTTAAAACGGATTACAGCAAACAATTTTATTTTTTTTCCATCGCAGCGGTGATCGCTGTTTTCATCCTGCTTACCGACAGTAAATTTTTTCCTGCCACAGCCAATCTCTGGTATGCCATAGGTATTTTCTTACTGCTCCTTGTTTTTCCATTGGGTTCGGAAGTCAAAGGAACAAAATCCATCATCAGGCTGGGTGGATTCCAGTTCCAGCCAGCGGAATTTTGTAAGGTCTGTGTATGTCTTGCGCTTGCGAAATATCTTTCACTTCCTGACCAGGATTTCAGTAAAACCAGGTCGCAATTGATTGCAACCGCGATTGCTTTACTGCCTGCCATATTGAGTATTGCCCAGAGTGAAACCGGGCTCGCGCTGGTTTATTTTTCCTTTTTCATTGTAATGTATCGCGAAGGATTGCCCGCCACCATATTGATCGTTGGCTTTTCCGTAGCGGCCCTTGTTGTGGCCACGCTCCTGGTTGACAAAGATTTGCTTGCCCTGATCATACTGGGGATCATATTGCTGATGGTCTATTTTAGCTGGAGGCAGATCAGGCGCGATAAAACTGTTTTAATTAAAATCATTTTCATCGGTGCCATCTGTATCGCCATCCAGTTGTTTGGTGTTCCTTTCTTATTCAAATCAGTATTGAAACCTTACCAGGTGGAAAGGATCTTCAGCACTATCGGAAGAGATGTGCCCCGGGAGTATATGAGCCCGGAAGATCAACTCAAACTTGAAATGGAAGACCGGGCCAAGGATGATCCTACAGACTATAATGTTCGCCAGTCCAAGATCGCTATTGGCTCCGGGGGTGTTACCGGTAAAGGTTTGTTGAAAGGAACGCAGACCCGTTATGATTTTGTGCCTGAGCAAAGAACGGATTTCATTTTCTGCACCATAGGAGAAGGTTTTGGATTCATAGGCACCACGGTAGTGCTGGCCATTTACTTGCTGCTGCTATTTCGCATAGTGGCGGTGGCTGAAAGACAGCGTTCGGTCTTCAGCCGTTGTTACGCTTACGGTGTGGCATCTGTTTTCTTCTTTCATATTTTTATTAATGTCTGTATGACCATAGGTCTTGCACCTGTGATCGGGATCCCGCTGCCATTTATCAGTTATGGAGGAACGGCTTTACTCACATTTACTATCCTTCTTTTTATTTTGATCAGGCTTGATGCGGACAGGGCAATGGTGTTGAGGTAGAGAAACAGGAACAGAAACAGGAACAGAAACAGGGAGAGCCAACACTCTTTCTCTTTCTGTTTCTGTTTCTTTGTACGATGAAGATTGTTCCGCTTTCCGAGGGTTCGTTCACGATTGACCACACAAAAATCTTTATCCCTTTTGATGAAGAGACCGAGCAGTTGAATGACCGGGCACGTGGAAGCCTGCTGGTGGAAGTGCAGCCTTTTCTTGTGGAGACATCCAAAGACCTCCTGCTGATTGATACCGGTCTTGGTTTTGAAAAGGACGGTGAACTGCAGATCCATCAAAACATCCGCGCTGCAGGTTACAGGCCGGAAGAAGTTACCAAGATCCTGGTTTCCCACCTGCACAAGGATCACGCGGGGGGCGTGAGTAACCCATCATCGAAAAAATTCGCCCCGGGGGGGCAGATGAATTTTCCTTCATCCTCATATTATATCCAGCAGCGTGAATTGGATCATGCATGGAAAAAAGGTTTTCCATCCTATGTTACAGACGATATCGAGCCCTTGCTGCAGTCGCACCAGGTTCATTTAATGCATGACGACAAGGGTGTGATCGATGATTATATTTTTTATGAACATACGGGCGCACACTCCATGCATCACCAGGTTTTCTGGATCAAAGAAAAAGGTGAGATCATTTTTTTTGGAGGTGATGATGCGCCGCAATTGCAGCAGATGAAGGTGAAGTACAAAACCAAGTACGATCATGATCCGGATAAGGCCATGCAGCTAAGACAGAAATGGTGGCAGCAGGGAAACGAAGAAGGGTGGACGTTTTTGTTTTATAATTATATCAAGATTCCTGCTTATAAGAAATAAGTCAAAAGTCAAAAGTCAAAAATGAAAAGCATTATAGAGTGCAGGCATTCTTTTGATCATTGATTTTTTTTATACGCAAAGGGCGCAAAGATCAACCATCGCTAAAGCTTGCGCCTCCGCTAAAGCTTCAGCAGCACGCGGACGGTTGACGCACCGCGCAAAGGAGCGCAAAGAATGATTCCAACTTTTCCTGGCGCCCTTCTTTTTGGGGGTGGAATTTTTAAACCTGAACAAAACCCAGTTTACTCTCGATCTCTTTTGGTAAAACAGGTAATTTTCTTCTTTCAATCAGGAAGGAAGTAAGCTGTGCGATCTCTTTGAAGATATAATGTTTGTCGGCAGCAGATTTAAGATAGTCTTTTCCGCTGCTTCCGCCGGTGCCAATGCGTGTGCCGATCATACGGTGCACCATGTTCATGTGGCGGTGCCTCCAGGTGCTTAATTGTTCGTCGATCTCAAGTAGGTTGTTGAGTACCTGGAAAGGAAGCTGCAATAACGGGTAGCCGCGATAGAGCATGATGAACAGGGCTGCCCTGTTGGCTTTTGCTGAAAGTGTATAATGCGTTTCAGTATGTTTGAACATGACCTCGTCAAAAGCAGCCAGGTTATTTTTTTCCGCTTCAGCAAGGCTGTTGGAGTAAGCATTTTTATAGGCGGTCCAGAAGGGATGCTCATCATTGCCAGCTTCCGGAAAGCCCTTCCATAAAACCTTATCATCAAACAAGGGCATTCTTTCGAGCCAGTCGTTCACCAATTGCAGGAATGATTGCGTGGATTCGGCTTCTTTGATGAGGTCAATATGTTGTTGCCTGAGTTGGGCAGTATAGTATTCCTTGCCATGGCGGTATTCGAATTTAAGTCCCAGCTTGGCTTCGAGCAGTTTGAACTGCCAGCTCTGGAAACCCGAGGCTGGCCTCAGCATATCCCTGAAGTCAAGGAAATCCATTGGTGTCATGGTTTCCAGGATGTCGATCTGGTGAATGAGCACTCTCAGGATCACCACCATCCGGTTCATGCGGTGTACCACGGTTTGCAGTTCGGGTGAATTATCATTTACTGCAGGTTTGCGCATGATAGCAACAATTGAATCCGCTTCATGATGAAGTTGTTTGAACCAGAGTTCATAAGCCTGGTGGATGATGATGAATAACATCTCATCATGAGCAGAAAGATCTTTTTTATTGCTTTCAGGATCCTGGGCACCCAGTATCTTGTCGAGTTGCAGGTAATCATGATAATGAACGTCGGCCATAACAAAAAATTAGTGATGAGTGGAACAGTCAGGTTCAGGAAGATTTATTCCTGAGGTTCAGATTCGATTGATAAAAATTCAAAACCGATATCCCTGCGAAAATATTTTTCCTCGAACTGAACTGATTCAATAATATCTCTAGAGCGGTTGATGGCCTCATCAAGGTCTGCGGCGAGGGCTGTGGCACAGATCACCCGTCCCCCGTTGGTTACCACTTTCCCATCAGTTTTTTTGGTGCCCGAATGAAATATCCAGGCATCAGATAATTCCTGTTCCAGGCCAGTGATGGCATATCCCTTTTTATAATCATTGGGATAACCGCCGCTCACCGCAACGATCGTTGTTGCGAAGCGTTCATCCACTTCGAGTTTAATCGTATTAAGCTGCTGTTTGGCTGTGGCTATCAGCAATTCTACCAGGTCATTTTTTACACGGGGTATCACCACTTCGGTTTCGGGATCACCCATGCGGCAATTATATTCAATCACAAAAGGTTCATCATTCACGCTGATGAGTCCGAAGAATATGAATCCGCGATAGTCCAGGCGGTCTTTTTGTAATCCCTTGATGGTGGGTTCCACAACTCTTGTCCGCACTTTCTCCATGAATGCTTCATCAGCAAAAGGGACTGGGCTGAGTGCACCCATGCCACCGGTGTTGAGACCTTTGTCCCCTTCACCCACTCTTTTATAATCTTTGGCGGAAGGCAATAAAGCATACGTCCTGCCATCGCTAAGAGCGAATACGGAAAGTTCGATACCGGGGAGGAATTCTTCCACCACCACTTTTTTCCCGGCTTCTCCGAATTTGGAACGCTGTATCATCAACTCAAATTCAGCCACTGCTTCTACGTGGTTCTGGCAAATGATCACGCCTTTGCCGGCTGCCAGTCCATCCGCCTTTAGCACTATGGGAAGCGGGTGCTGTTTGAGGTATTCAAGTCCTTCTTCAAAATTTTCTGCAGTGAATTCCCTGTAACCTGCCGTGGGTATGCCATGGCGGGCCATGAAAGCTTTGGCGAAAGCCTTGCTTCCTTCAAGCTGGGCAGCTTCCTTATCGGGCCCAATGATCATCAGCTCTTTCAATTGCTCATTTGCGCGGAGATGATCAGCGACGCCCCTCACCAGCGGTTCTTCAGGTCCAACGATCACCATACCGATAGAATGTTCGGTGCAGGCTTTTTCAATAGCTTCAAAATTGTTTACGCTGAAATCGAGGTTGGTGCCGCACTGTTCAGTTCCCGCATTGCCCGGGGCTATGAAAAGCCTGGAACAGTGAGAGCTTTGGGAAAGTTTGTAAGCCAGTGCGTGTTCCCTGCCGCCGGAGCCGAGTAAAAGTATATTCATGGATAAGAGATGATGGAACGCGAATATCGGTTAATTGTTAAAGATGATGAATCAAGTTGTGTAAAAAATAATTCCTTTATTTTGAAGGTCAAACCTCTAAATCAAATTCATTTTTAATTTAATCATTAAATATGCCTGAAATCACTGCCTCGGATGAGATCAGATTGGATCCTTCAACCAATGCAAAGGGTCATCCTAAAGGGCTGTATGTTTTGTTTGCCACAGAAATGTGGGAACGATTCAACTACTATGGCATGCGTGCCATCCTCATTCTTTTCATGACAAAAGCTTTGCTGTTTGATGATGCTTTTGCTTCTAATTTGTATGGCAGCTATACCGGCCTGGTTTATCTGACGCCATTGATCGGGGGATATATCGCAGATAGGTTCTGGGGTAGTAAAAGGTCCATTATTGTTGGTGGACTTCTGATGGCTATTGGTGAATTTTTTCTTTTTTTCTGTGGTTATCTATATGAAAGCGCAGAATCCATGTCAACATTTCTTTTTTTCTCCGGCCTGGGATTTATGATTGCAGGTAACGGTTTCTTCAAACCCAATATATCCTCGCTCGTTGGGCAATTATATCCCAAAGGCGACAGGAGAATAGATGCCGCTTACACCATTTTTTATATGGGTATCAATGTTGGTGGAGCCCTTGGGCCGTTGATCTGTGGTATCGTGGGTGATACAGGCAATCCTGCTGATTTCAAGTGGGCATTCCTTGTGGCAGGAATTGGTATGCTGATAAGTGTTATCATTCAAAAATTATATCAGGACAAATATGTAAGATCTCC
>CAYWSQ010000164.1:0-9082 GCA_964460925.1 uncultured Flavisolibacter sp. | reverse complement strand
TACTATTGTCAACAAGAGGGGGCAGAAATTCTATTTTTACCGGACAGCAATGGTTCAGAGTTCAAAGTTCGTAGTCTGTAGTCGGTAGTCGGTTCAAAGTTCAAAGTCAGAGTCATCAGAGAACGAGCAGGTAAACTAAGTCGGTAGTTAGTAGCCTGATACTGCAATACAAAAAAAATTCAGTAGTGAGGATTGATCTCTGATTACCTACTTACCGTCCTTGGTAGTCGAAGCTTTAGCGAAGGTTACCTTCCCGCCTCCCCGGCTATTCTGAATGGTTATAGCAGTTTATACATTTTACCGGGGAGGCCCCCTATGATGCCCTGCAGTTCCAGGTTGAGAATGGCTGCTGCGGCGGCGCTGCTGCTCAATCCACTTCGAAGGTTGATCTCGTCGATATGAACCTGCTCTTTTTCCTGCAGTAATTGCACCACCTGTTTTTCTTCCGGTGTGAATTCTATGAACAATTCCTTTTGTTTTTTTACTTCCTTTTTTTTCTCCTTCCATCCCAGGACTTCCATCAGTTCTTCCGCGTCGGTGAGCAGGATGGCTTTGTTGTATTTGATGAGGTGATTGCACCCGCTGCTGAATTTATCGATGGTGCGGCCGGGCACCGCGAACACATCACGGTTATAGGCATCAGCAAGTTTGGCTGTGATCATACTGCCGCCCTTGATATGCGTTTCCACCACCACGGTGGCATCACAGAGCCCGGCCACGATGCGGTTGCGCAGGGGGAAATGATGTTTGTCTGGTTTGGTGCCGCTGAAAAATTCAGACAGGATGCCACCGCCATGTTTTACCATGTCCTTGGCAAGTGATGCATGGTCGTAAGGATACATTTTATCGAGGCCGTGACCTACCACACCCACGGTTGGTAAATTATTTTTTATGGCCGACTTATGCGCCACGGCATCAATGCCGAAAGCAAGCCCGCTGATCACCAGCACATCATGACCCGCGAGGTCTTCCACCAGCTTTTCCGTGATTTTTTTTCCATAGTCCGTATGACTCCTGGTACCAACAATGCCAATCACCCTGGATGCGTTCAGGTCGGCCTCTCCTTTATAAAACAGGAGGGTGGGTGCATCATAACAGTTCAGTAACCTCCGTGGATAATCATCATCTGTAAGAAAGAGAGGTTTGATCCTGAATTTTTCAATGAATTTCAATTCGCTTTCGGCAAGGTGAAAATCATTGAAGTTTTTGATGGAATATGCCCTTACACTACCGATGCCTTCAATCTTTTCGAGTACCGAAGTTTTTGCCTGGAAGATGGCGGAGGCTTCTCCAAAATGCTGCACCAGGATCCGCGCCTGCACATCCCCGATATTAGGAACCATGGTGAGGGCAAGGCGGTAGATCAATTCAGGGTGAAGCATAGAGATGGCAGAGCCGTTAAATTCCGGACAATGTAAGGATTCTGTTGAAGCCGCGAATGGGAAAAACCTCACGTGCTTGCAGGGATTCACCCTTCATTATTTCAAAATAATGAAGGGTGAAGGGTATTTGAAACAATGAAGAGGATGGGCACCCATTACCTGGAAATCACCTTCAATTCAGTTCTCCTGTTTTGTGCTCTTCCTTCTTCTGTTTTGTTATCAGCCACAGGTTTGGTAGCGCCAAATCCTTTTGCGGTGAGGCGGGCAGCAGGAATTCCTTTGCTCACGAGGTAAGTCACCACGGCCTTAGCACGGTTTTCTGAAAGTTTCAGGTTGTCGGCAGCGGTACCGATATTATCAGTATGCCCTTCGATCTGTATGCGTACGGTTGGATTGTCATTCAGCAGTTTTACCACCTGGTCCAGTTCCACCTGTGAATCGTTGTGTAGTTCAAAGAGCCCGGATTCAAAGAAGATATTCCGCAATACAATCGCCGAATTCACTTCGATCGGCTGCAGTGGGATGTTCTTGGTATAAGTGCTGTCGGGTGATGCCCCCTTTAAAGAATAGTTATCCGAATAAAACAGGTAACCCCTGCGGTTGACGTTGAAAGCATAATCTTTTCCTACCGGGAGGGTAATGAGATAATTGCCGGTTTCGTCTGTCTGTACCCGTGAGATGATTTGTTTGGTGGCGAGGTCCGTTAGTTCCACTGTTGAAGGCAATCCTTTGGTAGTTTTTTTATCAAACACCTGTCCCTTGATCCAGAGCGTTTTAAAGGGCCTCATTTCCGGGCGCATATCGAAGCTGTAAATATCATGGCCTCCTTTGCTGTCGCTGCGGTTGCTGGCAAAGTAGGTAGTGATACCATTGGCAGCAATTACCATTGTACCATCAGTGTTGATAGTATTGATAGGATAACCCAGGTTTTCAGGTGTGCCGAATTTTCCAGATTCATTTTTGCGGGTGAGAAAAATGTCAGCATCGCCATAACCCAGTAAACCATTCGAAACAAAGTAAAGAGTCTGGTTATCGGCATGCATGAATGGTTCCGTTTCATCAGCAGCGGTATTAATAGTTGGACCCAGGTTTTCCGGTTCACTCCAGCTACCGTCTGTCTGCAGCCGCGTTACATAAATATCACTGCCACCATAACCACCATAACGGCGGCTGGCAAAATAAAGGTCTCTTTTATCGGGCGACAAGGAAGGCTGTGATTCCCACTGGTCGCTATTGATCCTGCTGCCAAGATTGTAAGGTTCACTCCAGCCCTGCTCTGTATCGTAGGAAATATAAAGATCACAGCTTCCATAACCATCCTTACGGTGACAACCGGTGAAGATGAGCCATTTGCCATCGAGTGAAACATTCTGCGCTCCTTCATTCTCTGGTGTATTGATAAAGCCTTTCAGCTTCTCTGCTTTTGTCCAGCCATTTTCTGTTTTATCGCTTGCGAAAAAATCTTCATTGCGATTGTTAAGCAGTCGGGTAAAGATCAGGCGTTGTCCATCAATGGAGATAGAGGGGAAATATTCAGCTTCGGGAGAGTTCACACCTTCACCCAGGTTTTTGGGTTCAAACACATAACGCGCAGGATATCTTTTATCAAAATCCACGGCAAACTGGTAGGAGCGCTGGCGGTATTCTCCCGATTTCCGGGTTCTCTCATCCAGTTTTTTGGAAAGCATACGGTTCATGGCATCCAGCGCTTCACTGAACCGGCCCAGTCCCGCGAGGTTTATTGAATAAGGCAGAAAGATATAAGGTTCGATATAATTGCTGTCGATGGAAAAAGCTTTCTGGTAGTTGCGGATACTTTCTTCATGCCTGTTGAGTTGTCCGTATACACCAGCGAGGGAAAGATAGGCATCGATATAACCTGCATCACGCTGTATGGCTTCGTTGAGCTTTTCAATGGCCTCGCCATATTTTTCATCCTGGATCTTTTCCATTGCTTTTGCATAGGATTCCATGGCTTTTTTATCAATCTTGTTCGGATCGTATTGGGTAAAACCCTTGATAGAAAGAAAGCAGAAGATGACCAGGAGTACAGGGTGCAGGTTTTTCATCTGTTGAAGATAATAAATCCTGCAAGGAGCCCTAATTAGAGGTTTGGATTTAGGAATTTTTTAAAGCCGATAGCCATTAGCCATTGGCTTTTACGGCACTCCGATATACTTATGCACCTGCAGTGATAATTGCCATTGGGGATTTACCTTGATATAATCAATGATCAATGGCGTTACCTGGGTGGCCTTGCTCCATTCGGGCTGGAGGTAAAGTTTGCACGTGGGTGAGACCAGGGAAGCAAAATGTTCCGCCCATTCAAAATCAGATTTATGGAATACTACGATCTTCAGTTCATTGGCCAGTGGTAGTATCTCCGGCAAAGGGGCTTTGAATTTTTTGGGAGATAATGTGATCCAGTCCCATTGGCCGCTCACCGGTGAACTTCCCGAAGTTTCGATATGGGTTCTTACCCCGGCAGCTTTCAGTGAGGAGGTTAGTTCATCCAGGTCGTGCATCAACGGTTCTCCACCGGTGATCACAACAATCTGCCCCGGGTTTTGTTGAACCAGTTGAACCAGGTGATCAATGGAAACCAGGGGATGTTTCCCTGCATCCCAGCTATCTTTCACATCACACCATACACAACCTACATCACAACCACCTAGCCTGATGAAATAGGCAGCCTGTCCCTGGTAAAAACCTTCACCCTGCAGGGTGTAAAAATGTTCCATAACCGGCAGGCGGCCTGTCTGTTTTTCTCCACCTGTAAGCGTGCCGGTTAAAATATTATCGTCAAAGATCCCGTTCACAATTGCTGTTTTATCAGGCCGGTTCATAATGTTTCAATGCACAGGCCTTGAAAGTGTTTTTCATGAGCGCTGCAATGGTCATGGGACCAACACCGCCAGGTACCGGGGTAATGAATGAACATTTAGGAGCTACATTTTCAAAATCCACATCCCCGCTGATCCTGTAGCCGGATTTGCGCGATGGATCAGTGATGCGGGTAATGCCCACATCAATTACAACAGCGCCCTGCTTCACCATGTCGGCCTTGATGAATCCCGGTCGGCCAAGTGCCGCGATGATGATATCCGCTTCCAGGCAAAGCTCTTTGATGTTGGAAGTATGCGAATGACAAATGGTAACGGTGCAGTTGCCCGGGTTTCCATTTGCACTTAATAATATACTCATAGGACGGCCCACTATATTGCTGCGTCCAACCACCACTGCGTGTTTACCTTTTGTTTCTATTTTATAGTGCTCCAGCATCAGCATGATGCCATAAGGTGTGGCCGGTACAAACGTAGGATGACCCAGTACCATGCGGCCTACGTTGTTAGGATGAAAACCATCCACATCTTTTTGCGGATCGATGGCATTGATCACTTCTTCAGCCGAAATATGAGCGGGAAGCGGAAGCTGAACCAGTATGCCATCCACTTCAGGATCCGTATTGAGTTCATAAATGATATCAAGCAGCTTGAAAGATGAAATATCAGACTCCAGCCTGATGAGGGTTGATTTATATCCCACTTCCTGGCAGGCTTTCACTTTGGAAGCCACATAGGTCTCGCTGGCCCCGTTATCACCCACCAGTATGGCCACCAGGTGGGGAACAGGCTTGCCCTGCGCCGCCAATTGCGCCATCTCCAGTTTCAGTGAATCCTTGATAGCCTGCGAAGCCTCCTTTCCATTTAAAATTTGCATGGCGCAAAGGTAAGAGGAGGAAGAGAAACAGAAAGAGAAACAGTGCGGAGGAGCAGAAAGAGAAAGAGAAACAGAAACAGGAACAGTGCGGAGGAGCAGAAATTCATTACTGTAAATCCTGCACATCCTTAAATCCTGTAAATCCTGATCGCTACCATCCTGCAAATCCTTAAATCCTGTAAATCCTGATCATCCCCGGGGGAAAATTCTCCTTATCTCCTGTTGTTTTTCACATGGTTTGGCTTGCGGCATTGCTGAATTTGCACAAAAGCCATTTTGAAACCTTTCATCACATATTTCATTTTCACCTATATCATTTTTATGAATATTCCTTTGCTTATACAGGCGCAGGGACCTGCTTCCGCGCCTGCTGCCTTTCAGTTGAACAGTTATAGCCGGCACCAGAATGAAGGATTTGCCTTCGCAGGTAATCCCGCTGCACTCGGACAATTAAAAAAATGGTCCGCTGCTGTTCATGGGGAGCGGCCCTACCTGCTCAATGAACTTTCAGTTTTTAATGGAATGCTGGCTTTACCCCTTGCTAATGGTGGTATGGTGGTGACCGGTTCGCTGAGGGGGCAGCATTTCCAGGAAGTGATGGCAGGCCTGGGTTATGGAAGGAGTATGGGTAACATTGATGCAGGGCTCCGGTTTAATTTTAACCAGGTACGCGCGGCTCATTACGGCCGGTCATCTTATATAGAGGTGCAGGGCGGACTGATTTACCACGTAAATGAAAATTTCAGAACGGGCATTCACCTGGTTAACCCGGTAAGCGGGAACCTGCACAAGATGGAAAAATTACCCTATCAATACCTGGCCGCACTGGGTTATGATGCTTCGGAACAATTTTTCCTTGGGGCGGCACTCAGAAAAATCAAAGACCGGCCGGTTTCTTTCGACCTCGCATTGCAATACCAGTTTGACAAAAGTCTGCGCGCAAGGGCCGGGCTGCAAACCGATGGCGGCCGTTTTTATTGCGGTGGCGGTTTTTTATCAGGAAACATTTCTGTTGATGTGGTTCTTGCCCTGCACCAGCAATTGGGACTGACACCTTCACTAACCCTTTCATTTCAACCAAAATCAAAATGAGAGTTTTGATGGTGATAGGGTTGATCATCTTGTATGGCCATTCAAACTGCCAGGAACCACCCATTCAATTGCAACAGCAAATGGAGCAGTTGGCAGATGATTCGGAAGCGGAACTGGTGGAGGATGACCATGACCAGCAATACCTCGATCACCTGTCCAGGCACCCCTTGAACCTGAATAAGGTAAGCGCCGAAGAACTGCTTCAGACGGGTTTGCTTACACCTTTGCAGGTGGCGCATTTCACCAGGTATCGTGATTTACTCGGGCCACTGATTGACCTTCATGAACTGCAGGCCATTCCTTCCTGGAATATGCAAACCATCCGCAGGATCCTGCCTTTTGTGATAGTGAAGGAAGAAGCCTTGCAGGCAGATAAATTATTAAAGCGTTTCAAAGGCGAGCACCAGTTGCTATTGCGGATTTCGAGAGGTTTGCGGCAGCCAAAAGGATATGATCATACGCTGCCCGATCCATTTCTCGGGGATCCTCACCATGTAATGGCAGGCTACCGTTACCAGTATAAGAATCTTTTATATATAGGCTGGACGGGTGATAAGGATGCAGGAGAATCATTTTTGAAAACACAACGGAAAGGTTTTGATTTTAATTCCTTCCATTTTTTTGCGACTCAGGCCGGTGCGGTGAAGGCCCTGGCAATTGGTGATTACAGGGTAAGCCTGGGCCAGGGACTGATCCAATGGCAATCGATGGGCTATGGAAAAAGCGCTGAAGTGATGATGGTAAAAAGACAAAGTCCTGTATTGCAGCCTTACCGTTCGGCTGGTGAAGTGTTCTTCAACCGGGGCGCTGCTGTAACGCTGCAATATAAAAACTGGGAAGGCACGCTGTTCTATTCTTCAAGGAAGATCGACGGGAACAGGGACGATTCCACCGGGATGGTTACATCCATGATCACAACCGGCTATCACAGGAATTTTTCCGAGATCAATGACCGCAAAAATTTGCTGTATAAAAACATGGGATTGAGTTTCAAATATGGAAGTAAAGGTTTTCATATAGCATTCAATGGTGTGCATCACCGGTTGGGAGCAGCCATGGAAGAAAAGGATGATGCTTACCAGCTTTACAGGTTTTCAGGTACAGTATTGTGGAATGCCAGCCTTGACTACAGTTATACTTTCCGGAACCTGCATTTTTTTGGAGAAGCCGCCACGGATCCTAAGGGTAAAACAGCCTTTTTAAATGGGTTGCTGATGAGTGTTGATGCAAAAGTTGACCTTTCACTTTTGCACAGGAACGTTTCACCTGCTTACAGATCCTTAAATGCAAATGCCTTCACCGAGAATACCCGGCCGGAAAATGAGCGCGGCTGGTACCTCGGTATTTCGGTCAGGCCTTCGGCCAACTGGATCCTCAATGCCTATGCGGATTTTTTCAATTTTCCCTGGCTGAGGTACCGCGTGCATGCCCCCTCTGCAGGCAGGGAATACCTGGTGCAGGTTCAGTACCAGCCTGTAAAAACCTTCCAGGCCATGCTGCGTTACCGCTTCGAGGAAAAAGGGCAGAATGAACCAGGTGAGGAAGCTATTTATCCGGTATATAATAAAACAAGACAACAACTGCGATTTCATTTTAATGCACAGCTCAGTAAAAAAATTCATTTAAAAAGCAGGGTGGAAGCGGTATGGTATGAGAAAGGGAGGGCAGGTGAGGAGTTGGGATTTATGAGCTACCTGGAGACCGGCATTCAGCAGGGTAAATGGGGTGGAAATGCAAGATTGCAGTATTTCCAGACTGACGGTTACAACAGCAGGATCTATTCTTTTGAGTCGAATGTGCTATATAACAACCTGGTGCCCGCGGTTTTTTATTCCGGTTCCAGGTATTATGTGAACTTGAATTACAGGCTCACAAAAAATTTCCGCGCCTGGTTCCGATGGTCACAAACCTTATTTGAAGAGGCCCTGGAGCAGGGGAGTGGGCTGGATGCTTTTTATGGTAAAAGCCGCCGCGACATTAATCTGCAACTGATGTGGTTGTTCTAAAAAAGCCCTGAAAACTCTGCCGTTCATCACTTCACCCAGCAGTACTTACCGCTCAGCTTGAAAAACCTGCCTTTCATCGATTTTAAGTTATTGTTAAAAAATCTTCTACCTTAGGCAGCAAATTCCACAGAACGTCTGTCTTTTTCATTGTCCCCGCGCCTGCGGAATTGATATTTAATGTTTTATCATTTAAATGAACATTCACATGAGAAAAATCCTATCACTGCTTTCAGTGCTGACACTGCTATGTACCATAGCGTGGGCACAAACCCGGACCGTCACCGGTAAAGTAATTGACGCGCAAGGAAAACCCGTTCCATTTGCCTCTGTACTGGTAAAAAATACCAATACCGGGGTGGCTGCAGATGCCAACGGTAATTTTTCAATTGAAGCGGCACCAAATGCCATATTGATCTTTAGTGCAGCCGGCTACCAGTCTTCTGAAGTAAATATTGGCAGCCAGACCACTGTCACCGCCTCTTTAAGTAACCAGACCTCTATGAGCGAAGTCATTGTGACTGCGCTTGGTGTAAGAAGAACCCGTAACCAGGTGCCTTATGCGGCCCAGCAGGTAACGGGTGAGGAAGTAAGCAAGGCCCGTACTAACAATTTTGTTCAGAATCTTTCAGGAAAGGTTTCCGGTCTTGAAATGAGGCAGTCCAATTCATTGGGCGGATCTACCAACGTAGTGATCCGTGGTACCAAATCAATCAGTGGCAACAACCAGCCATTATTCGTGATTGACGGGGTGCCGGTTGACAACTCTACATCCAACGATGCCAACCAGAGAACAGGCCGTGGTGGTTATGACTACGGTAGTGCTTCTGCGGACATCAATCCGGATGATATCGAATCCATCACGGTATTGAAAGGAGCTGCCTC
>CAYWSQ010000163.1:0-9119 GCA_964460925.1 uncultured Flavisolibacter sp. | reverse complement strand
GGATAGTAGTAATAATAATAAATTGAAAAAAGTCAACCTTATTTAGGCATGTACACCTCTTGAACCTTGCACCTTACACCTTGCACCTTACACCTTGCACCTTGCACCTTGCACCTTACACCTTGCTCCTTGCACCTTACACCTTGCTCCTACCTCTCCGCTCAACTATCCCATTACTTCACCATTCTCCAGCACTGCCTTTTCAATTTTCCCTCGAAATCAAAAGGTGTTGTTTTCTTTGTGATGTCTTTGATAACAGATGCTTTTATATTTTCTTCATCCAGTACAAAGCGGGTATAGTTCGTGCTGAAGTAGAGCACTCCTCCTTCCCGCATCAGCCCCAGGCAATCATTCACCAGTTCCACATGATCCTTTTGAATATCCAGGATCCCCTCCATTCTTTTACTGTTACTGAAAGTTGGAGGATCCATCACCACCAGGTCGTATAAAAACGGCTGTCTTGTTTTTAAAAATTGTTTTACATCGGCATGCACAGTGGAATGATTGACTGCATCCGGGAAATTCAACCGCATATTTCTTTCTGTCCAGTCCAGGTAAGTTTTGGAGAGGTCAACGGAAACAATATTGTTTGCTTTACCTGCCGCGGCATACACGGAGAAAGAACCGGTATAACAAAAAAGGTTGAGCATGTTTTTACCTTCTGCTTCCTCCCTTACCATCTGCCTTGTGAGCCGGTGGTCGAGAAAAAGGCCCGTATCAAGATAATCGCTCAGGTTTACGATGAACTTCAAACCATTTTCCTCCACTACCCTTTCATTTCGGTTGGAGTCCAGCTTCTGGTACTGTCCCTGCCGGCCTTCCTTGCGCTGGCGCAATTTGAGGTAGATGGAATCCATTTCCACTTCCAGCACCTCGGCCACTATCTTTTTACATTCCAGCAGCCATTGCTCATGTGCATCTTCCGAAAGGGCATGCCTTCGTTTGTATTCACTCACATAAACGCTCTCTTCATAAAATTCTATAATGAAGGGAAACTCCGGAATATCATGGTCGTAAAGGCGGTAACAACCCAGTCCCTGCCTCCTGGCCTGTTTACCCAGGTGGCGCCGCTGTTTCTCAAGACGGTTGCGGAACATTAAAAATTTGTCAAAGGGTTGCTGCATTGCTAAAATTTTTAGACCTTCGGTGCGGAAAAGCCGGGGCCGAAATTAACTACATCGGTAATAGCCTCCTCCAAAAAAATTTAATCATTGTACGCAGTTGTAGATATAGAAACCACAGGTGGTTATGCCGCGGCCAACGGCATCATCGAGATCTGCATCATGGTATGCGATGGGCAAAAAGTGATAGAGGAATACGAGACCCTCATCAATCCTCACCAGAACATTCCCAGGTATATCCAGGCATTTACGGGTATCACCAATGAAATGGTGGCAGACGCTCCGTCATTTGAAGAGGTAGCCGAAAAAGTTTTCACCTGCCTGCAGGGAAATATTTTCGTGGCGCATAACGTGAATTTTGATTACTCCTTCATCAAATCACATCTCGAACAATGCGGTTATACACTCAATTCAAAAAAATTATGCACGGTAAGGCTGGCCAGGCAGGTGTTCCCGGGTTTCCCTTCCTATAGCCTGGGAAATCTTTGCCAGTCACTTGATATCCTCATCGAAAACAGGCACAGGGCCGCGGGTGATGCCAGGGCTACCGTTACGTTGTTCCAGAAAATGCTGGAGGCTGACCAGAAAGGACTGATCGCGGCCAGCCTGCGCAGGAATTCCAAAGAACAATTGCTTCCTCCCCATGTACCGAAATCAGATTTTGAAGCGCTGCCTTCCACTCCCGGTGTTTATTATTTCCATGACCAGAAGGGAAAGGTGATCTACGTGGGGAAAGCAAAAAACATCCGCTCACGCGTGAATTCGCATTTCAGCAATAATTCCGACAGCAGGCAAAAGCAAAATTTTATCCGCAATACCTGGTCAATCAGTTTCCAGAGCACAGCAACCGAACTGATGTCGGTGATCCTTGAATCAACAGAGATCAAAAGATTGTGGCCCGCTTTCAATACCTCGCAGAAAAGGCAGGAAGAAGTATATGGCATCTTTGTGTACGAAGACCAGAATGGCTATATGAGACTGGCCATTGAAAAGAAAAGAAAATACGGCAACCCACTTTGCACCTTTCATTACAAAGTGGATGCGCATGGAGTATTAAAAAAATTGCTGAAAACATTTTCCCTCTGTCCAAAGCTTTGCTTCATACAAACCGATAATGATCCCTGCACCGGCATTGCTGAGGAACACTGTAATGGCGCCTGTGAAAAAAAAGAAATCCCCGGCCGGTATAACGAAAGAGTTTTGCAGGCCATTGCTTCCCTCACACAACGGCCGTCTTACGTAGTGCTGGACAAAGGTCTCACTGCCGACCAGCTATCCTGCATCATGGTGGTGCAGGGCAGTTTTTTCGGGATGGGCTACCTGCCAAAGAATATGGAAATGATCACACATGAATCCATTGCCGGCTACATCCAGCCCTACAAGGAAAACAGTTATATCAGGACCGTCCTCAATGCGCATGCAAGCAGGTTTCCTTCGCAGGTGAAGATGCTGGGGGAGTGAGAGGAGTTCAAAATAAAAAGTTCAAAGTCGGGTCGTTCACTGGATGAATAGTCATTTGGTTGCTTCAACATTTCCCATCACAGCTCCAATGCTTACAAACCATAGTGACATTTTTTACTGGCGCCCTGGTACGGTTCCAACCGAAAAACTTATCTTAACCGCTGAAACAAATAATATAGGTTTTAAATGATTTTAAAAGAATTGAAGCCCCGAAAGGCACTGAACAAGGCCTTTTTAAAAGTAAAACCAAACCGGACCGAGATTGAGGGTTTCAAAACCAATCTTATTACTTTACTCGACAGGACAAATGACAGGGAAAGCGAGGAGTTTCATAAAAACCTTGTCATTGAATTTTTAAAGAAAACCTATTACGATCCGCATCATTTTATCAATACCAAAGGCCGGAACGATCTTGTTATCCACAACGGCCAAAATGCAAACACTACAGTTGGTGTTATTCTTGAAGCTAAAAAGCCCACCAACAAAGCGGAAATGATCACAACCAGGAAACTGAATGCAAAAGCATTCCAGGAACTGGTTTTGTATTACCTGCGGGAGAGAATTACACATAAAAATTTAGAAGTAAAACACCTGGTGGCGACCAGTATCAACGAATGGTTCATTTTTGATGCCACCCTGTTCGACAGGTTGTTTGCTCAAAACAAAAACCTTGTACAACAGTTCAATGATTTTGAGGCAGGTCGCCTGGCAGACACCAAAACAGAGTTTTTTTACAAACAGGTTGCTGAACCATTTATTGATACCATTGGTTCTGAAATTGAATTTACCTATTTCAACATCCAGGACTTTCAAAAGCCGCTTCGCAATACCAGCAAGGCAGACGATAACTCCCTGATTGCCCTCTTCAAACTGCTTTCGCCAGAGCATCTTTTAAAACTTCCGTTCACCAATGACAGCAATAGCCTGGACAAACGTTTCTACAGCGAGTTGCTGCATATCATCGGTTTAACAGAAACCAAAGAAGGCAGCAAAAAACTGATTGAACGAAACAAGGAAGGAGAACGCCACACTGGAACCATTCTTGAAGATGCCATCATCCAGCTTGACAGCCTGGATAAATTAAGCCGGCTGGAGAAACCAAGTCAATTCGGCAACAATCAACAGGAAAGACTTTTTAATGTTGCCCTTGAACTTTCGATTACCTGGATCAACAGGATTCTTTTTTTGAAATTACTGGAAGCCCAGCTCATCACCTATCACAAGGGCGACAAATCATTTTCCTTTCTCAATTCTGACAAAATCGGGAATTACGATGACCTGAACAGCCTGTTTTTCCAGGTGCTGGCACGCAAATCTGAAGAAAGAAACGAGGATGTCAAAAGGTCTTTCGAAAAAGTTCCTTATCTCAATTCATCACTTTTTGAGCCAACAGATATTGAGCAGGCCACTTTGTTCATCAGCAATCTGAAAGACGATAAAACCATTCCGCTTTATTCGCAAACCGTGCTGAAAGACCAGCAGGGCAGAAAACGATCGGGCAGCCTTGCCACGCTTCAATACCTGTTTGAGTTTTTGGATGCTTACGATTTTGGCGCGGAAGGCGGGGAAGAAATCCAGGAAGACAACAAAACGCTGATCAACGCCTCCGTACTCGGACTGATCTTCGAAAAAATAAACGGCTATAAAGACGGTTCTTTTTTCACCCCGGGTTTCATTACCATGTACATGTGCCGTGAAACCATTCGTAAAGCGGTGGTGCAAAAATTCAATGAAACCAAAAAATGGAACTGCACAAACCTTGAGGAACTCTACAATAAAATTGATGACCGGAAAGAAGCCAACCATATTATAAACAGCATCAAAATCTGCGACCCGGCTGTTGGCTCGGGACATTTCCTGGTTTCGGCTCTCAATGAAATGATTGCCGTTAAGAACGACTTGAAAATACTACAGGATCGTGACGGAAAACGCCTGAAAGAATACCAGGTAGAAGTGGTAAATGATGAACTGATCGTTACAGACGAAGAAGGAGAACTTTTTGAATACAGCCCAGGCAACAAGGAAAGCCAGCGCATACAGGAAACGCTTTTCCATGAAAAACAAACCATCATTGAAAACTGTCTTTTCGGGGTTGACATCAATCCCAATTCGGTAAAGATTTGCCGTTTGCGCCTGTGGATCGAGCTTCTGAAAAACGCTTATTACAAAACCTCCCCCGGCCCAGCCAAAGGAGGTGAGTTGGAAACGCTTCCAAATATTGACATCAACATCAAATGCGGAAATTCCCTGGTGAGCCGTTTTGCCATTGACTCCGACTTAAAGCAGGCTCTGAAAAAAAGCCGGTGGACAATTGACAGCTACCGGGTAGCAGTGGCCACTTACCGGAACGCTGAGAGCAAGGAACAAAAAAGAGAAATGGAGAGGCTGATTGCCGGCATTAAATCGGATTTCAGAAGTGAAATTTCATTGAACGATCCGAAAGCAAAGAAGTTACGCAAACTCCAGGGTGATTTGTTTACCCTGACCAACCAGGCACAACTTTTTGAATTGAGCAAAAAGGAAAAAACCGATTGGAATAAAAAAGTAACGCAACTGACTCACGAGACTAAAAAACTTGAAGCCGAGATCGAAGAAATAAAAGCGAATAAAATCTTTGAAAATGCTTTTGAATGGCGGTTTGAATTTCCTGAAGTGCTGAATGATGATGGCAATTTTGTAGGTTTTGATGTGGTGATTGGAAATCCACCTTATATAAGACAAGAGGAATTGACAGAAATCAAACCTTTCCTTGAACAGAATTTTAAAAGTTTTGTCGGAACCGCGGATCTATTTGTCTACTTTATTGAGATTGGAATTAATAACACAAAACAAAACGGAAATTTCATATTTATAGTTCCAAATAAATGGATGAAAGCAGCATATGGAAAAAAAATTCGGGAAATAATCAAATCAAATAAAATAGTAGAAATAATTGATTTCGGAGATTTGCCAGTTTTTGAAGAAGCTACCACCTATCCATCAATTTTATCACTATCTAAAAGTCAGTCAACAAAGAGTTTTATCGCCACGAATATTACTACTTTAACTTTGCCATATGGCATTGATGGTTTCAAACAAGAAAACAGTGTAGAAGTCTTAGTTGATGAATTAAACAATGAAGCATGGACTTTAAGCAGCACCACCATACAAAGAATTTTAATAAAATTAAGAAGTAAGGGAGTTCCACTTGGACATTTGGTAAATCACAAGATGTATCGAGGAATTCTAACAGGATTTAATGAGGCTTTTATAATTGATGAATACAAAAGAAATCAACTGATTGAGACCGATGCTAAATGTGCAGATATAATAAAGCCATTTTTAGATGGCAAAGACATAAAAAAATACCAAACCCCAACGCCCAAAAAATGGTTGATTTTCGCAAGGAGAGGACTTGAAATTAATAAGTACCCTTCGATTATTGAACATTTAGAGTTTTATATCAAGCAATTAACCCCCAAAACCAAAGATTCAAATTCATTGCAAGGGAGAAAGCCAGGTTCATATAAGTGGTTTGAAATACAAGATTCCGTGGATTATCATTTAGAATTTGAGAAGAAAAAAATTGTTTGGGCTGAAACTTCATTAGGAAACCAATTTTGTATAGTTGAAGGCGGCGTTTATTTAAACAAAACTGCGTTTATGATACCTATTAATGACCTATCATTATTAGGCATTTTAAATTCTAAGCTCATCAACTTTTATTTAGATGCAATAGTTTCAAAAGTCAGAGGTGGATATTTTTCAATGTCTAAAGCCTATATCGAAAGTATTCCTGTTACTTATCCTTCAGACACTATGCCGTTTATAGCGAAAGTAGAACAGATCATTAAGAATAAGAAAGACAACCCATCAGCAGACACAACTGCTTTAGAAAACCAAATAGATCAATTGGTTTACCAACTGTACGAACTGACCGAAGAAGAAATAAAAATCATCGAGAACAATTAATCATCCCTGAAGAATTTCCAGTCACAATTACTCACGTTTATTTGAGGGGTGTTTGTGAGCAATTAGCAATTTGCAATGCCAACACCACCATCACATCCACTCAAATTGCTCCCTCCTTGGCATCAGCTCAAACACCTCGTGCACTTTTTCAGGGGGTGAAGAAAGTTTTCTTTTGGTTACATCCATCCAGGCACCATCAACAGTAAGAATGGCACATAGTCCCTCTCCTTTTTTGAGATGATGCTGTATGCTCCAGCGTGAATAATCTTTCCTTGCCCTGATGATCTCCAGGTCAATCGTGATCTCGTCACCCGATTTAATTTCTTTCCTGAATACACATTCCTCCCTGAAGAGGATAGGTCCGAAATTCAACTGCTGCATTACCTGAGCTGTTAAACCGTATTCATTCAAAAATTCTATGCGGCAGAATGCACCCCAGTCGTAATAGACCGAATGCCTTACATGAAAATTAGGATCCAGGTCAGACCAGCGTAGTTGCAGAAGGCGATTGAATGGTTTCATTGATCAGTTGTTTTCTCAAAATAAAATAACCAAGGGCCGCTAGGCCGCACAAGATAAAATTAATGATCCATAACACCGGGAAACCCAGATGCTGGGCCACCTGCGCGGAAAATGTAGGCGCTAGCACCAATGCAAATGAAAATGACATGGTATAAACGCCTGCATACTGTCCGCGGTTGTGCTCATTGCTTCGCTGCACCCAGAAATTATTCACAAATGGGAAGAGAAGCATCTCTCCTACCGTGATCACAATAATGCCTGACAGTGCTACAATAAAAACAGGAGAGATCAGAAAGAACAAAAAAGATGTCCCAATAAAAACAGCGCCTGCCAGCATGTACCAGACCGGGTTCCGTTTGTTTTCCAGCTTGTACACCAGCACCATTTCAAAAAGGGCAATGAGCAGTCCATTCAGTGCTAACAGCACCCCGATGGTAACCTTACTGAAATGCAAAACCTCCTCGTAATACACAGGTATCATGCTGAAGACCTGGAAAAAACAAAGTCCCACCAGGAAAATGCAAAACATGCCGAAAAGAAAGATCCGGTCTTTAAATGCTGAATTACCACGAAGCTCATTATGCACGACCTGCTTTTTCATCTTCCTGTTCTTATCCTTGCGGAACAACAGGTAAAGCAGGAGCCCCGCTCCCATGCAGGTAAAACCATCGAGCCAGAACAGGAGGATAAAACTTTTGCTGGCCACCAGTCCGCCCACTGCCGGACCGATACCCCAGCCCAGATTGATGGCCAGCCTGTTGAGAGAATAAGATCTTGTACGGTTTGCATCAGTGCTGTAACTGGCAATAGCGGCGGAATTTGCAGGCCGGAATGCTTCTCCAAGACTGCTCAGAATAAAAATGCAGGTAGCAAACTGTAAGAGTGTATTCATTTGCGCCAGCACAATAAACATTACCCCGTTAATGAAAAGGCTGAATACCTGTACATGAAAATGCCCGAAACGGTCGGTTAGCCGCCCTCCTATGTATCCTCCCAGGATGGCGCCAAGCCCGAAGGCACCCATCACATAACCCGCTTCTGTTTTTGAAAACCCGATCCCGGTGAGATAAACCATGAGGAAGGGGATCACCATGGTACCGCTGCGGTTGATGAAGATCACCAGCGCCAGCCACCATACCGGCCTGGAAAGCCCGCTGTAAGCAGCTTTGTAAAGATTGATGGTGGCATTCAGCATCCGCTAAATTAATTTATCATTCACAACCATTTGAAGGCTGAAGATTATTTTTGTTACTTAACATTTATGAATATGAAATTATACCTCCTTGCAGGTTTATCTTTTTTCGCAATGGCCGCGCAGGCACAGAAATCCAATCCAGCCAAACCTGTACCCCAGAAAACAGCCGCCCCGGCGCCTGTTCTCAAAAACGCCAATGATTCCATGAGCTATGCTATTGGTCTTAGTGTAGTGAATTTTTATAAAGACCAGGGCATCCAGCTTAACGCAGCCCTGGTAACTAGAGCCATCAATGATGTGAAGGGGAATAAGAAGCCTCTACTCACCGAAGAGCAGTCCAACCTGATCTTCATGTGTCATTCCAATCCCCAGCTTTGCGATCATGTAAAAAAAGGCGAAGCATTTCTCGCTGCCAATAAAAAGAATCCAAATGTGAAGGTCACTCCTTCCGGACTGCAATATGAAGTGATCCAGATGGGTACAGGTCCCAAACCCATGGCAACCGATACCGTCATCGCCCATTATGCAGGAACGCTTTTCACAGGGGTGGAATTTGATAATTCCTTCAAGAGGGGTGAACCACTTACCATTCCTGCCAACCGCGTGATCAAAGGATGGACCGAAGGTCTTCAGCTCATGCCGGTTGGATCCAAATTCAAATTCTACATTCCTTACCAACTGGGTTATGGACTTAACGACCAGGGCGCGGCCATACCGGGTGGATCAGTGCTGGTGTTTGATGTGGAGTTGGTGGGGATTAAAGGGAAGTAAGGCCAATGGCCATTGGCTATTAGCTTATGGCTATCCTGCTTTTTTCTCCTCGGCCCATTTCATGGCTTTCTGGAACTGTTCTTTTTCTGAGAGATTGG
>CAYWSQ010000162.1:0-9145 GCA_964460925.1 uncultured Flavisolibacter sp. | reverse complement strand
CAGTCCCAGTGTTTCTCCCTGGTTAATGGTGAAACTCACATGGTCCACTGCTTTTATATAAGAAGATGGTTTACCAAAAAAACTTTTTCTTCCCGGGAACTGCACTACCAGGTCCTTTACCTCAATAAGAGGTGTGGAATTGTCAGGAATTTGTTGATCAGCCGGTTTGGTAACAGCCTCTTTACTACCCGGGTTGAGGAAATCTGAAACTACGGGCAGTCTTTCACCTTTCGGATGCATGGCCGGTCTGCAGGCGATCAATGCCTTAGTGTACACATGCGCCGGTGCTTTAAAAATTTTTGCGGCATGGTCCTGTTCCACGATCTCGCCTTTATACATGATGGCCACCCTGTCTGCGATCTCCGCCACAACACCCAGGTCATGCGTAATGAAGATCACACCCATGTTTTCCTGCAGTTGCAGTTCTTTGATCAGTTCCAGGATAGTTTTCTGAACAGTCACATCCAAAGCTGTAGTTGGTTCATCACAAATAAGCAGGGAAGGATGGCAGATCATAGCCATTGCTATCATCACTCTTTGTTTCTGTCCCCCGCTCAACTGGTGCGGATAGCGGTCAAACATCTGCGCGGGCTGCGGCAGCTTCACCCTATCAAACCAGTTGATCACTTCTTTACGGGCACCATCAGGGCTGATCTTTTTATGAATGAGCAGGGCTTCCATTACCTGGCGGCCACAGGTCATAACAGGGTTGAGTGAGGTCATAGGTTCCTGGAAGATCATCGCGATACGATGTCCGCGGATCTTCTGCATGTCAGCGGAAGGGATCTTCAGCAGGTCAATGACGGTTTGCCCGTCTTCTGAGAAATAAATCGAGCCACTGCTGTAGATCGCGGGAGGCTGTGGCAGGAGCTGGAGAATGGAAAGAGAGGTAACCGATTTTCCTGAACCACTTTCACCCACAATTGCCAGGATCTCTCCACGATTTACTTCGAGGGAAATATTTTTCACAGCCTGGGTGCGATTGCCATCACTGGAAAAATCAACAGAAAGGGAAGATATGGAAAGCAGGGGCCTGATAACGATTGAGGGTTTTAGATGAATTACTGTTTCTTTTCACAGGGTTGATCCTGAACTTTGATCATGAGTTTTTTTCCGGGCACGGGGTAATACATCATGCACACAGCGCAGTCCTGCGGCGCGAGGCTGTCAATGGTAAAATAAAATTCATCGCCTTCATTGATGCCAGCGGGAAAATTACAACGGCTTCCCAGTGCAAAAACATTTTGATACTGTTTGCCTGAATGATCATCGGTCCATTCCTTCACATACCATGATGTGTCCATATTGCCTTCCTGCAGGCTGATTGTATAATTCATGCATCCGCCCTTCACCTCGAGCCTGCCCTTGAAGCAGGAGTCAACAGCTTTTTGATTCTTGCATGATTTTTCAGTGGCCAGTAAAACAACAGAACTGAGGATCAAAAAAAATTTCATGAAAAATGATTTTCAATGAGGATGCAAAAATTATGCTATTAAAAACGAAGATGCCTTACCGTTTGTCCGCCATTGATCAACTGCTTCAGTGAATCCACACCGATCCTGAGGTGTCTTTCAACAAACTGCTCGGTAACCTTGCGGTCGCTTTCTTCAGTCTTTACACCTTCCGGCACCATGGGCTGGTCACTCACCAGCAGCAGTGCCCCGGTCGGGATCTTATTATAAAATCCAACGGCGAAAATGGTTGCCGTTTCCATATCGATTGCATAAGCCCGGATTTTTTGAAGATATTCTTTGAAAGGTTCGTCATGCTCCCAC
Source organism: uncultured Flavisolibacter sp. (assembly GCA_964460925.1). Lineage (GTDB taxonomy): Bacteria > Bacteroidota > Bacteroidia > Chitinophagales > Chitinophagaceae > Flavisolibacter. The sequence goes on along the minus strand of CAYWSQ010000162.1, from coordinate 7,370 downwards.
ACCCTCCGGTTGGTGGTGTACACTGTGCCGGTCCAATAATCCACTTCGTATTCACGGATAGTGGTTGAAATGGCTTTTTGCAGGGCGAAGGCAGGCATGGCCGGTACTTCGGCGGGGAAATAATCGTTGGAAGTTCCCTCGCCCCTGATGGCGGCGATAGGGAGGATCAGGTCACCCAGTTTATTTCTCCTTTTGAGCCCGCCGCATTTGCCAAGAAATAACACCGCTTCAGGTGAAATAGCCGTTAGCAGGTCCATTACCGTGGCAGCGGTGGGACTTCCCATACCGAAATTGATAATGGTGATGCCTTCTGCTGTAGCGCATTGCATGGGTTTGTCGGTGCCCACGATCGGAACATTGTTCCATTCAGCGAACATTCTAACATAATTGCTGAAATTGGTAAGCAGGATGTATTTCCCGAAATTTCCCAGCGATTCTCCCGTGTAGCGCGGCAACCAGTTTTTTACGATATCTTCTTTGGACTTCATGCTCATATTGATGACAGGCATTGATTTTTGAATAACCGCCTTTATGCAACGAATTTAATCATTAGGTTTGATGCATGATAGATGTGAAATTTCCCTCACCAAGTTTTCGCATCAAAAAAGAAGGAGAGCGCAGGTATATTTTTGATGTGATCCGGAAAAGCTGGATGCCGCTCACGCAGGAAGAATGGGTGAGGCAGAATTTTGTAAACTACCTGGTAAGTTCCCTGAAGTATCCTTCCACACTTATTGCCATCGAAAAAGAGATTTTTCTGAATGATCTGAAAAAAAGATTTGACATCCTGGTGTATGACCCGGCGCACCGCCCATGGATGCTGGTGGAATGCAAGGAGCCAGGTGTGGATCTCAGTGACCGGGTGCTGCAACAGGTACTGCGATATAATATGAGTGTGCCTGTTGATTTCCTGGTCATTACCAATGGCACGCATACATTGGCGTGGAAGAAGGAAGACAGGAGTTTGAAACTCCTGGAAGCTTTACCTGCATGGGTCAATGAGAATGCTCAATGAATTTCTGCAGACCTTTACCTGCTTTTTGCTGCACTTTTTTCTGAAAGCCCGGCGTCCAGCCCAGCAATAGTCCGGGCAAACCGAGTGCCTGCCTTGACCATTTGTAAAAATTGAAATGATCTTCATGGCGGATGAATAAGCCATTGCGGAACTGGAATTCAGCATGCACCCTGTTCACTACCTTCCTTCCTGTTTGTGAAAAACTGTAGCGGGCCACCCAGTTGGCACTTCCATTTTCACCATTGGCTTTTATATCACTGAATTCAATTTGAAGATCCCGGCCTCTCTTGCATAACATTTCCCACATGGCTTTGGTCTGCCTGCTGTCAAGACCCGGGAACACCGGGTCGGAGAAACGGGCATCAGGTGCATAACATTCCTGCATGCCATAATAATCACGCTGGCTGAAACAGGTGTAGAAGTGACGGATGAGGAGCTGGCTGGTGTTCATGGTGGAAGTTGATAGTCCATTGTCCATGGACCATTGTCTATGGTCCACTAATCAACAGACTTCCCTAAATTTAAATAATCAATTTACAATGATTTCACGTCTTCTGATCACCTTCTGCCTGTCAATAGTCGTGAACAGGGTTTTCTCCCAACTGCCTTATGCAGGCAATGGAAGGACAGAGATGGTGAATGGCAAAAACATTTACTACGAGGTAACGGGTATAGGCACACCTTTGCTGTTGCTCCATGGTTTCAACAGGTCAGCGGAGGACTGGAAGCCCTATGTGGAAGCACTGTCACGGACCTACAGGGTGATTGCGGTGGATCTTCCCGGTCATGGCAGGTCTGATGTACTCGACTCCGGAAATGCTTATTATCATTCCCTGGCTTCCCTGCACCTGGCAAAGTTTGTGAAACAGATTCAACTGGACTCTTTTCATATTATGGGTTTCAGTTCGGGTGGTATTTCTGCATTATACATGGCCTCATTCAAAGATCTGCCCATCAAAAAAATGATCATCATAGCTGCGCAGGTAAAATTCTCTGATTCCACAAGAAGTTTTATTGGCTCACTGGGCAGTCCTAATAATTTTGTTACGGATTCTCTCGAGATGACGCTATTACATGGTCCGGAAAAGGGCATGCGGCTTGCCAGGCAGTTTTATGATTTCAGGCTTCCTTCCAATGACCCTGATATCACACCAAAGATGCTTGCTGCCATCCAGGCAGAAACCCTGGTGATCCATGGAGCGCTTGATCCTGCAGCGCCGGTTGGCAATGCATGGATCATGGGCCGCTACATTCCCCGTGTACGGTTATGGATCTGGCCAGAAGCTGATCACATTTCCATGTTTTTTCCTGAGCACAAGGAAGATTTCCTGAAAGGTGTCAGGGATTTTCTTCGCTGACCGTTTCTGATTTTGCCGGTGTCAGCATCGTTAGCACACAGGTCCATTGATCATTTTTCCAGTGAAATATATTGGTTGACCATTCATAAAATGAAAAAGGCTGTGATAGATAATGTCCTGCACTGGTACCCCTGCTGGTGATTACAGCGGTGTCTCCATATATTCTCATCCTGTCGAAATCAGACCGCATTGTATCATGCGTCAAAGCGCCTGACCTGATGTGCTGCAGGAAACCTTCTTTTGCAGTGATGCCTCCGTCGGTTGCAATGATCACCCAGTCATCATCCATGAAACTCCCGATCAGATCCGCATCATTTCCTTCCATGGCAAGGTCCCAGCGCCGGCTGAACTCCAGTAAACTTTCTTCTGTTTTCATTTGCTTGTTTTTAATGATGACCGCTTCACAAAGCGTGTGAGCTTAACAGTAATAAATTTACTGTGACCAGGGAACTAACCAATAAAAAAAGCCACCCGGTGGATGGCTTTGAATAAAATGATCATCTTATTTAGAAATCCTTCTTCTCCTGTGCTTTCTGCATGGGGTTCACATTATTTGAATAACCTCTGGCAGCCTGTTTCATTTTAAATAACTGGAACCTGCTTGGTTCTGAAGTTGGACCTCCCCAGTTGTTGTTCGACTGGTCAATATCAGCGGTCTGCTGCAATGGGTCCAGTTTGATGGAAGCGACTTCCTTATCCTTCATGAAAAACTTGGTCACTTTGTTTTCGTTATACCTCCAGACCCAGGCAGGGATTTGCTCCATTTCCTTTGATCCGTCCTTGTAGGTCCATTCAATGATAATGGGAGAAACAAGTCCGCCTTTGTTGGAAAAATGCAGTTCATAAAAATGTTTGTTTGCATACTTTGCCTGTTCTTCAGCGGTCAATGCTTCGGTATTCATTGCGAAACCACCAGCCGGACTTGCATACCTGGCAGTATCGTAAGGCTCGAGACCACGGGAATACCTCCAGTAAAAATCACGAAGGCTGGTATCAGCATCAGTCTGGAAATTGATGCCTTCTTCGCGGTTCCTGATCTTCGAAATATCCTCAACAACCATTGCCGGTTTATCGAGTGGCTGCAATGCAGGCCTGTTGGCATTCTGAGGTGGTGTTCCAGGCTGGGCCTTTGCATATTTCACCGAATCCAGTGAAATATCAACTGCATCGGTACCATAGAACCATCCTCTCCAGAACCAGTCAAGGTCTTCACCGCTTGCATCTTCCATAGTGCGGAAAAAATCAGCAGGCTCTGGATGTTTGAAGGCCCACCGCCTAGAATATTCACGGAAGGCATAGTCAAACAGTTCGCGGCCCATCACTGTTTCACGCAGGATGTTGAGCGCTGTAGCCGGTTTGCCATAAGCATTGTTGCCAAACTGAATGATATTCTCTGAATTGGTCATGATGGGTTCCAACTGGTCCTTGGGCAGCTTCATATAATCGGTCATGGCCCAGGCAGCACCACGGCGGGATGGATATCGGTTATCGAATTCCTCCTGTGTGAGGTGTTGAACAAAGGAATTGATGCCTTCATCCATCCAGCTCCACTGGCGTTCATCGCTGTTGATGATCATCGGGAAAAAATTATGTCCTACCTCGTGAGTGATCACACCGATCATGGCATATTTGGTCTGCTCGCTGTAAGAACCATCGCGGTTGGTACGGCCATTATTAAAGCAGATCATCGGGTATTCCATTCCGCTTGAAGCCTCCACGCTCTGGGCGGTAGGATAAGGGTAAGGGATGGAATATTTCGAATAAGTTTTTATGGTATGAGCCACCACCTTGGTGGAATAACGGCGCCAGAGATTATAAGCTTCCTTGCCATAAAAACTCATGCACATGATTTTCTTTCCTTCCACAGTTACCGGCATGGCATCCATTACAAATTTCCTGGATGAGGTCCAGGCGAAATCCCGCACATTCTCAGCTTTGAAGATCCAGGTTTTGGTGGCTTTGCTTTTTTTAGCTTCTGCATTCTTCGCTTCTGCGAGTGTTACAATCTCCACCACATCCTTTGCTGTTTGTGCCTGTCTCCATCTTGCCTGTTGCGTGGCAGTAAGGGTTTGAGTATAATTCAGGCATTCACCTGTGCTGCCCACAACGTGATCGGCAGGCACAGTCATCTGCACTTTAAAGTTTCCGAAGGTGAGCGCAAATTCACCGCGGCCGGTGAATTGTTTATTCTGCCATCCTGTATAATCTGTATAAACACATAAACGGGGATACCATTGCGCGATGGTGAAAATATGGTTGCCATCTTCAGCGAAATACTCATATCCACCTCGTCCGCCAAGGGTCATGCGGTCTGGGATGTTGTAGTACCAGTCGCATTTGAAAATAAATTTCTGCCCGGGTTTCAACGGTTGGGGCAGTTCCACGCGCATCATGGTTTTGTTGATGGTATATTTTAATGCCTTGCCCAGTGCATCGGTAAGTTTGGTGATCTTATGACCGTAACCATTATCTGTCTTACTCTTTTCCATAGTCTCCAACTGCGAGAGTATAGCGTTCCTCGGCATGGTATTGCTGGTCTGGTAGTTGGCATTGTTCACAGAACTGTGTTCGTTCTCATCCAACTGGAGCCAGAGATACCTGAGCACATCCGGTGAGTTATTGTAATAAGTGATGGTTTCCGAGCCAGTGAGTTTTAATGCTTTTTCATCAAGCGTGGCCTTGATGTCATAATCACAACGTTGCTGCCAGTATTTGGGTCCGGGGGCACCGCTTGCGGAACGGTATTCATTTGGCGTAGGCAGAATGGTACCCAACTGTTCAAACTTGTTGCCATGGTTGGAACCAGGGTTGTTTTGAATGTTCTGTGCATGCACCGCGGTAAGACAGGCGGCTGATACAAAAAACAAAAAAACTTTCTTCATGTGTTATTTATTTAAAAGTAAAGTCGATAAAAAAAACAAGCTAAGGGATTCTTTCAATAGCCATTTTGAGCGAAACTACCAGAACCATCCCGGATACCAGCAGCACCCAGATCCTCCTGTTCAATTTTAACAGGTTCACGAAAACCTCTGCCAGTAAAAGCAGGACAAGCACCACCAGGATCTGTCCGGCTTCCAGGCCCAGGCTGAATCCAAGCCAGGTGACGATAAAATCCTGTTCATCCACCAGCATGAACTTGATCAGGTTGGCATAGGCCAGCCCGTGAATCAGCCCGAAAAACAGGGCAAGGAAATAATTGACACGAATGGCCTTATGTGTAAATGTTTTCTGAAACAGGTTGGTAATGGCGGTAGCCACAATGGTGCAGGGTATCAAAAATTCGATCCACGCTGTATTCACTTCAACCAGGTTGCGGGAACTCAGGATCATTGTAATGGCATGGCCGAGGGTGAAGGCGGTGACCAGGATCAGCACCTGCTTCCAGTCCTTCAGCATATAGATAGCGGAAAGAACGGCTATAAACAGGATATGATCCAGGGCGCCTGTATCAATGATATGATCCCAGCCGAACCTGAAATAAAAACCAAAATCTTCCATGTGCGTTAAGGATGCCTGACGGTTTTAACCTTTTTAATGTTTGAGGCTTCAAAATAAAACAGAGTTTTGTAACACCGAAAAATTATATGCTGATGGCACTTATCCTGTTTAAATGGTTTTTGATATCATGGGCCTCCATGCTGCCTTTGCCAACTGGTGTGGTGGAAAAATCTGTCCATCCTTTTTACCTGGCTGTGACAGAGATCAACCATAATTCGGCAGCGAAAACCCTCGAGATCAGTTGCAAGATGTTTGCCGATGACCTGGAAAGCATACTGGAAAAAAATTACCGCACCACGCTTGATATTACCACCGATAAGGATAAATCACAATTTGACCGCCTGGTGCCTGATTATGTTTCCAAACATATCTCTCTCACGGTTGACGGCAAACCTGTCAAATACAATTTTATCGGATACGAATATGATAAGGAATCTGTGTATGCCTATTTTGAAGCAGAGCAGATCGGCACTGTCAGCAAAATGGAAGTGAACAATTCCATGCTTTGTGATTTTCAAAATGAACAGATTAACATCCTGCATGTAACGGTTAACGGTAAACGCAAAAGCAACCGCCTGGTTTGCCCGGCCAGCCTCTCCAGCTTCAGCTTTTGATTATTTAAACTGCAGATCTGTTACCAGCGGGTAATGGTCGGAATAAAGAAACCCGGGTTTGCTGAACTGCAGCACTTCAAACTTTTTATCAGCCATAATATAATCAATGCGCAGCGTAGGTGAAATGAAACGGAAGGTCCTGCCCAGTCCTGAGCCCTTTTCAAGAAATGCATCCTGCAGGCTGGATCCCTTTACTTTAAAGTAAGTGTACGAATTGGGTACATCATTCAGATCTGCACAAAGCATTACAGGATGAGGGCTTGCTTTCATTACCTCACTGAGATTTTTTACCTGTATTGACCTGAAAGTATAACCCCGTTTTATTTTTTTCAGTAAACCACCCGCGCCTTCTGTTTTGCCGGGTTCAATATAATCCGTTCGGTTGATGCGGGGTGATTCCAGGTGTGCATTGAAGACCCTGATTGTTTTTCCATTAAAATCAATATCAGCATAACTGAATCCTTCACTGTTATTACCAGGTGCAGGTTTGAAGAAAGCCGTGTCCTTAATAGGATACCTTGAAAATATCATTAAGCCGGTTTGAAAGGCGCCATTAACCGTAATGCCTGAAGGAGAAAAATAATAATAGGGATAACCCATTTTTTTAATAGGCTCGATGTTTTCGGGAAAGAGGGTAGGAGCATAACACTGGAAAAATTCCTGGAAGCATAAAACATCTGCATTTTGCATTCCAACAAGGTCCATCATATGATTCCGGAAACTGTTTTCCGGCCGGTTGCGTATGGAGTTTTTATTCTCTGACCATTTGCTAACATTCCAGGAAAGCACACGAAGGGTAGGGGCTTCCTTGTTTTCATTGAATTCCTTATTGAAGCGGAAGGCAAAAAGAGCCCGGATCTGCTGAAAGCTGAGGAGCATGGCCAG